>NZ_JACIHC010000002.1:0-377602 GCF_014198205.1 Bradyrhizobium sp. SBR1B
TCGCCCATTGGGCATCAGTCAAAACGAATCGGTTCATTCCAAGCTTGAATCACAATCAAGCGGGAATGAGAATCCTGAATCCAAACAGACCCTAGTCAGCGACGAGTTTGAGCTCGCAACAATTGCCGAGCCCATCCCATCGCCGCAGGCTCCGGTGCAGGGCACTTTGAATCATCTGAGGGCCGAGGCACTTGCGCATCTTAGATCGCCCTCCTTTGCAAGCCTCACCGATTGGATCGATACAGGCTTTGGTTAGTACCGGAGCAAGAGCTAGGCCAACTCATTACGCTCCGTGCCGGCTATGGCCGCCGGAAACTGGGAACCCCACAATAGCCCGGTTGCGCTGGCTTGCTCGAGAAACGGAACGGCACGGTTTTCTTGGTTCAATTCCGACTGCATTGCTGGGAGCACGACCTTGCATAACAAAATCAGACAATCTCAGCCGCCCGCTCTGCTTGACGCTGGCAGTTGCTGTCATCAGACGGAAGACAGGGCCAGGTAGATCAGCAGCGTTCTTTCACGGGTCTATCGACCTTCGCGTACGATCAATTGAGATGAGGGGATGAAGAAGCATCCGCCGAATCGATGTAGACCGTCGAGCCGACCTGCACGCGGCGCAGCTCCTGCTGGTATTCACCGGCTCTCGCTTTATGAACTGTCTCGATGGCTGGAGGATCCTTCGCACCGAAAATAAGGGCCTCCGCTAGCACGCGGCCTGTCATGGTGGACGGCCGGGAAATGCCAAGCAGGCTGAGCACGGTCGGCGCAAAGTCGCAGATACCCGAAGGCACATGAGATTTCACGCCGCTTCTGATCAATGGGCCCGCTAGGATGCCCAGTGAGGACATTTCCTTGGCGTGCAGCCCGCCGTGCACACCGAGCCCAACAGGCCAATGTGGGCTCCAGCAGCGCCCTGGATAGCCAAAGGGATCGCGACTATCGTCCCCCCGAAAGGAAAACAATATGTCAGCCGCCCGGGGATGATCGGCGAAGACCAGATGACGGGCAAGGCTGCCTGGGGCGATTCCATCCTCCCCGCTTCTCGCGCACGTAAACACCGGTCCGCACCAAGGCCGTTCCATCATTGCGGCTACCAAGCGGCGGATGGCGCCGTCGGACGGCTCCTTCAAGTAAATGGCGCCAACCTGCCCCCCTATGACGACCGCGTCGATGCCCGGTCCTGGCACCTGACCACAACGAATCCCAGTGGCATTCAGCGTGTCCAAGAGATCGGCCTGCGCGTGCACCGTCACATGGCCATGCTCGGATGCTACGATGAGATGCACGCCTTGCGGTGCGCCTTCAGATTCCCACCAGTCAAGCACGCGGCCGAATTGGCGGTCGAGAAAGCCGATCACCTCCAGAGTCCGTGTCGCGCCGATTCCGCAATAATGCGAGGTGGTGTCGGGCTCGCCGAAGGAGAGAATTGCGACGTCGGGCTGAATTTGAGGCCAGACCTCGTCAAGCAAGGCCGATGTTAGAAAGGCTTGAGCGGAAAGATCCGGGGTACCGTGAGGCGCCGGCGCAGGCGTCGGCCCAAGCCGCGCCTCCACTCTTTCGAGCGTTGGGGGCGACGTTGAGACACGAGCAAAATGACCCGACAGCGTCACTTGGCTCAGGGATCGAGCCTTATGGTTCAGCATGCGCGTTGCTCCGGCCGAATTGGAGGCGAGAACCGCAAAGCTCTTGCCGTTCGCCGCGAGAATCTCGCCTAGCGACGGCACGCCGACGAGGTGGCCGCAGCTCGCGGCATCGAGGTCCTCGACCAGGCGGTCGTCGCTCGTATCGATCAAGCGCGGGGCTGCGGCCACGCGGTCGAGAAACCTGTTGCCGACAATGCCATGACGATCCGGCGTCGCGCCGGTGATCAGGCTCGTCAGTGAAACCCGGGTCTCGCTGGGATAGATGGTGCGCTGCCGCGCTAGCATAGTACCGCGGCGCCTCAGTTTATTCAGGTTTGGAGTCCGCGATGGACTGATAAGATCGGGTCGAAGCCCCCCAAAAAGCACGATGATAACCCGGTTTGGACCTGATCGATGTAACATATTGGCACGCTCGCTTAGGTGTGTGTTTCAAGGGTTCGACGGCTGCTCACTTGAAGCGCTGCGAAAGGGTCGGACCTCGGCCCAGGCGGGGTTAGACCATGTCACCGATACTTTTCACGCCGTCCATGTGGACCCTTCCGTAATCTCGTCAGGGCTTTCGGGACGCAAGATCGCGGCCGCGGTCACCACAAGACAGCCGCTTCCGGACACAATCACTGTGCCGGGCACTGATTTGCCTCTAACGACCCTCGCAAAGCATTGTCGTGCCGATGATGCCTTCTCTCGCGAGCTCAGCAACATCGCTATCGGAGAGCTTGAGAAGGCCCGTCAGGATCTCGCTATTGTGCTGCCCCAGCGTCGGTGCCGCCGCACGAAGCGTATAGGGATCCTCCCCTTCGCGGATCGGCATTGATGGCTGTAGATGCGCGCCTATGAAGGGCCGCTCGAGGTTTTGTAGAAATGCGCGCGACCTTAGATGGGGATCCTGGAGCAGGTCGATTGGATGCCGAGCTACGCCGGACGCAACCTTGACCCTCTGCAATTCGAGCATCGCCTGATCTGCATTCCGGGTCCGCGTCCAGGCTTCGATTGCGTTCTCGATATCGCTCTCAATGCTTCGGCGGGCTTCTGCAGAATTAAGCGATGCGTCCATCGCCCAGTCTCGTCGACCAATAAGACTGGCAAGCCTCTGCCACATTTCATTGTCGGTGGCGGCTACTATAAGCCAGTTATCCTCGCCCGCGCATCGAAAACAGCCGTGAGGCACGAATTGCGGATGTCGATTGCCGTACCTTTTCGGCGGCATTCGGTCGATCGAGTGCATGGTGAGCCATGGCGCGGTAAATGGCAGCATGCATTCGGTCTGGGAAAGATCAATATGTTGTCCTTGCCTGGCATCACGAGCATAAATCAGCGCAATCAGAACTGCCGCGCAGCCGTTCAAGCCCCCGACAGCATCCCCGAAGGCAACATGGCTCATCACCGGAGGCATATCGGACTTTCCGACGACACCCGGCAGGCCCGACCCTTGTTCGAGAGTCGAGCCGTACGCCCGACAATCGCGATGAATACTATTCACGCCAAATGCGGACATCGACAGCTTGACCAATCGAGGATTGAGGGATCGCAGCACATCGAGGCCTAGTCCGAGCTTCGGCAGGACATCGACTGAATAATTATCGACGACAATATCCGCATCCGCCAAAAGCCGTTTAGCAAGAGCAAGACCTCGCGGCCGCGTCAGGTCGAGTGTCATGCCGCGTTTGTTACGGTTCACGATGCAGAAGCATGGCGCCCGCTCGTACATTTTGTGCTCGATGAAAGCTGGCCGCTTGTCTACGCCCCGCCACCAATCCGGATATTGGATGGCCTCGATTTTGATGACGTCCGCACCAAGATCGGCCAGGATGCGCGTACACAAGGGTCCTGACCAGCCCATCGAGAAGTCTATCACCCGAACCCCGGCCAACGGCGGCCGTCCCGCATCAGCGCAGTCCGCTGAAGGTAGAGGCAGACGCCTCTCCACCTTCGCGGTGGCTTGCTGCTCGCCAGGTAGCGGAACCCTGCCACCTCGGCGCGGCGGAGTTTGCGTCAAGCGTTGCATCGATCCGGCTGTCAAGCCTTCTTCTTCGTCAAAGAAAACAGGCACGATCGCGCCGCGTGCTCTCCTCTCGGTGTCTTTGACAAGGCCAGACATTTGGGGGACGGTCACGACAGGAATCTTACGTTTGAGCCCCTCCCTTAACCACTGTTGAGCTGTCCGCGTCTTCAATCTCGGTATGATCTGTTGTTCGATCTGCTCGGCGTCATGCAGACGATCGCTGCCGAGGAGGAGATCAGGATTGCCTCCAAGTTCGGAAAGGTCGAGCATGTCGCAAAACGCTCTCCACTGAGCGGGAGTGAAAATCGTAACACCGAGCCATCCTTCTTTTGTTTCGTAAATACCTCCCGGAAAGATCGGCCAGAATCGATTGATGCCCATACGGCGAACGACCTCGCCACGCGCCGCTGCCTCGAAGATGAGGTATTCGCTGAGAGCAAGGCTCGACTCGAAGACGCTGAGTGACCAGCTGCGGCCGGGCTCGCCCTGCATTCGAGCAATCACCGAAGACGCCGCGGCTATAAACCCCCATAGGCCGGCAAGAATACCGGTCTGGAAATCCGGAGCGTGCGAAGGCGGTCCTTCTGCCGGCCCAACCAGCTTGATGAGCCCAGCGAGCGCACGGACAGTCGAATCCGTCGCCGCAAAGTCTGCATAAGGCCCCCCTCGTCCGAACCAGCTCGCCTCAACGTAGATCAAGCCGGAGTGGCGGTCACGGATCGCAGCGACATCAATGGGCGGGCAGTTCGCGCAATCAACATCCCGACCATCGATCAAGATGTCGCATTCCTCGATCAGTGCAGTTAGCCTTGCGACCGCGCCCGCATTAGCGGGATCGATAATGGTGCTCGATTTGTTGTAATTGAGAAATGCGAACCACGCACTGTGGCCCTTGGGAGTGAGTGGCGCAGTACGGCGCATTGGAACTCCGCCTGGCGGCTCGATTTTCTGAACGTCTGCCGCGAAGTCAGCGAACAATCGAGCGCAATAGCTGCTGGCATCCGAGCTGCCGATCTCGATCACCCTCAAATGCGACAAAACCCCCGGCGATTGTGTCCTTCTGCTATCCATCCTTGCGCCAAAATCGTTTGCGGAATCCTCATCTCGGCGAGCGAGCCGCCTAGCAGGCCGTGGGTACTCCATCCGCCATGGTATAGCGATCGAGGGCCTGTTCTTTAGCCGGTACTCGGACCCTCGCCTGAGCACGACGGACATCCCGAGGACCCGAGCGACAATGACTGGGACACTCAACATCCGGCTCGAAGAGGCAAAATGCCATTAACTGGCCCGTGCTTGCCTGTTTCCGGCGGGGTGAATTGGCGAACTTGTGCAGAATGTAGGAACAGCTAGATGCAGACAAGGCCGTATGCGCTCTTTTCGCTCTCGTAGAGGAAGCGCGGTTAGTGCAGCAACAATCGTACCAATCGCGTCCTACGCGAAATTCATGCTGCGAGACAAGGGCTAGAAAGACTTTGCGTCTCGTTCGAGGCAAATAAGCGCATTGAAGCACCGATCACAAAATGTGCGGAATGAGACAAAGCGTCCGCTTGCGCCCAGCTGCCTGCCGAACAAGATCCAATAGGCAAATCTAGCAAAACTCTGCGTCCGTGGCGGCGCCCCGCTCCCTTATTTCTAGTCAACTACCAGCGCTCGCAATTGATGCAGTAGAAAAACGTGTGTCACTGCAGACGGGGCGCGCGCTAGCGCGGCGTCAGCAGTCGAATGCAACAGAGTCTCCCCGCCATGGTAGCGTATGATGACCCGGACGCGGATTCGCCGAGCACGCCGCCTCAGGGGTGGCTGAAATTACTTCTGGGAATCGGGCCGCCGATAGGCCCGCTCTACGTTACCGCGCCTTCAGGGTCTTTTAGTGTGGCCCGGCTCCCTCAAGGCGTGAGATTTGCCGGCCGATGTGCGACGTCGCCTGCCCTGAACGCGCTTTAATCTGAGAGGGACATTGGACCATGCAACCGCCTGTACTATCATCTAGCGCCGCGTCAATATCTCGAGGCGGGCCCGATGGCCCTGTTTGCGCACCCGACATTGCGCAGATCATCAAGTGGCGCGACAGCTCGTACGCGGCGGATCTCTATATTACGGCTGTGTCGTGGCTTGATTTTTTCACCTACCTTGATGGTCACCCGGCGACAGAGGAGGAACTTCGGGTCCATTTTGCCCTTCGGGAGCGTCCGATGCGGACCATGCTCCGCCTCTTTCAATCGTGGGGCCTCATCACCAACGAAGCCGGCCGACTTCACGCCACCGCCGCGTCCATTCGGTACCTCAGCGGCAAATCCCCTGATAGCGTTGCATCGTATATCGCAACCATGAAGTATAAGCCTTCTGTTCGGGAGCTTTACGAGATTTTACGAGATGGAGGCGCTGACACCTGGCACGTTGAACGCGGGGTGACAAAGAGCTGGGACGCCCTGATGCAGACCGACGAGTTCGCCGACCTGAATACACGCGGGATGGAGGAGCGGGGGCGGATTTTTGCTCCACACCTCGCAACTCTTCTTGATTGCACGGATGACACGTCCGTCCTCGACGTGGGCGGCGGATCTGGCGTGTATTCCGCTTATTTGCTGATGCGCTATCCCGCTCTCACAGCAATTATTTTGGAACGGCCGCCCGTTGATGAGCTTGCGCGCAGATGCCTCACGGATCGAAATCTTTACCCAGATCGCGTCCAAGTCATAGCTGGAGATATGTTCGCTGATCCGCTGCCCAGAGAGGCAACCCTTCATCTTTATTCACACGTTCTCCACAATTGGGGGGCGGACAAGGTTCGTCTTCTCCTGAGCAAGTCTCACGACGCTCTTTCGGCCGGCGGGCGCGTGGCGATTTTCAGCTGCCACCCGGACGACCGCGGAGGCTATCCGTCTCCCCCTGCTGAAGCAGAATACTCGGTGCTGCTTACGACAGGATACGAAGGCTGCTGTTACAGCTTCGAGGACATGCGCAGGACGCTTGAGGACACAGGCTTCCAGCAGGTCGAGTACCAAAAATCCATCTGCAACCGCAGCTTGGTTGTCGCTCGAAAGGCGGCCTGAAATTCGAGAGGCGCAAGGGGCTTTTGAGCCTGCCGCTGCGCTTCCTCAATTCGTGAGTGCGACATGCCGATTGAGACCACCGTTCTATTGTCAAAGCTGCGGACGGCTGGGTACAGCCTCTTCTCCGGCGTCCCCTGTTCAAACTTTGCGGATCTGTTCGATGAAGCCGCTCGTGAGCCGGGGTTCTTGGCGATCCCTGCAGCCAATGAAGGCAGTGCGGTTGCTCTCGCCGCCGGCGCGGTGCTGTCAGGCCGCAGGGCAGTCGTGGCGCTGCAGAACTCTGGTTTCGGAAATATCATCAACCCGCTGACGTCATTATTGTTGGTGAGTGAACTACCGGTCCTGCTCCTCCTATCCGTCCGGGGTCACCCCGATGGGCCTGCGGATGAGCCACAACACACGATTATGGGAGCCAAGACGACAGCCCTCCTGGACTTGCTCTCTATCGGGTGGCGCGACTTCGATGGAACTGATTCCGGCGTGGATCACGCCCTTGCGCGGAGCGACGAATTATTTTGCAAAGGCGCGCCCTTTGCGCTGCTATTTCGAAGCGGCCAGCTATCCAGTTGCGACCCAGCAAAATGTCCGCCTAACGCGATCGACTACAGCCTGACTGTCGGGGAGGTCATCGGGTCGATCTGCGGACAGATCGACCCGGATACACTCGTTATTTCTACGACTGGATTTGTCTCTCGCGAGCTGTTCCGAGTCTCGGATCGACCGCTGAATTTCTATGTCCAGGGCGCGCTGGGACATTGCGGAGCGATCGCGGCCGGACTCGCACTTACGTCGCCTGCCAGAACGGTCCTGGCACTAGATGGAGATGGCAGCGTCCTGATGCACATGGGGGCTCTATCCACCATTGGCTATGAAAGCCCAAGCAATCTGATCCACGTGGTGCTGGACAACGAATGTGATGTTTCAACGGGTGGCCAGCTCTCGACGTCACGAACATCTTCACTCGAGGCCGTCGCCTCCGCCTGCGGATATCGCACCGCCACCCTTTGCAAAGGATCAGATCATCTCATAGCTGTCACGGAGCAATCCTTGAGGACAAGTGGCCCTCATTTCATAGTTTGCAAGGTCAATCGGCAGCATCCGCCGCGGCTCCCGCGCGTCACCTCCCGATATTCGCCACTTCAGAACAAGACGGCATTCCAGCGAGCGCTTCACAACGGCGGCAGCGAGCCGGCACCAGCACAATAAAAAGGAGCATTGATGCACCGGAAGCCTCAACGTTCGACTTTGGCCATCCTGCGCCTGCCTTACATGGCTATCCCTTCAAAACCGACCGGCCTTCAACCAACCGCTACCACGGCGTCGCTCGCCGCCCGTGCATCTGTTTCTGACAAAGATGCGGTCACATTCCGACAATCTGACAGTCACATCCTGATTGAGCTATCGCATGCCTGAATTCGATGCAGACTATCATCCGATGATCATAGCAGGTTCGTCTTCCCATTCGGACTTGACGATCGAGGTAAAGAATCCTTTCACGGGAATACTTGTAGGCAAGGTGCCGCAGGCACGACCGGAACATGTCAGGAAAGCGTTCCAGGCTGCCGCGCGAACTCGGCCTAAACTGACCCGACGCGAACGGACCGATATTCTCCTTGGAACCGCAAGCGCGATTAGACGAGATCAGGATCAGCTTGCTCGGCTCATTACGTCGGAGACTGGCCTCTGCCTGAAAGACGCCCTGCATGAGACCAAACGCGCCTGCGACGTCTGGTCGTTTGCCGCCCATGCAATGATCCAGAGCGAAGGGGAGATTTATCCATGTGACATCGGCACAACTCCTCAGGAACGTCGCATCTTTGCCATTCGCAGACCTCTTGCCGGCGTGATCTCCGCAATCACGCCATTCAATCATCCTCTCAATCTTGTCAGCCATAAACTCGCTCCCGCCATAGCGACAAATAATCGCGTCGTCCTAAAGCCATCCGAGCGAGCTCCACTGACCGCCCTGGCACTTGGCAGAATACTGTTTGAGCAGGGACTTCCTGAGGAGATGCTCTCAACCCTGACTGGGACCCCAGACTCCTTAGAAGATGCTATGTTCACCGACCCGGATGCGGAGCTGGTGACATTTACAGGGTCGGTTTGCGTGGGGCGATACATTGCCGAGCGAGCTGGATACCGGAAACTCATACTTGAACTCGGAGGGAACGACCCAATTATCGTCCTCGAGGATGCCGACCCCGAACGTGCGGCGTATTTGGCCGTGCAAGGTGCAATCAAGAATTCGGGTCAACGATGCACAGCCGTCAAGCGGGCGTTGGTAGCCGAAACCATCGCCGACGACTTTGCAGATCGCGCGCTCCATTATATGCGGCAACTCGTGACCGGAGACCCCAGCGATCCAAATGTGGACGTCGGGACCGTGATCAGCCAAGAGGCCGCTCAACTGATCGCTCGACGTGTCGCCGGCGCGATTGATGATGGTGCGGTCCGGCTACTCGGCAGTCGACCCGACGGCGCATTTTTTCCACCTACGCTCCTGGATCGTGTTCGGACGACCTCCGAACTTGTTGTTGAAGAAACATTCGGGCCCGTGCTGCCGATCATCCGTTGTCCAAACGATATCGATGAAATCATTTCAATCGCGAACGCTACTAAGTTTGGACTTTCCGCGGGCGTTTGCTCTAACCGCATTGATCATATCACAAGGCTAATCAATGGCCTCGACGTAGGAAGCGTGAATGTATGGGAAGTCCCGGGTTATCGTACCGAAATGACGCCCTTCGGCGGGATCAAGCAATCGGGGCTGGGCTATAAGGAGGGTGTTCTCGAGGCGATGCGCGGCTTCACGCAGCTGAAGACGTACTCACTGCCGTGGCCGGTCTAAGCCTGGAACGGGCTACAACGTTTCAACAATTTATTCCGTGGCAAAGGCAAGAGCCTATTTGCCGTCAGTACCTGTGGGATGAGATGAGGACCTTCCAAGACCGGATTCCTGGTTCATCATAGCCACCAGGACCGAAGATGAAGCGAGGTCGGACGAGATAAAGCGCCGGCAGAACAAGTGCCAAAAGCATTCAGCGCCTGGTGGTCGGCAGTGCTCGGACAAGGGACGATCCGCATCATGCTGGAACGACCCAAGCATCCGGAGCAGCTTCAATTGCCCTCAAATCCCACGGCATAGCTGCCCTCTTCCCAGTCAAGTCCCACGTCGCCTCTGCTTTTGCGCGGCATCAATGCGCGTGGATCAGCTCCTGACTAGATGAAGGAACCTCGGCTAAGTTCAGTATTGGTTCTTGCTCCATGTCGCTCGCGCAGAGATTAGAGTACCGGCATTCGCAATCGTTGGTCATGTCACCGCAATTGATGCAGGCCATCAAACTGCTGCAGTTGTCCAATCTCGATGTTACGGCGTTCGTGGAAGAGGAGCTCGAACGCAATCCTCTGCTGGAGCGCGCCAGTGGCGAGGCAGCTGGCGTTGAATCCCCAACTGTGGCCAGTGAGGTCAGCGCGGAACAGCCGGCCGAAGCGGGCGCGCGCGACGCTCAGGACGCCGCGCCGACCGTCTACACCGAATGGGGCGGCGGCTCCTCCGGTGACGACGACTACAATCTTGAAAATTTTGTTGCTGCTGAGACAACGTTGTCGGGTCATCTCGCCGAGCAACTCTCTGTCTCCTTCACCGCACCGAGGCAGCGGATGATCGGGCAGTATTTGATCGACCTCGTCGACCAGGCCGGCTATCTGCCGCCCGATCTTGGCGGCGCCGCCGAGCGGCTTGGCGCAACGCAAGAGGACGTCGAGGGCGTTCTTGCCGTTCTGCAAAAGTTCGATCCACCAGGCGTCTGTGCGCGTAACTTGAGCGAGTGCCTCGCGATCCAGCTCTGCGAGCTCGATCGCTACGATCCCGCCATGCAGGCCCTCGTCGAGCATATCGACCTCCTCGCCAAGCGCGACATCGAGAGCCTACGCAAGCTCTGCGGCGTCGATGACGAAGACATTGCCGACATGATTACCGAGATCAGGCGGCTCAATCCCAAGCCTGGCATGAAGTTCGGATCGGCGCGGCTCCAGACCATGGTGCCCGACGTCTATGTTCGCCTGGGACCAGATGACGGCTGGCATGTCGAGCTCAACAACGACACCTTGCCCCATGTCCTAGTGAACCAGACATACCATTCGGAGCTGTCGAAGAAGATCGACAAGGAGGGCGACAAATCCTTTATCACCAGTGCGCTGCAAAACGCCACCTGGCTGGTGCGCGCGCTCGATCAACGCGCTCGCACTATCCTGAAAGTCGCGACCGAGATCGTGCACCAGCAGGACGGCTTCTTCACCCATGGTGTGGCCCACTTAAGACCGCTGAATCTAAGGGACGTCGCCGAGGCCATCCAGATGCATGAATCCACGGTCTCTCGCGTTACCGCCAATAAATACATGGCGACAAACCGCGGCACATTCGAGTTGAAATATTTTTTCACGGCCTCTATCGCCTCGGCCGACGGCGGCGAGGCGCACTCCGCGGAAGCCGTGCGTCACCGCATCAAGCGGCTGATCGATGCGGAAGAACCGTCTGCGCCCCTGTCGGATGATAGCATCGTGGAACGCCTGCGCGCCTCGGGCGTCGATATTGCTCGCCGAACGGTCGCTAAGTACCGCGAAGCCATGCGAATTCCCTGTTCGCTGCAACGCCGCCGCAATAATGAATGGAAAACAGTCAACAGTCGAACATCGGCCGGAGCTCGCAGACCGTGAAACACTACCGACTCGGGGTTCATCGGGCAAGACTATTCGCCTCGGATGCGTTGGCGACAAGCGAGAGTTGGAATGGTCTTGAGGGTCAATCACGAGAAGAGCAGAACGCAGTTGGAAATATTCTCGTGCGCTAGCGGGTCCCGCCCCACAAGAAGCTTGGCAACGCCTTGGTTCAGACAATTGCGTTAGGATCATTGTAGCCCACGAAGGGCGAGACTGCAGGTAGCAACTGGCGAGTCGCTTTTTTTTGCAGCCAGCGGAAGTCTGTTAGCGAATGATCCCGAACTTCATGGGAGGATGGCCCGTGCCTCAGGCAGTGTTTGCCAAACGATGACGTTCGCAGGCATCGCCAGCAATCGATTCAGCCAGGGAAAGCGCGCCGGCCGTGAAGCGAAAGCACGGTGCCGACGCGTTCTTCCAGGCAAAGTGCCGTGGAGAAGAGACGTTGCGCTTGGCCATAGTTGTCTACCAAAGCACGCCAGAGCTTTTCGCGCGCGAAACGCCGAGCGCTACCGGTGACGCAACTCCATATCGGGGTGCACACCCCCTCTTCGTTGTGTCAGCTCAGATGGTAGTGGTCCCGAAGGCCTAACCCCTAGCTCACAACTTTCCTCGCCTGCTGTAAACAGACTGAGCTCTGATCGAACACTTCATTCCAAACGCTCGGATCAGCCTACTCTTAGATCCTCAGCCGACATCTTGCCGGAACGGCCCGCCTTGAGCTCATAACTTACGCGAGCCCCCTCTTCCAGAGTGGTGTAACCGCCCTTTTCCACGGCACTCAGGTGCACGAACACATCCCCGCTACCATCCTCGGGCCTAATGAATCCGTAGCCCTTGGTCGGATTGAACCACTTCACAATACCCATTGCCACTTCGGCACCTCCATAGTGAACTGTTGTGATCTACCGAAAAGTCTTCGCACCATCAAGAGCAACAGCAAAAACGCTGCGGCCTCGATCCTGCCGCGTTTGTCGCTCCCAGGTGTCACCGTAAGATTCGAAGACACAAATCCCGCCGCCGCGATGAAATTTCGCCTCCTGCCGTGTTGAGCCGGACGCCGCTGTTTCCTTTTGCTTCAATTGCTGCGGCTACCGGTTCACCGCACAGTTGAATGCACGGGCAGTGACCGCCGACTTCAACCGGTTACTCGTATCCGCCCCATTATCCAAATTATCCGAGAGCCCGAGCAGCCCATTGTAGGTACGCGAAGAGCGCCGCTCCAAGGTTGGAATGCATAATGCATCGTGAGAATCACCCGAACCTGACTAAACGTGCAAGCCGTGCCGTCCGAGCAACGTCTACCAGCAGGGGACTTTGGAAATGACGTCTGCCGACTGTCATTGCCGCCCCGCCCGCCAACCCGTCCACGCCGCTTTGGCTGGCCATGACTTTAAGTCGTCTGCCACTGTGATCACCGGACTTCAACCGATGGCTCGCTTACGATGAGTGCGCTCGCAACAGGAGGCAGACATCGAGGCCCGGCTCACCATCCAGCTCCTCAAGAGCGTCTTACGCTGGCGGCGCCACGCGGACTCGCTCGTCAGCATTGGACCTCACCGTTATGATGGCCGACGAATGTGCGAAATGCTTCGCATTTCGCCCCAGCAATCCACGTTCTTATTAGCGCAACCGCAAGTCGGCGTCTTTAATAAGGCACAGACGTCGTGCTTTGACGACGGCCTGGGTCCGGGTGCCCGTTTCGAGCTTTCGCATCGCATTCTTGATATGAAAGTTGACGGTGTTCTCGCTCACTTTCAGGATGACACCGATCGACCAGGATGACTTTCCCTCCTCGACCCATCGCAAACACTGTACTTCTCGTTCCGACAGCACGACTACTTTCTCTTCGACATCGGCCATGAGTTTTTCCTGGGCTTGAGAGAACAGGAACGGCATCAGCAAATGCCATACCATTCATTCCCGCAGGGAAACCTCTCGCCGAATCAGAGCAAGTTAGTTGGAGTTGGCGGCTTCACTCTCGCAAAGCTGCCATCATCAAGCCGGCCCTATCGAGGAGCTCTCGCCATGTGTCGTAAACGCAACAACGGCATTCCGACAATCGGAGGGAACTCTGTGTGAACTGGACTTCACTAAACATTTCTCGCGCCGACAAGTGAGATCAACGCTCATGAACTAGGACGGCTCAGCCGTTTAGCGTCAATCCTAGGCAATGATGCAAGCCATTTACGCCCGGATAAACTACCAAAGCTGGTCATTGAGCGCTGTCACCCCAAAAGGATATGAACGACTTTGGTCAATCGAAGCATGGCTTTCAGGAATTGTGCCTGCAGTATCAACCGCAAGCCGCTCGGCCCGCAGCAGGCCATGAATACACGCCGTCATCGCCTGTCGAACGGCTTCGCGCCCAAGTCTGTTCGGACCATGAGCTATCGTTTTTGATGGAGGCGCATGATGGCCTTTCGGCTAGAATCGCCGCACGATCGGGCTTCAAAGGGCTCTGGGCATCCGGTTTCTCGATCGCCAGTTCGTTGGGTTTTCGCGATGCTAACGAAGCTTCTTGGAGCCAGCTGGTCGAAAGCATTGAACGCATCGTTGATTCGACTGAGCTACCGGTGCTCGTTGACGGCGACGGTGGCTTTGGCAATTTCAACAATGCGCGACTTCTCGCACGCAAACTTCGTCAGGTGGGCGCGGCGGGTGTCTCGCTTGAGGACAGCTGCTTTCCGAAGCTAAACTCTCTCGTTGGTGAGCGGCATCAGCTCGCCGATATTGATGAGTTCTCCGGCCGTCTGCGTGCTGTAAAGGATGTAGTCGGCGACACATTCATTCTGATCGCCAGGGTCGAGGCGCTGATCGCCGGGCACGGTCTGAACGAAGCTATCGTCCGTGCCCACGCTTATGCCGACGCGGGCGCGGATGCTATCCTGATACACTCGCGAAAGAGTAGCGCGAACGAGGTGCTTTCGTTCGCCGCCGAGTGGAGCAACCGGATTCCCGTCGTGATCGTTCCGACGACATACTACCGAACGCCGGTCTCGGCCTATCGCGATGCGCGCATCTCTACGGTTATTTGGGCCAATCACTCCATGCGAGCTGCCGCAGCTGCAATGCGACGTGTCTGCGATAGTATCGCAGCCCAAGAGAGCGTTGCGGGCATTGAATCTCATATCTCCCCGCTCACAGAGATATTCGATCTCTTGAGGTATGATGAACTCGCCGCATCAGAGAAGCGATATTTGCAGTCTCGATAGGCGGCAAAGCAGGGCCGGCACCTGACGTTTGGATTCCTCAAGACCCGCCCAATGCGCCCCGCCTCTCGCCGGTTTCGCTGCGGTGTCATCAAATGGGCTGCGACGTAAACTCCTGCACACATTCTGGACTCGGCAAAACATCTGGTGCTACGGCTGGAGGACGCTCAAACAGATGCGGATGCCGGTATATGCGCAACTCTTGCCATTCGATTTCAATCAGCGAGATGGTCTGACACGTTCGCGGCAAGGGCGAACGGAGGCATTCAGCATGCTTGAGGTGTGATACTCGGGATTAAAAGAGCGAATGAAGTGCCTTTGAATGCTCCTAAGCATGCGCTCATTCTTGCCGCTAGAGTGGGCTCTCGCCTGCGGCCACTAACGGATTTAAGTCCGAAACCTCTCGTCCAAGTCCAAGGCACTTCCATCCTGCACAACGCGTTACATAACCGTGTGGGCGTGGAAGAGGTGACTGTTGTCGTCGGGTATCGCAAAGAGGCGATCAAGAATGCCTGTGGCTGCCGATTTGGCAGTGTTTCGATCAAGTACGTCGATTCCCCAGTTTTCGATCGTACTGGCAGCGCCTATTCGCTTTGGTTAGCGCGCGAGTCGCTCCTTTCCGGGGACCAATTCCTTCTCGAGGGCGACATCTTCTTCGAGGACAATGTATTGCGTCAGCTGAGTTGTCATCCCCATCCGATGTTTCGTGCACGGCTGCATTGGACGCACATTCCGTCGCGCCATAGAAGTTCCATCGCCAACTCCGTCCAGCGCCGACAGCCTTGCCTGTGCATCGGTCTTTTCGACCTGTGCAGCGGAGAAAGCTATCGCCAAGTCCCTCAAACCGGCACGCCCCTCGGCGCAAAGGGACTTCAGGGCGGCGAACGCGCCATCGGCCGCCTCAGCCTCCCTCGCCTTCTGCGCAAGCGCGTCCTCAAGCGCGTCCGCCTGGTCCTGCAGCGCTCGCAGCGCGTTCGCCTGGGCCGCCTTGCCGATCTTGTGCTGCGAGGGATCGACTGAACGGTGGGTCCGCACCAGGCCGTCGTCGTATAGGCCGTCCTTCATGATGGCCCTGCCCGGCTTGTTGAATTGTTCGAGCGTCTCCGCAAGGCGAACCGAGCCGTAGCGCCGCATGATGAACGACAACGCGTCCGGATCATCGGTACGGAAGATCGAAGGAAACGTTCCGCGGTCCGGCTTGGCCCTGAACTGCTCCAGCTTGTTGAGGCTGACCAGCGAGGTGCGGCGAAACTCGCGGCGCCCCTCCTTGAAGATCGCGGTCGCCGCACCGATGTGCGGCCTGTCGACGAAAACCGCGTCCCTATCGCGGCCGAGAAGTGCCTCAGCGGCTCCCGCCCATTCGGGATCTGCGACCTCGATTAGTTCGCAGAGCACCCGCGGCGCCATGCCCTTTTGGCGGAGCCTCTGGCACAGCCGTTCGGTGTCCGGCTCAAGGTGCGCGCGCGCACCTCCGGTGTCGTGCTGTTGGATGCGTTCGAGCAGTGCGCCCCGCTGGGCGCGCAATCGAGACGCTTCGGCCATGATCGCCTGCCTCGCCTCGTCGACCTTGGCCGACCATGCCGGAGCCGACGACACCAACGCCTGCTCGGCCGCTGAGAGTCCGTCGGACACGGCGCTGATGTCCGCAGTTTTGGCTTCGCCGACGAGCCTCTCGACGGCGGGAATGAGCACGTCGAAGCCGCAGCCGTACATCGCAAGCAGCGGCCGAAGCCGCCGGATGCTTTCGACCCGATCCCTGAACTCGGAGAGGGCGCGCTGCGCGGCCTGCTCGGCCACCGCAGCGGTCTGCGACAGTTCTTTCCGGCCCGTCTTGGCGTCGTGTTCGGCAATCGCCGTCGTGAGACGATCGATCTCCTGCTCGATGGCCTTGACGTCCTCGTCGATGTCGGCGAGCTCAGCGGTTGCGGCAGCGCGCTGAGCCTGCTCATTGCGCAGTCTGATCCTCAGATCGCGATTGGTCGCCCTTGCCGCAAGCCAATTGGCCCGCTTGGCGATCCACTCCTCGCGGAACCTGGTCTCCAGGGTCTCCTCGAGGCTCGCCAGGATCGTCCGCAGCGCTTTCAGCGCCTCGAGCTTCTCCCGCATCTTGCGGATCGTCTCGCTGATATTGCGGTAGGTCTGAATGGACTCGCGCAGCTCCTTGATGCCGATGCGGCTATCCTCGAGGATGTAGTCCCGGACGAACTGGGTGGCGGTCTGATTGTGGTCCAGCGTCATCGCGTTCACGATGGACTTCTGCAAAGCGCTCGCGTTTTGCTCGCCGTAGGGCGCATGCGGCACCAGATGACGCATGTATTCGCGCACGTAGTCTCCGGCCCGGTCCCGGTGATTGACGAAATTCGCCTCGCCCACCGCCGACACGATTCCCGCACGCACGTCCTCCCATTGCGCCGGGAACTGCTGCGCGCCCCTCAGCTCGATGAAGTCCTTCGCGGTCAGGACCGCACCGACGGCGACGAAGAGCGCGAGCACGGTCTCCTTGCTGTCGGATTTACGCGCCTCGAGAGCCATGCCGATCGTGACGGGAGGGCGGTCCCCGTCGGTATCCTCGAACCCGAGCGCGACGTAGGTTCGAGCCTCGTCCCGGCAGCGCTGGTCCTCGCCAAGCGTACCGAGGCAGTAGTCGACGACACTGCGCTTGGATCCGCTGCGGGACTTTCCGCTGTCGCCCGCGACCGCGTTCAGGCGCAGAAAGCGCCGATTACCGCCGGTGAGAACGACCTGGGCCATGTCCAGGATCGTCGACTTGCCCGACCGATTCTCTCCCAGCACGCCGATGTGGCCGGCGACCGCGATGTCCGCGACTTCGAACAGGTGCCAGTTCACCATCGCAAGATGTCGCAGCTCCATCATGCCTGATCTCCCGCGCGTTGCGGAAAGCGGACTTCCTCGCTGCGGACGTATCGCTCCAGCCGCTGCAGGGCGTCACCACCGCTGATCAGCTTAATCATAGGTCGGATCCGGACCTCGCAATCCTGCTGCTCGCTGTCGAAGTCACCGATCTCGACCAGGCTCCGCTGCGCCGCCTCCTTGAGAATGTCGCGGAAGCGCTGACTGGAAATGGCGCTGCCGCCGTTGGGCTGCACCATCTCCCGATAGCGGTCGAACAAATCGTTCAGGGTGGCGACCACGACAGCGCGGTCTTCCATTGCGCCCGCGTTGATCTCCTGCTGCCAGTAGGCGGCAAGGACGAGCATCACGATAGTTTCGTCCAATTTCATTCGTGGCAGCGGCACGTCTTCGTCCATGGCGACGATACCCGCCCACTGCGCCTCCGGATCGCGGTGTACGCGATAACCGCAGGTATCGAAAAAGCCGTCGACCGCGGCGCGGAAGCGGCCATCCATGATCGTGTTGTAGACGGTGCCGGTCCTGGGGTCGCCCGCGAATACGAACTGCCGGCGCAGCAGGAAGTGCAGCGCCTTGCGCAGATCGGCGGCCTTGTCGGCGCCGGCCGAGCGCTCGATATTTTCGAATTCGCTAAGCATGCGCCGCCCCCTAGCCAAAGCCGCTGTGAAGGCCGCCGCTGCCAAGACCGCGACGACGGATCACGAAATTCGCGCATCGCAACCATTCGCTGTCGTGCGGCGGCGTGTCAGGCGAGGGTTCCAGTTCGAAGCTTCCGGCGATCTGGGGCGGCACTTCGCCGGTCAGGGCGTACCGGCGAGCGCAGTCGAACGCAAGGAAGTCGTCGACCGTCCCGATTTCGAAGAAGCGCGCCTCCTTCGTTCCGGCCGGCGGGACCTGACCCTCGAGAAACGTTCGGACGTCCTCCGGGCGCGGCGCGATGCGCGCGATGTATTCGAGCCGGAGTTGCTTCCTCAGCTCATAGAGCGGATCTGAAGGCGGCCCTGAAAGCTCCCTCGCCTCGACAGGCCGGCGCGGCTGGCGGCTCGGTGCCTGATGGTGCTCCGACCAGGGCGAGCGAAGCGGTTCGACGTTCCACTCGACGCTCGCGCGCTCATGACGTCCGTCTCGGAGCAGCGCGTCGAGACGACGAACGAGGTCGCCGGCGCGCCCGACCAGTCCATGTGCGCCGCGCTCGGCGTACTTGATCGTGTTGCGGACGCGGGCCTCCAGTTGCCGCCGGAAGGTCTCAATCCGGTCGAACATCTCGCCGACCTGCTCGAAGATGTTCTCGATCGCCAACAGATCGTCCGCAGCGGCCATTCGTCCGTCCTCGACATCGGACGCCATGCTGGCGGCGACGTACTCCTCGGCCAGCACCTGCATGGTCTGCCGGGTATAGGAGATCCGTCGCGCGAGGTCGACGATGTCGTCGCGGAACCGATACGGATGGTTGACGGTCAGGATGGACTCGAAATCCCTCAGCAAGAGCTGATCGACGAATTCCTCGAAGAAGGCCTCAAGGCGGCTGCCGACGGTCTTCGATTCCATCACCGTCCGCCTGATGCGCTTGAGATCAGCGAGAATGGCCCGCAGGCTTTTCGTGAATTGGTCGGCCTGATTGCGCGCCTCACGGACGGCGAGCGCAGCTTCGCGCTGCTTGCGGTCGGTGATCTCTGGCGTGAGCTTTTCGACGGCCTCGAGATTGAGGCGTATCTGCACGATCAGGCCGCCGAACCGTTGCGAGAGATCCTTGTTGAGGCTCGCCAACCGCTGGATGACGAGGAGAGGTCCCATGGCCATGTCGACGGTGACGCGCAGGCCATATTCCTCCTCCTCAAGCCACCCCCAGGCGAGGAGCCGGGCATAGAGCTGCCGTGCCAGGCCAAGCGCCTTTTCGCCCTTCTCGGAGGCGAGCGCGACATCGGCCTTGCGAATGCGACGGCGACCGGCCGAAATCATTTCCGGCAGGCTGCCGAAATCATCGGTTTCGCTCCACAAAGTGGGATTGGCACGCATGACGTCGTAGATGGCGTGCACGACCTGCTGTGGGGTCGGAAATGCCGGCGCCCTCGAAAAAAAACGCTCATGGAAATCGAGCAGACAAGCGGCATAGAGGTGCTTGTGATCGCGCGAGAAGGCCAAGAACGCATCGTCATGCAAATGGCGGAACAGAGACAATGATTGCACGCTCCTTGCGACGACATCCCAGGGGCTGATCAAGTCGGCCTTAAACCCATGAAAAGATGTAAGGTATCAAGGTCGAGAGCACATTCAAGATTTACAACCGGAAGAATTGTTCACAGTATGTTCCGGTATACTCTCGCTCCACGCGTTCTGTCGAGGCCGCGAAGGTCTCATTTTGTATGCTTTTGGAGTTCCGCCGCGCCTGGCGAAGACCGGGACGTGCACTGTTACCCTCTTTCAGGCGGGGCATAGAAAGGTCCCCAAGTATTGGCCCGTGCGGCAAGACCCGGAACCAAAGCGGCGAAATCGTTCAGATCGCTACAACGTTAATCGCCGGCCGAGACGAGCGCCTATGATTTTGAAGACGATAAGCGACTTAGGACTGGCCGCCTGGAGAATCCGAGCCTCGGCACGGTGCTAAAGGCCTTCGCCAGGCTCGGGATCGACCTGAACATCGCGGGTGTGCCGGGGACTGTCCCGGACGACGACTTGGATCTGGTTATCTCGCGCTCGGCGAGCCGAGCTTCCTAAACCGGGTTCGTCCGTTACAGGCGCACGATCTTGCCGACCCGTTTCGCGCCGACCCACTCCGCAATGTGGTTGTGAGCCGCTTGGAACGCCATATTGCGGATGATCCATTGTTCGTCGTGATTGTAGACCTGATCGATTTCCGCTTGGCCTTTGCCCGACACACAGCCGCTGGATTTCGTTGTCGTAGCCACACCGTGACATGATGGTGGGCAAGCTGCGCCTTAAGTCATGCATGGTGAACCTGGCGAGGGCCGCTTCCTTGACCAGCCGGTTGACCATCTTGATGAAACCGAACATCTGGCCGCCGATCTTTGGTGACGGGAAGACATAGTCGGAAGCACATCATGGATGACCGTATCACCTTCGATGCAGCGTAGACCAAGATGGGGCTGCATCACGATGTGCCGCGCACCTACCTCGTTAACGAGGTGCTAGCGGCAGCAAGACATCCGGGCAACCAAGCGAGCTGGAACGGGAGCGGACAGGTCGTAAGCTCGATCAACGCCGCATGACCAGGGCTTCACGGCCGACCGGTAGCTTGAACACCATGAAAAAGCTCATCGATCCTGAAAACTTTATCTACACTCAGAGACCAAGCTCGGCCTCTTTCAACCTGAGAAGGCCAGTTCTGACGCGGAATCTGAACGGACATTCTAGCAAAATGCAGGATTTGCTCATCCAATGTATCGTAACTGGATTGAGTAAGGCGATTGCCTTTGTTCTCTTTTTGTTCTACGGTTGATCTATGGCTTTCCTCACGGAGCAGGAACTCGAAAGCCTGCGCATTGATCAGAGCGTCTTCCATATTGTGGGCCCGGGGGAGGAACACTTTCAGCTGCTGGCAGCTTTCGATCCGAGCAAACACGCGCAATTTTTTCTAGGTCGCGTACGCTCGGTCAATAGCGGAAACCGTTACGAATTTATGGAGGATGCCCCTGTGCGGGCACAACTAGCGCGTATTAGCCGCGATAAAAGCACGTTTCAGGAGGAAAGCGAGAAGCTGGCGACTGCATTCAACGGAGCTCATGGTGGCAGCACGGCCGTCGGCGCTTTCCTGATCTTCTCGTTGTCCTGTTCAAGCGGCAGGCTGTTTGCACTCTTGAAGTTCGAGGATGAAAAGGTTCTGAGCTACGATTACGACGTCAGTCGTGGGCGCTCCGGGAAGCCCAAACCGACCTTCGGCGAAATCGAGCGGACTTTTGTCCAGAACCGGAACGCCTTGCAGAAAGCCGCTCTCGTCAAGCTGCGCAAAGAGGGTGACGAAATATGCGTTATCGATCGTCAGAATCCGCAGCGGCCTGCAGCTTATTTCGAGCAGTTCCTGCTGGTGCGGCGTCAGCGGACGGAAGAAGAGCTCACCAAGGCAATCATCGAGTTCACCCGTAATATTGCACAAAAGCACAAGGACATACTTCCGCAAGAGGCAATGAAAAATCTAGCGCAACGCCTCTACGATGCCAGCCAGTCGGGTGGGTCCCTCGACGGCGAAAACGCCGAAAACTGGCTGAAGAGCATTTTCGGTCCGCTACCTGATGACAGCCCGGTGGTGGCCGACTGAAGCGCGAAGGAATGGCGGGTGAATCCTTTGTGCTTCAAAAGAATGCGATTGCGGCGCCCAGGAACCGTCGTGTCGAGACGGCGAGCGGAGTGAAACTGACCTTTCCTGCCGGTTTGATGCCGTCAGTCGTTTCGGTCGATCGCGACAAGGGCGAGATCATTATTAAAGACAAGATTACACTCGATGACTTCGAGCTCAACATATCTGGTCGAGTGCGTTCGTGAGCTAGTTGCAAACGGCGCTTCGGCGGACGAGCGTGTTGATGCCCTTGTACTGCGAGGGCGGCTGCCGTCCGCCAAAGCGCAGGTGGCCTGGCTGGGATTCGCGGACGAAATCCCGCCCCCCTTCTCGGCGTTGCAAGTTTATGATCCGGCACTCGGTGGCGATCTCGTTCCGGGCGACGTCTTCGATTTGACGCGAGAGGTGGTGATCACGCTTGGAAAGCCAGCCGACAAGGCTTGTGCCTTCTTCGTTTTCCAATCAGGCATTCCACAATACCTAACGCAACGGAGGGTCCTCCCGCGCCTCGCGGTCGCCGATTTAACCTCCAGTCAGGCATTTCATGCACGGGGACTAGAGGTCATTTCGTGGGATTTGGCGAAGCCGATTCCGCCTCCAGCGTCCCTGCTGAGCTCCATCGACCCAAGTCGTTATGTCCGCGACTTCGTGCCCGATCGTGAGATCGTTAACGATCTCAGTCCCTGGCTTCTGGACGCTCAGCCAGCAACTCCATCACCGGCATATCGAGCTTGGGAAAAGGTTGCTGCCCGCCGATTGCTGGGCGGTCTGGTTTCCCGCGCTTGGCTCGAGGACGGTCAGGTTTGGTTGCAAGCTGCAGCGACGCCTCCAATCTATCGCATTAAAGCCGACGATCCTGCCCTGCCAGGGGCGCGTTCTCACCTGACTGACGCCGCGCACTGGGTCTTTCTTTCAGGAAGCGATATCGAAGCACGCCATCTGCTCTTTTCCGGCGAACTGGCCCGGGCGAGCCGTCCCCAGCAAGATCTCGCCCCGACATTGGACCAGGCGCTTGAGGCGGCTAAGGCTGCCTATGAAGCGCACGTCCAATCATCCAGCCGCGAAACGCTCAAGGCTCTTGCTGATCTCCGCAAGACTGTCATCGATGAGACGCAAAAAGTCGCGCAACGCGCGCAAGATCTTGCAGCGACGCTCTGGCGCGACCTGGCTGTCTCGGCGGCACCTTTCATATTGAAAATCCTGGGTGACGCGACCAAGGCACCGAGTCCTCTCATCTCTTCCTTGTTCTATTTTACTGCCGCAACGTTCATCTGTTTGTCATTTGTGTTGCAATGGCGGATCAACAGCGCTTTTTTTCGAAGCCAGACCTCCTCCCGGCGGAGTTGGCTGCAAAGTCTCTACAGTTACATCTCCGTTCGCGAGCGGGAAGAAATCGCTGAAACGCCGATCGAACAGGCGATGAAGAACTACCGAGAAACCCGCGGCGTTCTTTTTGTCGTCTACGCACTCTTGGTCGGAGTTCTGGTTGCTGCCGGCCTGCACACGCTGCAAGATGTAACGTCGCCCAGCCGCTGGCCGGCTGTTCTCGCGAAGCGTCCAACAAACTGAAGAGTAACTGCCAGAGAACGATGGGCGAGTGCACAGCCGCGATTTTGAGCTGATCGGGGCTGAGGCCTACAGGGCCAGCCGCCTGTAGATTTCTAAAGGCGCGCGTCCGCCAGAACCATCGCGAGGTAACTAAGCTGATCCTGATGCAAACCGCGGCCAATACAAAGGCAACGAAGGCCGGTCTGGATCCTCAGCGCTGGCGCCGATACATCCGACTTGCGGTCCTCCTCTTTAACCGGCCTGAAGTTAGGCAGCTGCACTTCGCGCGAGTCTATTGGTCCGGCACGTTTACGCTGGGGTCGTCAGCTCGCAAGGAAGCTTGCAATTGCGCAGGATCAACTTTCTTGCTTTGCGCCCACTCGACGAGGTTGGCCGGCCGATAGGCTGGATCAGCACGCCACCGCTGGAACACGCTCGCGTCGATCGTCTCGTTGACGTTGATGTGGCTTCCGTCTTCCCGGACATCCGGTTCTCGGCCGATCGTCCGGAACAGAGGCGGAGAAATCTTGGCGAACAATCCCGAGCCAAACGACGCGTAGGAGTCGGCAATCGGTGCTTTCACAGCATCTCCATCCAGATCGACCTCCGATCGGAACGAGAGCTCCTGAGATTCCGCTTTCTTCATCATCCAGCGCAGCGGAGCCTGAGCAAGCAGATCCGTCTGATAGCCGCCCCCAACATTTGCGTGGGCACCGACAAACCAGCGCTGCTCAACACCGAAGAGCGGACGCGGTTGCGCGATCATCGCGTTCGGATCTTTCGGATGGCGAACGTCCCACAGCGTCGGAGCGAAGTCGTTGCGGTGCTCATCGACGGCAAGCGCGTGATAGCCGTTCAGAATGTGGATGCGTAATCCCGTCTGCAGATAATCAAACTGAGAACGGCTAATGCCCGGAATATTTCCGGCCGCAAGGCCGCAGATCCAACGGTATCCCACACGCCGACAACTTTCAATTTGGCCGGCTGGGAGTATTTGAGCAGCCACTTTTCTTGCTCGGTCAGCTCTCTGGTGTCTCCGGACGCTTCCTTCTCCTTCAACGTCCAAATGCTCTCCTCGTCACCCTTCCTGTAGCGATCAAACAGTTCGGTCACGCCGATGGGGGATCCTGCTTCAGGATGCCATCTATGGCGATCAACCCAGCCAAGCTTCGGGCTGTAAACGCGCCACGGCTGAAGCCGAAAATGAAGATTTCGTCGCCATCGTTGTAGTTCTCGATGAGCCACTCGTAAGCTAGGCGGATGTTCTCATCGAGACCCTGGCCGAAAACACCGCCCAGGAAACCGTTGACCCCGACCTCGTAGTAGACGAGCTGAGGTTTACCATCCTTGCTTTTCGCGGCGCAAAGCGCGCGCATGCGCCAGACGTTCGTATTGCTGTTGATGCTATTCCATGTGCCGTCGAGAAAAATCGCGAGGCGCTTCTGCTGCTGCTCTGCGCCGACGAAGTTCGGCTGATTTCCGCTCTTCTCTGAAGGGCGACCGATAATTACCCCGATCCAGACTATGGCCACGATCGCAAGCAGGAGGCCGATCGAATGCGCAATCCGCTCGATCCATCGCAGAACCTTCATGACGTAGCCCCCGGCTGCATGAAATTGGCCGACTGAAGAGAGAATCGGCGACTTTGCCGGAGAATATGCCGGCCGCCGATTCGATGCACGTCGTGCGCTTAAATAATGCACATTCTACTTGGCCGGGTTTTCCCTCCGTCCGATTTCTTCATGGCACTTGGCCTTGAGGGCCCGAGGGCCGCAGGCCCGACCAGGCGTGCGCCAACGGCTCATCGCCTCAACGGAAAACGGCACCCGGAGAGCGTGAGCATAGCGCCCCGAAGGGGCACGCGGGTCCGAGTGCAGCGACGAGACCGGTTCAATAGCGGCACCCGGGAACGTGGCAGTGATAGCGATCGCCGCAGGCGAGCCCCTTTCCGGAGTGCCCCCGGCGAGGAGCTCCGCATCTCTTTGCGCGAGGGATCGAAGCCGCACGGCGGCCGAGACGCAAAGCGGCTCGGTTCACGAGAGCCCGGTGCGGTGAAAGCCGCACGCGCGCAAGCGAAAGAATTCGCCCGTCGGAGATCTAGATGTCCTCGCGCGCATCCGTCTGCGCGTCATAGATCCTGATCTGAAGCATGGGAAAACGTTTCTTTAGTTCTTCTCCGCCCGCCCTGGCGCCGTCTCTGGTTGCAAACTCGGCTTTGAGTCGGCCGTCCACTTCAAGTGCGTAACCAGAGGCCGGCAGTTCACGATTGGCTGCAACCATTTCATTCCCATTGTGCAGTGAGGTGGCTCGGAATGATGGGTAGCGTGAGTCGCCCAAACGGCGCTAGACCCACCCGCTCCAGTGCGGTGATCAACCATCGCACCTTGTGGATTGACGCCTCGCAATGGATCGCATCAAGCATGGGCATTTGCATCGTCCGAACAGGCGGACGGGTTTCGGCTGGCGCGGATGCATGCGCGATAGAGCCACGGCTCGACGTAGCTGCCCTTCCACAAGCCTTGGCCGGCGCGCTCAGCATCGCGTTGACCTTCGTGATATTTGCCCTTTGAATATTGAGGCCAATCCAGTGCGAGACCGTTGCGCACAAGCCATTCCCCAAGATCCTTGCCCGCGACCGAACACGTCGCGACCGTGCGGCCATACCGATCGAGGCTGAGCGGGACACAGTTGACTGGGCGCCGGGCAATGTAAGCGTCGAGGTCGTTCGCGACCTTCGAACCGCAGCGGTACTGTAAACTATCCTCACCGCGACATAGCTGAGTGCTCTCCGGAGCATCCACACCCCAAAGGCGGATCCGCGTTTCTCCAACGTGTCGCCGTCAATGACGCTGGCCTGACCGACAAAATTGTCGGCCAGAGCCGCACTCGTTAGCAGCAGGAGCATCAATATAAAGACTCGACACTTGTTCATGGCGTTGGGTACCACCGATTACCGCAGATTGCGGGGATTGAATTTCGGCCAGTTCTCAAGCGGCTTCAGCACCGGCAGGTTCTCAGGCTGCTCGGGACAATGAAACTCCGTGCCGCGCAGCCAGCGGCCCTGGAAACGGTCCCAGAACAGGACGCATCCATCTGCCAAGTAAACTCATAGACCTTCCAAACGCCGTCGCTCTTTATGACTTCACCAGTTGCATTGAACGGCAGGCTGTTGAGCTTGCAGAGCGCGTAGATCTCGTCCCAGTGCTCGCGGATATAGCGATCCTCCAGAGCCACGTGATATGGCCGGTCGGCGCGCCAGCGCGGGCCGCCTCCACGCGGATAGAAGCCTTGGCGCGGCATCAGGAATTCCGGAATGCGCGCGATCGCCTTGCCGATCCGACGTGCCTCATCCGACGAAAGCTTGCCGACCCCGAAGCTGTAGCGCTGCGCGTCATCGCGACAATACAGCCACGCGAGGGTCACGCCGTTGGCGTCCCGGACCACATAGCACTCGGAATTTTCCCGGACCAAGGTCCAGGGCGGCTTGAAACGGCGGCTTGACTCCATGAGAACAAAATAAGAACATACACCATCGACGGTCAACCTGGATCAGGCCATGTCCTCGGCCTCAAAACCGAACGAAGAGGACGATGGGCTGGACGCCGCCGTCGAGCTGGCGATCGCCGTTTGCGACGGCGACATTCGCGCGCTGATCGTCGCGAACAATTTCCTGGAATCGGAGATCTCGGAGTTGAAGAAGGCCGTTTCACACGCCTACACGCGGGGACGCTTTCGGACTTACACTGGTTAGACGGCAGGCGCTGAGGCTGACGATGAAACGTCCGGACAAGTATTACTTTGTGGCGGACGATCAGGCTCCGATGGCGATCCAGCTCATGCGAATGACCGAGAGCGAGCCCTGAATGTGCAATCTCTATTCGATCACAACGAACCAAACCGCGATCTCCGGTCTGTTCAGGCGCATGAACCGCTATGTCGGCAATCTGGCGCCGATGCCCGGCGTGTTTCCGGACTATCCGGCACGGGTGATCCGCAATGCCGGCGACGCCGAAGAGATGGTGCTGATGCGCTGGGGCATGCCGCCCCCGCCGAAGACCGGCGGGCCGCCGGTAACCAACATTCGTAATACATCGTCGCCGCATTGGCGCGGCTGGCTGAAACCAGAGAACCGCTGCCTCGTGCCGGCGAACAGCTTCGCTGAATACGCACCCGAGCCAAATCCTGAGACAAAGAAGAAGGATGTCGTATGGTTCGCGCTCGAGGAAAGCCGGCCGCTGTTCTGTTTCGCCGGCATCTGGACCGAATTCAGGGGCGACCGCGGCACCAATTCCAAGCCGATCCCGGGCCCCCACCTCGTCTACGGCTTCTTGACGACGTCCCCCTATGCGGTCGTCCAGCCAATCCACCCCAAGGCCATGCCAGTGATCCTGACCACCGAGGAGGAGCGCGACGTCTGGATGCGCGCTCCCTGGGATGAGGCGAAGGCGCTGCAGCGCCCTTTGCCCGTCGACGCGCTGAAGATCGTCATGCGCGGCGAAGACAAGGAAGACAAGATCGCTGCGTAGGCTGCCTTTGAACAGTGCAGCGGAACGCGTGGGAAAGCGCCTTCACCTCCGAAGGAGGATCCGACTCACCTATGATCGGGATATCGAGTTCTAAAGCAGTCGGATCTTAAGTAAGGTCGAACTGGCCGTGCTCAATTCAGGCTCTTGTCATCCTGAACGGACCTCGGGCTGTGCGCCCGCCGCCGGGTACGACTTTGAAGCCATTGTCGGTTCGGCGCCGCTTTCGAGGACCCTGCGATCATTCTCCGGACTGATCTGCTTGGCCTCCTTGAGGCCGGTCCGCACCTCGTCCGAGGTCGAGGCCGCCGTGCGCACCATACAATCTCACCCGCCAATCGAAGATGACCAAGGAATGTCCATGCGATTCCTTCAAGGTGTTCCACTTCTAGCCATCGTAGCGAACCTGATACCCCTGCTGCACTTCCACTTCGCGAAGGTCTTCCGAGAGCGAGGGTACGAGCTGTCTGAAGGTTCATACGCCTTGATGGCGGCCGGATATTTCAGCCTCGTAGTCTTTTTCTTCATCGATTTCGCTCACGAAGAGAAGATCCGCTACTCTGATCTCATCGCCGCAACCGCAGTATATGCGGTCCTGCTATTCGTGATCGCAAGCGAAATACTCATCAGGGGCGGTGCGGCGTACCTGACACGATGGCGTGGCGAGCAGTGGAGCAAAGAACTCGATTACGTATACCTGACCCTGGGTGCCATTGGCCTTGTCATATCGACCAATCGCCTAGAAATTGTGGATCAAAGGCTCACTCTCCCTGAATTCATAGGTCCGTTCGTGCTCGCTACCGCGCTGGTCGTGCGGACCATAAAGACGCGCGTCGAAATCAACAACTGGAACAGAATCTCGACAGCGGAGTGAGAGTGGGCTCTTCCTGACCGCGAAGCGGATTCATTTCTCCAGATGCAGACAAGTTGGCGCTGCTTCAGCTCTTCATTGTTGGTCTTTGGGTACTGCTCTCGCTCAGGTAGAATAGGCTGGATTTCGCGCCCAACGGATCATTCTGAATATCGGTTTTGTCGATCGCCCGATTTCGACCGGTCATAGTCCCGCTGCTAGGGAACGCAACATGAAACGGCTCTGCCGTATTCATGGACGGCACTTGGAACGTCCCCAAGCATCGTATCGCGCCTTGCCGAGCTCTTAACGGCCGCGGATTCCGCAGGCATACCTCAACACCAGAAGTACGTCATCGGGATAGGTACAAGCATCACCGACAGGCTGCGCGGCGCGTTCGGCCCACGTACGGAGAGTGTCCGAATCCCCGAGCGAGACGGTCGAAAGGTCCGAGCAGGACGAAGGAGGGAGTCCAGTCGAAGCCGGGCAGATCGAGCTCTTTCTAGTTATCGAGGGTGGAGAGGGTCGAGGGAGTAGTGGCTTTCAGCGGGCATGCCAGCATGGTGCCGCAACAGGGCAGATTAGACATCGAGCGCCAGAACCAATCGACCGCTGCACGTCGTTTAAACTCGAGTTCTATGGGGCATCCAAGGCCGTGGCACTCCCGCCGGAGAAGCGGTTTGCCCGTCCGGTGCTTTCGGCCGCAAAGGCAGGAGCTCCGACCGTTCCTCAAGCGTCCAGTCATCTTGTTGATCTTGGAAAGTCCCACAGCAATGGGACCGATGTCGAACTCAACGGCGTCGCGATAGGCCGCACCGGCGCCGGCTTCGGCCGCGGCTTGCTCGGCGAGCAGCTCGATATCGCCAGCATCGCCATGGGATAGCTGGGAGCCGGGAGGCCACAATCCGGCCTCGGCAGCAGTCTCTTGGCAAAGCAGGAATGCGTGAAGCTTCGTCCACCAGGTTGCCGCGGTGGCCGAGTCAATCCCCTCGCCGGCCCGGAGACCGAGGCAGAACGAACCGTCGGCGTTGATGTGGCGCTCGGGACAACACCTTGGGAGAATTTTGCCTCTGACCCGCTCATACACCGACACCTCGTCGGCGAGATGCTGGACCTCAAGCTCGAAGAGCCGGGTGAAAGCCCCACTGCTTCGCACGAGGACGGCGTCGACTTCGGCTGCACGAGCGCCGATCCGCCGGAGTTCGGCCCAAGGCGGAACGGTGTCGACGATCGCGTCGAGGGCTACCGGCATCATCTGATAGATTAGCGCTTCGGACGTGCAGTGTGCGACCGCGCCGTCGGCTCGCTGCGCATGATCTGAACGGCCGGGGACTGCGGAGCGCCCAGAAGGTCCGACGCGGTGTCGAACGACATCAGCCGTCCCGTCGCGATGATTCGTCGGACCGCGGCGTCGGCAACCTGCTGGGCGACGGCGCCCAGCCGGATTCCGCTACCCTCGATGCTCTGTTGCGTGCGCTCGGCATTGATGGTGGCCCGGCTGGCTACGCACCGGACGCTCTCGTGGCCGCGGTAACCCAGCCGGGTCATCGGCGTCGGACCATATTCTACGCCGATCGCCAGGCCGATCGCCGCATCGGAGGCCATCGCGTCGAGGCAGAGGTCGAACGACGATTGCATACCGTTGGCGCACAACACGGCCTGGCGCACGGAGCCGGGCCCGTCGTCGGTCCGATCGCCTTGCGCCACGCTGCCCTGGATACAGTCTCCTACGAACCTCACGCGCTTGCCGTCGAAGTCGTCGTTCAAAACCGAGTTGAGCTCCTCGCGGATGACATGGACCGTTCTCACAGCCTTTGAGATTTCGACGGCGCCGCCCTTGATGGCTTGGTCGACGAAGTCGGTGAAGCCGTCGATGTCGGCGAAGATCGACGCCATGCCCATGCGCACGGAGTTCGCCGGCGAGAGATCCGCGAACTTGACGCTCGCGAGCGGCAGTTCCGGCCGCTTGAAGCGGAAGATCGGTTCGACGGCGTCCTGAGCGACCTCATCGACCCTGCGCTCGAGGCTGTCGAACGCGAAGCTCCGTACCGCGTCGCGGATGTAGGTCTCGTCGAGCACCGGCCGGCCGGCAGACTTCCGGACAGCACCCGGCCGCGCCCGCTGCTGTGCGGTCTCGGTCAGAAAGATGCCCGCCTCATCTTCCGCGGCGGCGAGCTTTGCCGCGTGATTGGCGGGACGTCCGAGGAATAGTGTGTCCTTCTCGTGGGAGCGGCCGGTCGTCATGGCCAGGCACCTGCCCATGATCGATCCCAAAGCGGATGCGGGACGGAAAGCCATGCGCCTGGCCGAGCCGTTCGGCAGCTTCCGACAGCTTGCCCGCGAGAGCGACAGCTCGGGTGATCTGCGCCGCAGCGTCTCCGGCTGGCGACGTGATGACGGCGTGGAGCCGGGCGCCGTGGTAATCGACCCGGTCGCCGTCATCGTTATCCACGACGGCGTCCCAGACGCGATAGTGCATGTTGAGGAATCGCAAGAGCCTGCGATGCGAGCCCTCCGTTTCGGAGCCGCCCTCAGCGACAAGACCGTCGAAGTCCAGCAATTGGCCGTAGAGGTGAACACCCTCCACGAGAAAGGCTTGGCGGATCGGAAGATGACCGATCAAGCCGCTCTTCCGGACCGTTGTCTGCGCCCGCGCGGAATCGAGCGCGATGTTGCGGTCTACGTCCGGCACGGTCTTCAAATGTTCCCGGATTCTCGTCTTAGCCCGGTCCGCATTCCACGACATAGGCGACCTCCTCAGAACGAATAGACGTCGAGCTCGACGCCATGCTTCACGCTAGCTTTCACAGGACCTCGGAACGTTTCGGGGGCGATGCCCGCTCGGAGGGCAAGATCGCGAAGATCAGGGCTGACTCGGACCTGACCAAGCTCGGCGCTTTTCGCCTGCTCGTACCTCGCCGCCATGTTGACGGTCGCGCCGAGCACGGTCACGGCAATCCTCTGCTCGGCCCCGAAATCGCCAAACGCGACGTCGCCGGCGTGCAAGCCGATGCGGATTCCGACGTCGAGCTGATTATCGGTAACGTAGCGCCCGATCTCTTCAGCGATCGTCGTCGCGCACCGGATGACGGCGGCGGGCTCAATTCGCTCTCGCTCAGTGGTGTCGATGAACCAATAGGCCATCACGCCATCGCCCATGAGCTTGTCGATCTGCCCGCCAGCCTTCCGGATCAGATCGATCTGGAGCGAACAGAGCCGGTGAAGGTGAGATGCGACTTCGCCGGAATCCTTACCGGCCGACCAGACGCTGAAATTGGCAATATCGCTGAAAAATACGACTGCCTTGCGATTCTGGATCGGCGGATTCTGTCCAGCCGCTGCGACCTTGACGAGGCCGAGCGCATCGCCGTCGGAGAAACGCCGCAGAAGGTGTTCCTGTTCGGCGACCGAGTTGCGGAGCTCCGAACGTCCTTCGGTCGCTTGCGCCAGCTTCATGTTAACGACGTCGGCGAGCGTCAGGACCCAGATGGTATTCTCGGGGTCCGTAAGGCGCTGCTGAAAGGCGGCATCGATGAAGAACAGCCGTACTGGGCCGATCGCCTTGACGTCTGCCGTCCGGGAGCCATTCTTACCGGCAAGGAAATGCAACAGACCCTGTTCACCGAATATCTCATCTTCGCCGCGGAAGGTGACGCTCCTATCGCCTGCCCGGATTTCGACCCGACCGCCAAGAACCAGCCAGCAACCGCTGACGCGATCCCCGCGGCGGCAGATCACCTGATCAGGCAGATATTCCTGAATCCCGCAGAGCGGCTCGCGCAAGATAGCCGCCCGGATCAGGTCCGGCTTCGGGCAATGCTGCTTGAGAAACCGCTCGAGCACCCGGTCGACATCAGGGGCAAAGACCATAATTTACCATTCCCAGCGCGCAGATGGGCCGTCAGCCGATTCGCTTTCGCGCCACAGGAAATACTGCTACTCCGAACATAGGAACCTGTTGTAGAGAGTCAAGGACGGGATATGCTGCTACACCGAACAATCAAGGGCGAATTGCGTGGCTGACACCGTCCGCGATCGCATTAAGGCGCTGAGGAAAAACGCGAAATTGACTTTGGATCAGCTCGCCGACCGGGCTGGCCTGAGCAAATCCTACTTATGGGAGCTTGAGAATCGGGAGCTGCCACGCCCTTCCGGCGAGAAATTAGCCGGCTTGGCAAGGGCTCTGGACGTGACCATCGACTACCTGCTGGGTGGTGAGGATCTCGAATCGGCGGAGGACAAGGCCTTCTTCCGCGAATACCAGGCGATGTCGCCGGAGGCGCGTGCCCGGCTCCGGAAGCTGGCCAAGGCATTGGACGAATAGGTCGATCATGAACTTTGGGGGGTGGGTACCTCGACGCTGGGCGAGCCATTTCAACCAGATGCTAAATCTGGCGAACCCACCTGATCGATATCGGTTCGACATCGGAGCGCTTGCCATGGAGATGTCGCGCTCCCTCTTCCCTGAGGATCCCATCACCAAGGTTGCTGCAGAAGAGCTCGACGGTTTCGCTGGCGCATTGGTGCCGTCCGAGTCGAAGACCAAATGGGGAATCGTGTTCGGCGCCGACCAGTCACGGGGGCGCCGCAGGTTCACCATTGCGCACGAATTCGGCCACTACCTTCTGCACTCGAGAGAAATACCCAGATGGGATCCACTCAGGCGAAGCCGGCGTCGACGGACGAACCAAGCTGCAGATCGAAAGGGAGGCCAATGAGTTTGCCTCCTGGCTCCTCATGCCTCTCGACGACTTCAGACGGCAGGCGCCGCCGAAGGACAAGCCGGACTTCGACATCTTAGGCAATTGCGCCGATCGGTATGATGTGTCGCTGGTCGCCGCCATCCTTCATTGGCTACGCTACACGGAGCGAAGGGCGCTGCTCGTGGTCTCGGTCGACGGCTTCGTCAAGTGGTCGTGGTCGAGCAAGCCGGCCCTGACGACCGGAGCATTCATCCGCAGCAGCCGAGGCCCGGTAGAGTTACCACTAGGATCGGCAGTCGGTCAGGAGCAGTTCACGCCGGAGGCTAGGACCGGTGTCGATCACCCGAGCGGCATCTGGTTCGACGAGCCGGCGCGCGAACACTCGTTCAGAAGTGAACGCTACGACGCGGCCTACACCCTTCTTTACCTAGGTGATGATCCCGGCTGGGTCGGCATTGCGCGGCGCCTCCCGCTCTGAGCTTGGGGGCAAACGCTTCAGGTAATCCGTCCAGTATGAAATGAGGAACGACGCAACCCTCGTCGATCGACCGAAACCGGCATGTGATCAGCACCGTCCGATCGTTAAGATGCGAGGCAACAGACCTCGCAATCGCGATAAGAATCCAGATTTCTTCCCTTCGACCAAGATCACGACTGATTCTGGAGATAAACCGGCCCGGAACAACGTTGCCGACATCTGCAACGACTTACGAAGAAGCAGCCGGACGATGACGAGGACGGCGAAATTCGTGCCTACCTCGGGGTCTTCGACGATCTGATACATCGCTTGGATATCGTTTCGGCTAGGCACGACCTCGAACGCCGGGTGGGAATGCCACTCTCCGATATAGTTGAAGCGACGATAGTCGCCGCCTGTTCTAGCGAAGAAATCCGATAAAAACGCTTTGCTCTGCTCCGGATCCCGGACGAAATGCATCGCCGTACCTCCCGACCTCTGTACCGAAAGTTCGACTATCCGGAAGGTCTCGCCGCCCACGTGCTCTGCGACCATCACGCCGCCGATCTCGTTGCGGCGCCCCCGCAGCTCACAGCGCAAAAGGTCAGTTATCTTGCGGGGAAGAATCAGCTCCACCGATCTTGTCCTTCAGCAGTTCGAGCAAGGTGGCTATCTCCGTGGCCTTTTCCTGGTCGGAGAGCTCAATGATTTCGGGCTCCGGCGGCGGCGCACCGACATCGATCGGGTAGGTCTCGAACGGCTGAGAAAACACCGAATCTGCGCCAAGACCGATCGCGTAGACCGAGTTGGGAAATAGGGATGGAGCGCGATCAATCAGCAGATCGATCGCGAACCGGGTAGCGTGGGCTGCGATGACGGACACGTCCGCGTCGTCGGCGATCATGGGCACGTCGATGCTGGTGTCAATCGCTTCGTACGGCCGATGCGTTCTCCTCGGCATGGATCCCTTTTCGCCGAACCAGTTCTCGATGGCGCGCCGCATGAATGGCGGTGGCGGCTCGATCCCAGGTCGATATCTGGCGATCAGGCCGCCGAACCCGCCGCCGAATACTTCCGCCCAGACCACGGGTTTCTTCGCGAACCCGGCCACTGCCGAGAGGAGGTTCAGCACATTGGGATCCGCCGTCGCATCGAGGATTAGGTCACATTCGGATATCTTTTTTAGCATGGCATCGGCGCTCTCGTTCGCGTCCTGCCCGCCAAGAGGCACGCGCCATTGCAAGACGTCGACCGACGGATTCACGAACTGCAGACGTCGAGCGAGAGCCGGCACCTTGTGCACTCCGGCGTCCCGCCAATCGAGGTCATTCCGGATCAAGTTATCTGGAAGCAGAATGTCATCGTCGACGAGCACGAAACCGCCGACCCCGGACCTCGCGAGCATGGTCGCCGCCTTGCTGCCGAGGGACCCGCATCCTACTATCGCGACCCTCTTTGCCGCGAGAACCGAATGAGCGGCATCGAGACGCGTCGCGTCCGGCAGAGGCGATATGACGGCAACGTCCACGACTGAGTTCTTTGTTCTGTTGAGGAAGTAGACCGACAACTCGGAGCCGCGCACGATCAAACCATACCGTGCTTCCAGCACGTTTCCGACGGCAGCAAACCCGCTGTCGAAATTGTCCACGCTTTCTGTCGAGGGTAAGATATCGGTCTCATCCCATCGGCATATCGGCACACGGCGTTCGGTATATTCGGACCCCAATTGCGACGGAACGGTGGGATCAGTCCATTGTGTGCCATCAGCCAGCAGCACCTTGTCGACCACATGGACGACGGATTCTTTATGATAGAGCGAAACAAGGTTGACTTCGAGCGGAACGCGCAAAGGTAGTCGGCCGAGCAAGGCGCAAAAAGGGCGTGTTAGCAGATAGCGGCTGTATCGGATGCGAAGGCTTTGTCCGAGACTTTCGACGTGACGAGACGGCGCGTCTCCTAACTCGTCGCCCCCCGGATTCTCCGTTGCGAGCAGCTTGTAGCAGCTCTCTATCAGATCTCTGCCGTTGTTGTTCGCCGTCCATGTGTCCGGCCCGTATTCGAGGCAGAGCTCACCTCCGGCACCGAATTGATGTGCCGACCATCTGGCAGTATCCCCACGCGGGAACACCGACGGCGGGGTATGCGGAAACATGTCGGGATATTGGAGGTAGATGGGATAGACTCGGCCTCCGGCTCCGATTTCAGCATCCAGTACCAAACGAAGGCGATCATCCAGCCGCCAAGTCTTTACCGCGAACCAGTCGACTTCTTGAGCCAGGCATTCGATCGCCTGGCGCTCGGCACTGAATCGGGCGACGTCCGTTAGATACCAGCTCACGCAAAGCCGCCCGGCTTCGTCGGACCTGCCGGTCGGTCGGGAAAGCTGAGCGGCGCTGCGGGAGACGATGCTGGCTTCAGAAGGCTTGCTCCCGCAGCAGACTTGATCGCCCGCGCGACCGAGTCGTTCTTTCCGGCCATCCCGTTAACCGCCGTCTCGTAATCCAGGTCGCCGCGGATGCGGATGTCGCCAAAGAGCGCATGTACGCCGTGACTGGCTTTCGAATAAGCGTTCGTCCCTATGGCTGTTTGATTGCCCTTGCAACGGCCCTGCTCCTGCTCGGAGTTCAGGATCCCTCGACTGACGGCGCAACGGATGAGGCCGCCCTTCATGCCAAGGCGCGTGACCGTAATCGGCCCGTACTCGAAGCCGATCTGGAGCCCCAGGCTGGACGCATCGGTCCCCTTGTCCTTGAGACGCTTCAGCGCGATGTTGAAGCTGCTCCGCATCGCCGCCGCGCATAGGGTCATGCTGCTGATGGTTTCAACCCCGTCGGTCGTCTGTGCGGTGCCTTCGGCCAATACGCCGTGGATGCAGTCGCCGATGAACCTGATCTTTCGGCCCTGGAAGTCCTCGTGCAGCACGGCGTCCAGTTCAGATCGAAGGACGTGCAGCGCGCGCACGACGTGCTTTGCGCCGGCATCCGTCCCCATGTTGGTTCCGACATAGGCGGTGAAGCCGTCCAAGTCGCCGTAGATCGAGGCGGCATCCTGCCGGCGCGAATTCTTCACCGACAATGTTTCGATATCCAACGTCGAAAAAGGAGGCGTATGGCCTGAAAATACGAAATCACCGATCGGGCTGTTCTTCAGATCCTCAGCCCAATCCTTGACGATCCCGTCGACCGTCACATCGAGTTTGGCCGCTTGCTGGCTCTTCGCGATTTCCTCGGCGCTCAGCGGCGTCCTGTCGACATCACGCGCTTCGGCGAAGCCGATTGCCTTGCGCGCCTCGTTGGTCAAGTAGATTCCTTGTGCGTAGCCGCCGCCCGCACGCTTGGCGGCATGGTTGGCGGGTCTTCCGAGAAAGAGCGGCTCCCGGTGGCCCCGCCTTCCGTTGTTGACCGCGAGAGCCCTGCCGGTGTCGATCCCGACCCGGACCTTGGCCGCCGGATGACCGGCATCCTCACCGGTGCGCGCCAGAACGTCGATGATTAGCTGCGCCGTCGCCACGGCACGATGAACGCGCTTCGCTTCGTCGTCGTATGGCTTGGTGAAGACGGTGTGAAGGCGCTGGTTATGGAAATCGACGAAGATCGATTCGACGGCGCTGATGATGCGGTGTGCCGCGCGGTAGTGCATGTTCAGGAAGCGGAGCGTGCGCTTATGGCAGGTCTCGCCCTCGACCGCGGTGACGTTCAGAATGTCCTTCAAATTTAAGATGTCGGCATACAAATGGACGCCGTCGACGCGGTAGGCCGTGCTGCCCGACAACCCCGACAGGTCGGTTTCTCGGACGTATTCCTTGATCTCGATATCCTTGAGAGGCAACGAATCGATCTTCGCGTCGATCCGTTTGGTCGCGCGGTCACTATTCCAAGTACCCATGGCTATTTGGTATCCCCCTTAAATATCACCCGCACAGGCATCGGGTACGGAACGGTCAATTGCGATTATGTAGGTATCGCGCGGCGAATTGCCAAGGACACTGCGGACGCAAGATGCGCTGTTGCGCGCTTCGGCTGCTTCTCATGCGCAAGCCTTGATGCTGCCATTCGCTCGATCTGCGAGTGGTCGGTGAGCGAGGAGACTACGCGCCGTTCGTCCGATTCGCACGCCACAGTACCCAGTAGCCGCACCTGCGCTCTAGATTTCTTTTTTTCTGTAGGGACTTGCGATCCCATTGACCGATTAAACAGTTCGGTGCGAAGGAATGGGCGGCAAGAACGAAAGGACTGGGATTGAGGCGTTGGGGTCGCCAGATCGCACGGAAACGCCGCGGGCCACAAAGCGACGTCGCAAGAATCGTGGCGTACCACCGCCCGCGACGTTCGATATCGATGCGCTGCCGGCCAGCTCAAATTTAACGGCATTAGAGGCGGCCGCCGTTATCCGGCGCACGCCCGGTGCACTGGAGCAGTGGCGGCGTGATCCGAACCACCCGCTGAAATGGCGCTACGTCGATGGCCGGCCACTCTATCGTGTCGACGCGGTGCGCGACTACCTGGCCAAGTGCGACAAGACCACTAAGGCGCCTCAGCCGCATAATGCTCATGGAGACGGCCGAGGAGCTCTGCCTTGATCGGGTCAAGTGGATTCGTCCGCTGAAGGCGCACGATTTTGCCGACCCTTTTCGCACCGACCAACTCCGCAATGTAGTCATGAGCAGCTTCGAACGCCATCTTGCGGATGATCCACTGTTCGTCGTGATTGTAGACCTGATCGATTCCGGTAGGCTTTTGCCCAACACATAGACGCTGGATTTCGTTGTCGTAGCCACAGCGTGACATGATGGTGCGCAAGCTGCGCCTTAAGTCATGCATGGTGAACTTGGCTACGCTCGCTTCCTTGATCAGGCGGTTGACCATCTTGGTGAAGCCGGACATCTGGCCGCCGGTCTTTGGTGACGGGAAGACATAGTCGGAGGTTGCCCGCTGGAAATGTTTCGCGGCCGTGAGGACCTCGTCAACCAAGTGAGTGCGCGGCACATCGTGGTGCAGCCCCATCTTGGTCCATGCCGCGTCGAAAGTGATACGGTCATCCATGATGTGCTTGCGCCACTCGATCATGGTTGGCTCGCTGCGGCGCGGGCCACCGAGCAGGCACATGCGTGCCAGGAGGCCGAAAGCTCCGAGCTTGCCGGATGCATCCCAGACCTTGATGATTTCCTCATCGGTCAGCGCGCGGCCCTTTGTTCGGCGCCCGACTCTCTGCGCGCGGGTTTCCTTGGGCGCGCGATAACCGGCGAGCACGTTGTGCTCGACGTAACCTTCGCCGACGCACCATTCGAGGAAGGTATGCACGTGCTTGCGTAAGTCCTTGGCTGCACCGCGCTTGCCGGTCTTGGCGATCTTGTCGACCGCAGCCATGATCTGCCGTCGCGTCAGGTCCCCCACGCCGCTCTCGGCGTGATCCTTGAGCCCGCGCCGCAGCGCCGACATTGCTGGCTTCCAGTTGACGACTTGACGTTCGGTCAAGGACGTCTGGTAGGGACCAACAATGAGGGTCGCGAGCGTGGTGCGTTGCTTCTCGGCTGCCTGTTGCCGCCTCGCCTCGCGCTTCGCGTCGTTCGGGTCCAAGCCCTTGACCACCTCGCCGGCGGCGATGGTAGCGGCCTTGCGCGCGGCCTTCTCATTATATTTGGGCCACGCGCCGAGGGTCTTGCGTTGGGTCCCTCTCACCCCCGGCTTGGTGAAGAGGTAGACCCAGGTCCGGCCGCCGGTGGCACGCATGCGCAAGGCGAGGCCGGGCAGCTTGTCGTCGTGGAGATAATGCTGCGCCTTACCCGGCGGCAGCGTTGCGTTGCGGATTACCGCATCGGTGAGTGTCAGCTGGTTGGCCGGCTCCGTCATGATTTCTTCCCTCTCTCTGTGGCCGGTGGGCCCCGCAAGAAGGGCAGTCAGCCCTCGAACAGAACCGGCCCTCAGACCTTCTCCTCGCGGTGTGCCGCGCAGAAAGGATCCACGGACCCAAACAGAACCGGATCTCAGACCTCCCCCCGCTTTTGTGCCCCAAGGGAAAATCCACAGCGGGCACAATGGGGGCATACAAAATGTAGCAAGGTCACCTATGGGCTCCTATGGCCGCACAAGGTCATAACCACCACTGATCAAAGGAGTTTTTACACCTCAACTATGGCTGGATTTGGTTGGCTCCGGTCTACGGATTGTGGTTCACACGGGAGAGGTCCAAGGTTCGATCCCTTGTGCGCCCACCATTCGTTTCCTGAACCCAGCCGGATGCGGACGATCGCCCAAGCCTCATGGCTGTCGGGACCGTCGGCATCAAAAATGTCGAAAACAACCCCATGCACAGTAGCCGGCCCCAGCCGGATCAATGGGTTGCGCCTTTACCGAACCCTGGTTTGGCTCGTCAGGCAAGACAGGAGCAGGACGGCATGATCTGAAGAGAGGCGCGCGTTCTAATGAGCCATCAGGACAGGCAGCTGCGCATGCTCCATGATATAGCTGGTCGCCCCGCCGAATATCATTTGCCGCAAGCGGGTGCGGGTGAAGGCTCCCTTGATCAAGAGGTCGCAGCCTTCAGCTCTGCAGGCATCGAGCACTGCCTGTCCGGTATCGCGGTTCTCCAGCTCAACCGTTCTCACCTGCGCTGCAATGTCATTGTACCGCAGTTGCTGGAGGATCTGATCGGCAGACGGTCCTGGTACCGCTTGGCCGCCGACGACGGTTAGGACCGATACTCTTTCGGCCAGACGAAGCAACGGCATGGCAAATGCGTTGGCCCGAGCTTGCTCGGTACTGCCGTTCCAGTGGATCATGATGTTTGTTGCGACGCTTCTCGGTGCATTCGATGGCACAAGTAGAACGGGCCTGCCGCTCTCGAACAGCGCGGACTCAATCGCGCGACGGTGGGGGCCCGCAGCATCAATGTCAGACCTTGCCATCACGATCAGATCGAAGGCGCGCCCGTAACTTCCGACAAAGTCTTCGCCCTCAGGCGCGGTCTCCAGCCAGCCGAAGCACGGTCGACCCGATCCGGCAGGGGATCGAGGAACATCGTGCTTCAGCATGAATGCTTCGAAAAAGTCGCGCATGTCGTTCAATTCGGCTTCGCTCTTCACTTCATACGTATCTAACAGAATACCGGTGGCCAATTCCGCGGCTAGATATTGCGGGATGCCGAACCGGAGCGGAAAGCCTTCGATATAGGCGCCGGTACGTTGCGCAAGGCGTACGGCGACATCGAGCGTGGATGTCATCATCGGAATATTCTGAAGCGGGACCAAGAGCGTCTTCATTTTCGACCTCCGGTGTTTGCAGTGGGCAGTGACGCAGGATGCCTAGTTTCGCTTGAATTGATGCCTACGATAATTTCACTTCGCCTCGTTCCGGTTGTCATCAACAATGCTTGCAGTCATGCGACCTGCTCAAGCCTCGCATCGATCTCCTGGCGAAGCGCCGCGAAGTCGATTGGCTTGGTCAACAGGTCGGCTGCGCCGTTCGCCAGCGCCTTGCGCCTGGTCTCGGCGTCACCATAGGCCGTGATCATGATGACCGGTACATCGGGGCGGGCCGAGCGCACGATAGGCAGCAGCTCCAGCCCGCTCATTCCGGGCATGTTGATGTCGGACAGGATCAGAATCAGGGTTGCATCCTCTGTCTCGGCCGCGCGCTGCAACGCCAGCGGTGCCGACGGTACAAATTCCATGCGAAAACGACCGCAGCGCAGATCGCGCCGAAACTGCTGGCGGAACAGCACCTCTACATCGGGCTCGTCGTCAACCACCATTATGAAGACGCTCAACTTCTGCCTCCGGTCTGCAATGGCGCCGCCAGCCTACGCGGCAGCCTGATGATGAACTCCGTATAATCGCCGGGCTCGGTATCGACCTCGATGCTGCCGCCGTGCTGTTTCACGATGATGTCGTGGCAGATTGAAAGGCCAAGGCCAGTTCCTTCGCCTGCGGGCTTGGTCGTGAAGAATGGGTTGAATATCTTCTCTCTCACGTCGGCCGGGATGCCGGCGCCATTGTCGCGAATCCGGATCTCGACGGCGCCGCCGAGGTTTGTGGTCGTCGCGCGCAGCCTTGGCTCGAAGCCGTCGCCGGCGGCGTCCTTTCGTTTGCTCGCCGCGTAGAAGCCGTTTGAAACGAGATTGAGGAACACCCGCGTGATTTCCTGCGGATACAGATCGAGCGCGCCCGCAGACGGATCGAGGTTCCTTTCAAGCGTGATATTGAAGCCTGCTTTCTCGGCGCGCGCTCCGTGATAAGCAAGGTTGAGGCTTTCCTCGAGGATGGCGTTGATATCGGCCGCGCGGCGTTCGCCAGACCCTTCGCGAGAGTGCAGAAGCATATTCTTGACGATGGAATCGGCGCGCGTTCCGTGCTGCACGATCTTTTCCAGGTTGCCTTGCAGCATGTGTATCAGCGCGTCGATGTCCAGCCTTGCTGCCTCGCCGAGCCCGGCCGAACGCAGCGCGTCGCCGAGTTCGTCGATGAGTTCGGAGGAAAGCGCAGCGAAATTGTTGACGAAATTGAGCGGGTTCTTGATCTCATGCGCAATGCCGGCGGTGAGTTGCCCGAGCGAGGCAAGCTTCTCGGTCTGGATCAACCGATCCTGCGCATTTCGCAATTCCTCGAGCGATTGCGACAGTTCCATTGTGCGCTCGCGCAGCTCGTTCAGCAGGCGTGCATTCTCGATCGCGATCACGCCCTGGTGCGCGAAATTGGACACGAGCTCGATCTGCTTGTCTGTGAAGGGTTTCACTTCCTGGCGGAAGATCGTGATGGTCCCGATCAGCTCATCTTCCCTGAGCATCGGCACGATGACGAGCGTCCTTGCGCCGGCAAGGTCGGCAAGCGCGCGAACGTTCGGGTTGCCTTCGACGTAGGGCGGCTGAGTTCTGATATCGTCGATGTGAACCGTCTGATGAGTTTTCTCGACGGTGCCGAGCCCGCTCGCCGGATGGGGACGAATGCTCTGGTACAGCCGGGTATCAACATAAGCTTGCGGCGCGTTGTGCAGTGCGACCGTGCGAAAGCCGCCGTCCTCATAGAGATTCATGGTGCCGAAGCCGGCGCCGCAAATTCGCGTCGCGTTCTCCAGCATTTTGTCGAACACCGGAGTCAATGCGCCCGATGAAGCGCTTATGATCTCCAGCACCTCCGATGTTGCCGTCTGCCGCTCCAACGATTCGTTCAACTGCTCGAACAGACGCACGTTGCCGATGGCGATGACAGCTTGATCTGCGAAAGTCTGAAGCAGAGTGATCTGCTTGTCGTCGAATGGGCGCACCTCCATACGACGCAGTACGATCGCCCCCATGCTCTCGCCTTCGCGCAACAGCGGCACACTCAAAACAGTCCGAACGTTGGAGCGAACCGCATATTCGCGTCCTATCGGGTATTCCTCTCCATCGGGCCCAAGCAAGTCGCGCACTTGAACGGTGCGACGATCGACAATCGCCCGGCCGGTGGGCGATTTGACACTGATCGCCCGCCGGCTCCACACCACGGGAACTTGTCCATGGTGCGCCTCGATGACGATATCTTCGCCATCCCTCAGAACCACCAGGGCGTCATATGCCTCGCAGAGCCCGCATGCGCTTTCCACGATCGCCTTGAGCACCGGACCGACCTCGGTCGGCGAGGAAGCGATAACCCGCAAGATATTGGCGCTGCCGGTCTGGTACGTCAGCGCCTCGGACAGATCCCGCGTCCTGGTCTGCAATTGTTCGAACAGCCGTACATTCTCGATGGCGATCACGGCCTGGTCGGCAAAGGTCTGCACGATCTCAATCTGTCGCGGGGTAAACGGGCCCGGCTCCGGTCGCGCCAAACTGAGCACCCCGATCGCGGCGCCCTCGCGTACCAGAGGTATGTTGAGGGTCGCGCGATAGCCGCCGATTCTCGCGAGGTCATGCCGCGAGAAGTCGGGGTCTTTCATGAGATCGGCGACATGGTCGACCCGGCCAGTGAGCGCAGCCCGGCCGCTCGGCGTGTCGCGGCTCGGCGCAAGCGGTTGGCTCTTGCGTAGCGCGACCCATTCCGGTGGGTTGTTATGGGCGGCCTCCAGGTGCAGCAGCCCATCGCGAATGAGATAGATCGCTGCTCTGGGGTCGCCGCAGAGCCGTGCGGCCGAGCTGACAAGCGTTTCGAGAACATTGGGCAAGTCGAACGCCGAACGGCTGATTACCTTGAGCACGTCGGCCGTTGCGGTCTGCTGGCGCAGCGACTCGCTGAGATCCTCACTGCGTTGGCGCAATTCCTTGAGCAACCGCGCATTCTCGATGGCGATCACGGCCTGGTCGGCAAATGTGGCGACCAGCTCGATCTGTTTTTCCGTGAAGGGCTGCACGCGCTTGCGAGCGATCACGAGCGCGCCGATCGGCTCATTTTCGCGCATGAGGGGAACACTGAGCGCCGTGCGCTGACCAGCCATGGTCGTCGACTCGCGCAGCCCGTATTCGGGGTCGGCAGCGACATCGAGGATCTGCACCGGGCGGCGCTCGAGTACGGCCCGGCCTGTAACCGTGCTCCGGCCGGGCGTAATCGGGTGCCCCTGCAGAAACGCGATGTATTCCTCCGAAAATCCCACCGCTGCTCCGGCCTGGTACTCATCGCCCTCCCGACGCATGATGAACGCCATCTCCGCTTCGCACAGCCGTGCCGCCGAATCGACCAGCGTGTTGAGCACGGTCTGCAGATCGAAGGTCGAGCGGCTGATCACCTTCAGCACGTCTGCAGTTGCGGTCTGCTGCTGGAGCGATTCGGCGAGATCGCGGGTCTTCGCTTGGACCTCATCGAACAGCCGGACATTCTCAATCGCGATCACGGCCTGATCGGCAAAAGTGGAGACCAGGTCGATCTGCTTGTCCGTGAACGAGTTCACGGCCTTGCGACCCAGGAACAGCACGCCGATCGTTTCTCCGGATCGAAGCAAAGGTACGCCCAGGAGGGTCCGGTAACCGCCGGCCCTCTGCTGCTCGGGATAAGCGTATTCGGGATCGGCCACGACATCCTGGATCTGGACAGCCTTGCCGGACAGCAGGACGCGCCCAACCACGCTGCCGCGTCCAGCATTGAGTCGAATGCCCGCCGAGACTTCGGCCCACTCGGGCGAGAAATTGTACCGAGTTGCATGATAGAAGGCGCCGTCGGCGTCCCGCCGGACGATTGCCGCCATGTCGGCACCACTCAGCCACGCCGCCGATTCCGTGAGCGTGTCGAGGACGGTTTGCAAATCAAACGCGGAGCGGCTGATGACCTTCAACACATCGGCGGTCGCCGTCTGCTGCTGCAGCGATTCCCGCAAGTCGTCAGTGCGCGCCTGCACCTCATCGAACAGCCGCGCATTCTCGATGGCGATAACGGCCTGATCGGCGAAGGTCTGCAGAAGTTGCACATGATGCGGAGCGAAGTTACCGGGCTCGACCCGCGTTACGCTGATCATGCCGATCACCACGCCTCCGGTCGCGAGCGGAACGAACAACATGCTGCGAAAGCCGCGGGCGCGCGCGATGAATTTGATGTCGTTTGTCAGCGCTTCGGTATCGGGGGTCGGCACCACCTTACCGGCCCGCGTCCTTTCAAAACTCTCGAAATCGGCAATCGGCCGCGGAAACATCTGCTGCAAAGCATGATCGGCGGCAGAATTGGTCGGCGTGAAGGCCGCCAAATGGGCAGTGCCGTCGATGAAGCGGAATACGGTCGTCGAAAAGCCGCCGAGCAAGGCATTGGCGCGCCTCGCAATCGCATCGAATACCGGCTTTACCTCCGATGGCGAACTGGCAATGATTTTGAGGATGTCCGCGGTGGCGGTCTCGCGATCTTGTGCGGCGCGCAATTCGGCCAGGAGCCGCGCGTTCTCGTGCTGCAATTCCGCCACAACGCCCTGAGGAAGCGCGGCCATGATGAAAATCCAGGTCGCCAGCCGGTTCGCGGCCGACGTCAAAATCCAATCAAGAAAGCGTCGGAATTATTCCACCATCAGGTGCCTCCGACCAGACGTATCGTTAGTTGATTTTCAATCGACCACGCGTCAATTCGCCTCCTCGATCTACCGAAGCAGCGAGCTCCACAAGTCGCGCTGCTTTGGTCCACATGGTGGCAGATCGCCGGATCCAAGTGCGGCTATTGCGGCGGCTGATTTCGGACCGCCTCTGATCTCCCAATGCGAGATACGGGTTGATTTAATTTTGCGCTAGCTTTTTCCGCACCAATGCTTCAGACTTGCCTTTATTATGGATTTAATTTTAAGGGCGTTCCGATGGGAAAACCTGCCGTTTCCCGCGATGCTTTCCGTGGGCTGTTTGCTTTATATGCTGCGAGGGCGCATCACGACCGTAAGACCGAGGGCGAACATTGTCTCTTGAAGCTGTTCGGATCTGCGGAAGATTTACCCGATGCTTTACCGCTGCAGTGTTCGGACAGAGCTGAGCTGCTCCGCTCTGAAACTGTTGGTCGCTTGGTGAGCCCGCGCGTCCGTCAAATCACGAACGGCAACGCTCAATATGACCATGCCAGCGACTTTCTGCACTCGCTACTGAGAGACCTTGAGCAAAAAGTGCACTAATCGATACTCGCTGCGCTATCGTCGCTGATCCAGGAGCAATTGAATCTGGTGATGCGAGCCGACTCATGCTGGGCGAAGCGGAGCGATCAATCAGCTGCACCAGATACCCGGAGCATGGCAGGGAAGCCTACGGGCCAACGCGACGAGCCAAATGTTATGTCCGTTTACGATCCACTACGGGAAGAGCTACAGCGCACAGGAGCGCAAACGATTCGGCTCACGTTCTCGGAAATTGAAGCAATTCTCGGCAGACCGTTGCCGCCGTCAGCGTACAAGTTCAATGCCTGGTGGGGAAACAGTTTGCGCAAAGCTGGGCACACGCAATCTATGGCTTGGCTCCATGCCGGCTTTGCGGCCAGGGTTTCATTAAGACAGCGAGCTGTGGAGTTCATCGATCTTGAAGAACTTCACCGCGCTGGGCTGTGCGCTGCCCGTACCGACAAGGTCCATCAGAGATCATCGCCAGAAGCGCACGTCAGGAGCGCATCGCGTCAATCGCGTGGGCTATCAGGACCGCAACGCTGACGCCGATAAGAATAACGAGGACCCAGTTCAAAAACACGTTCGCCTCCACCTTTGGAATTGAACGCGAGCAACTGTGCACAGTCAAAAACAACCGGCCAAAATCATTAATTTCGGCTTGGGTTGAGGATTCAATGTAACTGTTGCGTCCGTTGTCGGCCCTATCGATGGAATGCCATGAATAGAAGAACCCCGACAACGCACGCCGCGAGCGAGAGCAAGTAAATACCCACGGCAAATCCCGACTCATCTCGAACTGGAGATTTAAATGGGAACTCGCATTATGCGTCGGTCAAGCCCAAAGCTTACTGGAAACGGTTGATATGACCTTTAAGCTTCCTGCTGCGGCAATCATGGCACGGCAGCCGAAAGTCTCTGCCGCGACACTCCAGCTTTAAATGACTGAATTAAAAGCACTTTACCACGGAAACCAGGTTTGATTTAATTCCGCTCTCACGCGACTGCAACCGGCGCATTCAAAGCAAGAAGCGCGCGATTTGCGTTGCTCGCACACGCCTTGCCGACGCCTTTTTCCACATTTATGACAAGCGACCTCGGTTTGGGGCCGAGGTCGCCAACCTTGGGGAAGGTTTGCTCCCGACGGGGGCTTTTGATTTGGGGACTTGTCGGGAGCTTGGATTCGACTCGGAATTGGGAAAGTCGTTCCGCTTACCGAGCAAATAAAAGCGGCCTCAGCGAACGGGTGCCGGGGCCGCTGCATTTCCGACCATTCATTCAGCTCACCTGTCCTATCGGGGCTCGTCCTCATAGTCATCGGACTTGTAGGCGCTATCGGTCCACAGCAGCCCTGGCCGCGCGTTCTTGAAGCAGTCTGGGCCGCTGAGGCCGGCTGGGCTCTGCTTCGGCCTAGAGAGCCCATGGGCCGGAGCAAAACAGCAATCCACACTTCACGGTCGCGTGCACGAAACCATTTTGGCGGCCAAACGAAGCGGCGTTGAAACATCGCCGTCCGATGCTGAGATGGAGTGAGGGAGGATTAAATGCGCAGCCTAATTTTCGGGGTAGTGCTCGTAGCGCTAGCAACGATCGGATCTTCATCTTTTGTTTCGGCCGCTCTTTCGGCAACGCGGGATGCGAAGTCCGCAACGATCTCAACGCGGTTCGCGCCAGCACCAAATGCTGCCTGCACTTTCGCCCCCAGGCCGCGGGCGGGTTTGAGCGTGCGTTCTTGAGCGGCTGTTTTCCAAACCATGGAACGGCACTCCGCTGGTCGATCAGAACCTGATTCAATCTCAACGGCTTGAACGAATAACAATTGCAACCAAGGATAATTGCGCATTGCGCGTAGCTTGGGGATACCTGCTACTAGGTCAACGCATCTGCATTTTCCGAATCGACGTTCCATGGTCGCTGGCTCATGCGTCGTATTCGGGGGTGCAGGTGTGAGCCAGTTTCTATCAATGCTGCTTCTAACAACAGCCGTGGTTCTAACCGTCTGCTTCGGGGTGGCGGCCTGGCGCCTCTCTGACGAAAAGGACACCGACATCACTGGCCAGATCGCGCGCCAGTCGTACGGATGGAAAGCGGCACCGGCCAGATAACCTTTTCGCTTGCCTCCCGCGCGCTCTCTGGCCTGAAATGCCGGCTGCGCTTCCCTGGCACGGTCCTTGCCAATCCCGGCCTATCTTTACCGGTCCTGGCAGGGAGCCGTTTCGCGATGAAACAGAAATCTCGAACCCCAAAGCCGCAAAGGCCTACTCTGGCACACATAGCTTCCGATTTGGTGAGATTGCTTAAGGCAATACAGGATCTCGAGGGCCTCAGAGAGAAAGTCCGGCTAGCAGAAGCCGCTCGCGTATTGCACTAAGCCTGGCGGGTAAAGGCGCATTATTAGCGTGTGGCTAGATCAGCGCCGTCGCCCTGAAGCCTGTCGATTGCAGGCGATCACGGCGCCCGCCGGCGGAGGTGTAAGACGGAGCAAGCTTCAGGCAACCCGCTCCGACCGCCAGGCCGCGTAGAGACCAACAAGCGTCCCCATGGCGGCCAGCGCTGCCGCCAGCAGCACCTGCAATTCGCCGTCATCAGCAGGGCCGACGGACGATACCAACCTGGTCACGATCACGAACAGAATGCCCACGGCGGCGGCTGCGCCCACACAGAGATAGGCGAGCTCCCGCGTCAGGCTGCGGCCGAGAAGTCCGAGCGCCGTGAAATACATCGCGCAGGCGTTGGGATGAACGAACAAGGCGATGCGGGCGTAAGCGCCATAAGCGTCGAACAGGGACTCACATCGGCGCAGGGCCGCCTTCGAGGCCACCCGCTGCAGGAACGGCCTGAAGAACCGAGCCTGTCCGTAACTCAAGACGGCGCCCAGGATGATGGCGAGCCACGCCACGACAAAGACGGAAGCATCCGCCGACTTCGGATTGAGCGCCACGGACATCAGGATGAGGGCGGTTCCGGGAAAATAGCCAAAATACGGGAAGACCGACTCCAGCAGCACGCAGACGAACATGAAGACCAGAAACCATGACGACCCTGTCGCGCCATGGACGATGGCGTTCAGATCGAAAAGGTTCGTCCTGTACAGGACGAGGTACATGCACATGGCCAGTACAGCCAGCGCGTAGAACGGCAACGCTCCCGACAGAAACCGTCTCATCCAACCATCGGGCTTTGTTTCGCGGACACGGCGGAGACCATCGATATCAGGACAAGACAACGGAAACGCATGGCTCATGCTTTAGGCGAATGGGATTGCTCCCGCAATCCTCGCCTCACCCTGCACACCCCATGCAATCGATCAAATCTCCATGTTTCTGCGCGCCTGAAGTGCCGGACGCGGGTCATTCCGTTCGACTTGCCGATTCGACTTGCCGATTCGGCTTGCCGTTCTACTTGCCGCGGTATCGCAGCGCCTCTACCAGCAGCGAGAAGGCCGGGGAAGGCTGGCGCCGGCTGGCATAGTAGAGATGGTATCCCGAGAACGGCGGACACCAATCCGAGAGCACGCGGACAAGACGTCCCTCTGACAAATACGGCTGCACATGTGCCTCGGTGAGGTAGGCAAGGCCGAGGCCCTTCAACGCTCCGTTCAAGAGAAGCCCCGCGCTGTTGAACACGAGCTGGCCCTCCACCCGCACATTGAGCTCCCGCCCGTTCTTCTCGAATTCCCAGGCATAGAGGCTGCCGCCGTGCGTGGGCAGGCGCAGATTGAGGCAATTATGCTGGGTCAGATCCTGCGGTGTCTTCGGGCGCTTGCGGCCAGCAAAGTAGGACGGAGAGCCGACGACGGCCATCCGGAGATCGGGGCTGACGCGCACGGCGATCATGTCCTTGGCGACAAGCTCGCCGGGACGGATGCCCGCATCGACCTGCTGCGCGACGATGTTGGTGAGCCCGTAGTCGATGATGATCTCGACATGGATGTCGGGTATTTCGGCAGGAGCTTTCCCAGCGCCGGCAGCAGGATTTCGCTGGCGGCATATTCCGTCGCGGTCAGCCGCACGGTTCCGGCAGGCTTTTCGCGAAACTCGCCGAGGGCAGCGAGATCGTTGTCCATCTCGGTAAACTTGGGGCCGATGCTCTGGAACAGCCGCTCGCCGGCCTGCGTCGGCGTGACGCTCCGCGTCGTTCGATTGAGCAGCCTGACACCCAGCCGCTCCTCCAGATTCCGGATGATCTGGCTCAGCGCGGACTGTGTCATGCCAAGCTTCGCCGCCGCGCGCGTGAAGTTGCGCTCCCGCGCCACGGCCAGGAAGGCAAGAAGGTCGCTCGCGTCGTCCCGATGCATTGATTAGCGGCCCTAATAACTTCATTCGAAATCTATCACCTAATCAAGGCACGGCGAAGGTCCTAGGTTCGGAGCATCCACCAGGAGCCCTGAATGAGCATGCCCATGACAGCCATGCAGCCCGTCGCCTCGCTTCGCGTCACGGCGAATTTGCTGCCGATCATGGCGGTTGTCTTTGCAGCCTTCCTCGTCATCGGCATGGCGATGCCCGTGCTTCCGCTTCATGTGCACGACGGATTGGGGTTCGGCACGTTCGTGGTCGGCCTGGTCGCCGGCAGTCAGTTCGCGGCATCCCTGGTCTCGCGGCCATGGGCCGGCCACGTCTCGGACAGGAGCGGGGCGAAGCGCGGTGTCATCGCCGGCCTCATCGCGGCCGCGGCGTCCGGACTATTCTACCTGCTCTCGCTCGGCTTCACTGAGGCTCCACTGGCCTCGGTGACCATTCTGCTGCTGGGCCGCGGCCTGCTCGGCGCCGCCGAGAGCTTCATCATCACGGCCGCGGTCAGTTGGGGGCTGGTCCTCGTCGAGAGTGGCAACACCGGCAAGGTCATCGCCTGGGTCGGTTCGGCGATGTTCGCCGCCTTCGCTATCGGCGCCCCCGCAGGCTCAGCGCTTTACGCCGCCTACGGCTTTGCCGCGATCGCGCTCGCGACGACGGCAGCGCCGCTGCTGGCTCTGCTGTTCGTGGTGCAGCTTCCCGCGGTGACGCCGGTGCAGCAAGTGCGCCTGTCGTTCGCCAAAGTGCTCGGCGCGGTATGGGCGCCGGGCCTCGGATCGGCCCTCGGCAGCGTCGGCTTCGGCGCGGTGACGACATTCGTCGCCTTGCTGTTTGCCAGCCGGGGATGGGCCAATGGGTGGCTTGCTTACACGGCCTATGCCCTCGCCTTCATCCTGGCGCGCGTCTTGTTCAGTCATCTGGCCGATGCGATCGGCGGTGCCAGGGTTGCGCTTCTCTGTGCCCTGGTCGAAGCCGCCGGGCAGGCCCTGATCTGGCTTGCGGCACGACCCGAGATGGCGCTGGCCGGTGCCGCGCTCACCGGATTCGGCTTCTCGCTGATCTATCCCGGCTTCGGCGTCGAGGCCGTGCGCCGCGTCCCCGTGCAGAACCGCGGCCTGGCCATGGGCGCCTACACCGCCTTTCTCGACCTGGCCCAGGGGATCGCGAGCCCGGCGCTTGGATTGATCGCCACCGGAGCAAGGCTGAACGTTTTGTTTTTCGCCAGCGCCGTCACCGTGCTCTGCGCCGCGCTGGTCGCCTGGTGGCTGCTGGCGCACCCGTTCACCGTCGAAGGACATCCGCAATGAGAACGCTCGCAACCACCTTGTTGTCATTCTGGCTCATCGCCGGCGGCCCGGTCGCCGCGGACACGGCAGCCGTCAAAGGAGCAAATCCCATGTCGACATCGGAAGACATCCGCGCCGTTGCGCCGGCGCTCGAAGCCTACGAGCAAAAGTTCGTCATCGGCGATCTCTGGAAGCGTCCCGGTCTTTCGCCGCGAGACCGCAGCATCGTCACGGTCGCGGCGCTGATCGCGCGCAACCAGACCGTGGAGCTGCCCGACTATTTCGCACGCGCGCTCGACAACGGGGTGAAGCCGGCGGAGATATCGGAGATCATCACGCACCTCGCCTTCTACACCGGCTGGGCCAACGCGGTGGATGCGATCCCGGCGGCGCGCGACGTCTTCAAGAGCCGCAACATCGGGGCCGATCAGCTCCCGCCGGCCTCTGGGCCGCAACTGCCGCTCGACGAAGCCGCGGAGAAGCAGCGGGCGACCCGCGTCGGCGAGCAGTTCGGGCAGATCACGCCAAGCCTCGTCCGGTACACGACCGACGTGCTGTTCCGCGACCTCTGGCTGAGGCCGGCGCTGGCGCCACGCGACCGCAGCCTGGTCACCGTGAGCGCTCTCATCGCGACCGGTCAGGTCGCGCAGATCACCTATCATTTGAACCGCGCGATGGATAACGGGTTGACGCGGGAGGAAGCCGGCGAGGTGCTCGGCCATCTCGCCTTCTACGCCGGCTGGCCCAACGCATTCTCCGCGGCGCCGGTGATCAAGGACGTCGTCGAAAAGCGGCCGCGCTGAGCGGAGACGTGCCGTGATCAGGCGCAGGGACGTGCTCATTGGCGGCAGCACCGCCGTTATCATCGGAATTCGCCGCGCGCAGGCGCGCCACGCACAGGAGACGCACATGACCATGGACTTGGACATCGACATCAAGCGAAACGGATCGCGCCCGTCCCAGAAGGGACCGCAGGACTGGTTCACCGGCAGGGTACGCATCGACCCGCTGTTCCAGGCCCCTGATCCGGCTCGGGTCGGCGCGGGCCAGGTCACGTTCGAGCCGGGTGCCCGCACCGCCTGGCACACGCATCCGCTCGGACAGACGCTCATCGTCACCGCGGGACTGGGTTGGGTTCAGCGCGAAGGCGGAACCATCGAGGAGATCCGGCCGGGCGACGTCGTGTGGTTTCCGCCGGGACTGAAGCATTGGCATGGCGCCTCGCCGACGACGGCGATGACCCATATTGCCATCCAGGAATCCACCGGCCACAAGAACGTCGACTGGATGGAGAAAGTGAGCGACGAACAATATCGGAAGTGATGGCGGGCGCCGTAGAGTGCGTCCTGAAACATCCGGAGAAGCAGCGCATGGCGATCATCTTCATCACCGGCAGCACGGACGGCCTCGGCCGGGCAGCGGCGCAATCGCTCGTTGATCAAGGTCACCGCGTGGTGCTGCACGCGCGGTCGGCGGATCGCGCCCCCGGTATCGGCGCGTTCGCGTCGCGTTGCGCCGGGATCGTGGTCGGCGATCTCCGCAGTGCCGCAGATGCAAGAAGCATCGCCGACCAAGTCAACGCAATCGGGCGCATGGATGCGATCATCCACAACGCCGGCGTCTACACACGGCCTAGCCGTGGCGCGACGCCGGAAGGCCATGCCGAAACCCTGGCGATCAACACGCTTGCGCCGTACATGCTGACGGCCCTGATCGAGCGGCCCGACCGATTGGTGTATCTCAGCAGCGGATTGCACCGCGGTGGAGAGGGCTCGCTCGACGACCTCGATTGGACAGAGCGGGCCTGGGATTCGGCCAAGGCCTATGCCGAGAGCAAGCTGCACGTTGTCGCGCTCGCGTTTGGTCTGGCACGACGCTGGCCCAAAGTCCTGAGCAACGCCGTCGATCCCGGATGGGTACGCACCAAGATGGGTGGCTCGGGCGCCCCGGTCGATCTCCACACCGGACAACAGACGCAAGCCTGGCTCGCGGTGAGCGAGGAGCCCGCCGCTCTGGTCAGCGGGCGCTACTGGCATCATCTCCGGCGGGAGGAGCCGGCCAGTGAGGCGACCGATCCGGATTTTCAGGACGCACTCATCGAAAGATTGGGCAGGCTGACCGGAGTTCCGCTTCCACAGGCCTAAAGCGCGATGCGATTTGGATGAATCATCATCGCGCTTTAGGTTGTTGTTTGCGCATGATCCTTCCGGAAAACCGCTTCGCACTTTTCCGGATCATGCTTCAGGCAGACCGATACCGGCCCCGCCCCTACCCGATCGACAGGATCTCGATCTCCTGCGCACCCGTCCCTACGACGTCACCCACCGCCTTCCCCATCAGCGACCGCGCGACCGGCGCGACGAACGAGATCGTCCCCGCCTTAGGGTCGGCTTCGTCCTCGCCGACGATGCGGTAGGTTTGCACGCGGCCGTCGCTGCGGCTGAAGGTCACGGTGCTGCCGAAGGCGACTGTTTCGGTCGAGGTCGGATCGGGAACGAGCTGCGCCGTGCGCAGCCGTTCGGTGAGATAGCGGGCATCGCGCAACGGCACCGCCGACTGCCGGCGCTTTTCGTTGACGTCCTCGATGGCCTGCGCGGCCTCATAGGCCTCGCGGGCCTGCTGAAGCTGCGTCTGCAACGCCTGCAGCCCTGCTTCCGTCACGAGGTTGGGATGCGGCGAGACCGGGCGATCCGGCAACAGCGTCTCGGACGCGGTTTCGGCGCTTTCTTCCTTGGTAAAGGCGACGCTCAATTCAAAGATCCTGTCGAACTGTCCGGGCTGCCCGGCAGCGCGCTCCCGCCGCCGGTGATTGAACCCAGATTATATCTCAAGTTCGACGAAACGACGGAGCTTGAAGACGAGGTCCGGCATGGCCTGGCGGAACCGCGTCGCGTTCTGGAAATTGGTCGAGAACGGGGCGAAGGTGATCATGGCGTTCCAGTGCCTGTAACCGTAGACCGTGACCGAGGCGCCGGTCGCCGGGAAATTCTCCAGCTTTCGGAGCTCGCCAAGCACGAGATCGGCGATCGCTTCTGCCGGCAACAACTGCTTGCCATCCCGCGTCGTGACGATTTTCGCAGGCGGCTGGACCGGTTCCGCAGTGGCCGGCGCAGCGCTGGCCGCATCCTCCTGCCCGGTCGACGTCGCCTCAGGGACGGGCGCCGCGACCGCGTCCGCTCCGTTCGACGGCACGGTCGGCGGACCCTCGGTGAGCGGCGGCGGTGCAACACTGTCTGCGCGCTTGTTGCCTCCAAGGATGCTGCTGATCATGGCCACAAGGCCAGCATCCTTCACGTCGTCACTCATCACTCCCCCCGAGTTTCGGCCTACTCTAGCACTGCGCTCGCAGACCGCCACCGAGGATGTGGGGCCGGAGTTCGCCCGGCAGAGGCGGTTGGTCGCAGGCCGGTCGTCGAAGCGCCGGTTCTTCGAGCGCACAGGCGGCGCGAAGCTGAGCATCCCGCGCCGCCATGCGATCCGTCACTGCTTAGCGAACGGAATATATTGCTGGTACTGCTTGGGCACCGAACTGCGATAGCGCGCGGGCACGGTGCCGGTGTCGACGGAGCGATCGATTTCCTGCTGCCGCGTCATCTTCTTCTTCGCCGGCTTCTTCGACGCACTCTTCTTGGAGTCGGTCGGCTGGCTGGAGCTGTCGGTGGTCGCGGCCGGCGCCGCCGTCGTTGCCGGCGCAGCGGTTGTCGCCGCAGGCGCAGCTGTTCCGCCGGCGGCCGGCGCGCTTTGGGCCAGGGCATGCGGCGTTTGCGTCATGAGCGCCAGTGCTGCTACCGCAGCCAGCAAATATGATTTCTGCATGAGAACCTCCAAATGCCTTGATCCGAACGAGGCAAGCCTAGTCCCACCGGATCGAGGCGTGCAAGTTCGCTGAGGATAGGTCGGAACCCGTGTGCGAACTGTGGCCGAGATCACAGTGCAAGGCGCCGGCTGCGTCACGATGGTCCTCGCTTCGAACGCATCCGGCGCCGGGGAGACCAACACAGCATGACCCCGAGTCAGACAAGCCACGGGAACGCCAAGGCTCGGCCGTTCCACCTACCATTGAAGGAGATCGAAATGCGTCGCACCATCCTCACGCTTGCATCGTTCGCAACCTTGATCGCCGCATCGTTGTCGGCGGCCCCGGCCCAGGCCGGAAGCGACAGATACTGCCTGCAAGGCCGCAACTGGGGTTATCCCGGCAACTGCCAGTTCGCCAGCTACCAGCAATGTGCGGCGACGGCCTCCGGCACATCGGCCTATTGCGGCATCAACCCGCGCTACGCCTACTCGCAGCCCTACGCCTACTGACCACGTCGCGGCGTGCGCGGCGATCGCGCATGCCGCACGTCTCTATGCGCGAGCTCCAAGGCCGATCTCCTCGAGCCGCGCCGCGAACCAGCGCGACAGCGGGTCGTCGACGGCGCCGCTGACATAGACCTCCGACATCGTCACCTGGTCCTTGTCCAGCACCAGCAGCAGGCCGACCCAGTAGGGAAACCAGACGTGGACGTCGGTCAGCGCCCTCAGCTTGTGCTGGTCGTGCTCAAGCGGGGTGTGATTGCTCGCCTTGCGGATCTCCACGCTGAGCAGATTGTTCGGGATCTCGCGCTGATGCACGACGACATCAGGGTAGATCGACTTGCCGAGATGGTCGTCGGTCGAGATGATGGTGCCGTGCGGCAGATGCAACGTGCGCTCGCCGAGCCGGTCATAGTTGCAGTCGACCGACCAGCCGGAGAACTGCTTTTCCAGATGCACGGCGAAGCGGTGCGTGACCGCGCGTTCGCCGATGTCCTTCTCGAACAGGAAGCCTTCGTGGGCGTAGAAGTCCCGCAGCGCCGCGATTACCTTGTTCAGCTCGGTCTGCATCGTGCCTCCGGGCCCATCTCGCGCACCTGGTTCGGTGTCGTCCCGGCGAACGCCGGGACCCATACCGCGAGGTCTATCGAGTGTACACGGCGCACGTACCGAACTCCGAGTCTTCGCCAAACCTCTCCCTGGGCTTATGGGTCCCGGCGTTCGCCGGGACGACGTGGGGAGAGAGCTTGTTCAATCAACCCCCTACATCTGGACTTCGATCAGCCGCGGCCCCGGCTCGGCGACGGCTTCGGCCAGCGCCTTGTTGAACTCGTCGGCATTGGTGACGGCGCGGCCGGGCACGCCCATGCCCTTGGCCAGCGCGACAAAATCCAGCGTGGGCCGGTCGAGGCGGAGCATGTCGTTGGCGCGCTGGCCGGGCTCGCCGGCGCCGACATTGTCGAACTCGCCGCGCAGGATCTGGTAGATGCGGTTGGCGAACACGATGGTGACGATATCAAGGTTCTCGCGCGCCTGCGTCCACAGCGACTGGATCGTGTACATCGCGCTGCCGTCACCGACCATGGTGATGACCTTGCGGTCCGGGCAGGCGATCGCAGCGCCGATCGAGAGCGGCGTCGAGAAGCCGATCGAGCCGCCCATGTTCTGCAGCCAGTCGTGCGGCGCCGCCGCCGCCGTCGGCGGGAAGAAGCCGCGGCCGGTGGTGAGGGACTCGTCGACCATGATCGCGTTTTCGGGAATCGCACAGGCGATCGCCTGCGCGATCGAGGCGAAGGTGAGCGCGCCGGTCGGCTTGACCAGCTCCTGCACGGCCTGCGGCTTGACGTCCTTCGCGCTCGCCTTCACCGCACCCGCAAGCGCCTCGAGCGCTGCGACCGAGTTCTCGCCCAAGGAGGTCATGCGATGGACGTCGCAGCCCTCAGGCTTGAGCATGCTCGGCTTGTTCGGATAGGCGAAGAACGCCACGGGATCGTCAGACTCGACCAGCACGATGTGACGGAACTTGGCCAGCATCGGCAGCGCGTTCTCGATCACGTAATGGATGCGGTCGATCGAGTAGCGGCCGCGGCCGCGCGCCATCTTGGGGCGGAAGGTCGGGCCCATCACGGTGCAGCCGGTCTTGGCGGCGATGCGCTCGGCCAGCGCCAGGCCCTGCTCGCTCAGCGCGCTGCCGGTCATCAGCAGCAGCGTGCCCTCGCCGTCACCGTGCAGGATCTTCGCGGCCCGCTCGACCGCCTGCGGCGAATAGCTCGCGCGCTGCTGCTCGGCCGGAACCTCGGCGATGCCGTCGGCCTCGTTCCAGGCGGTGTCGGCGGGCAGGATCAGGGTCGCGATCTGACCCGGCGCGCTCTTGGCGGCGGCGATCGCGGCGGCGCCGTCGGCGGCCACCGATTTGGAGTTCGGCGAGGTCCGGACCCAGGACGACATCGGCCGGGCCAACCCCTCGATGTCGGAGGTCAGCGGCGCGTTGTAGTCGATGTGATAGACGGCATGCTGACCGACGATGTTGACGATGCCGGAATTGGCCTTCTTGGCGTTGTGCAGGTTGGCAAGACCGTTGGCGAGGCCGGGGCCGAGATGCAGCAGGGTCGAGGCCGGCGTACCTTTCATGCGGTAGTAGCCGTCGGCCGCGCCCGTCACCACGCCCTCGAACAGGCCGAGCACGCAGCGCATGCCGGGGACCCGGTCGAGCGCTGCGACAAAATGCATCTCGGAGGTTCCCGGGTTGGAGAAGCAAATGTCCACCCCGCCCTTGACCATCGTCCGCACCAGGCTTTCCGCACCGTTCATTCTTCTTGCTCCGCAACCGCCGATTTCGAGTGAGGTATCCGACCAATCATTGTTCGCAGGCCCCGTCAAAGCAATAGGGGCCATCGCGGCCCTGCCCCGCGCGAGGATGCGCTGGCTTGGATAACGCTTTTCGTCAAATTGGCGCGGTTGCGGATCTGGTGACGTCAATCGTTAAGCATGGCATCCCTCACGGGGCCGTGGCTTGCGAAAAGCCCGCAAATATGGCCTGTGGCCCTTGTTGAATCGATTTTTTGCTGGGGGAAACAATGATCCGGTTTTTTGCCGCGCCGATTGCCGCCATCGCACTGCTGTCGGCCATGGCGGGCGGCGCGTTCGCCGAAGAGTTCGACTCGCGCGACATCATGGGCGGCGGACCGAACTTCTTCCGTTCCGGCGCCAATCCGATCCCCCGCACCACCGTCATGTATAACGGCAATTACGCCCCCGGCACGATCGTGGTGAACACCAGCGAGCGGCGGCTGTATCTGGTGCTGCAGAACGGCCAGGCGCTGCGCTACGGCATCGGCGTCGGCCGCGACGGCTTCCGCTGGGGCGGGGTCCACAGGATCACCGCCAAGAAGGAATGGCCGGACTGGACGCCGCCGTCGCAGATGCTGGCCCGCCGGCCGGACCTGCCGCGCCACATGAAGGGCGGCGTCGAGAATCCGCTCGGCGCGCGCGCGATGTATCTGGGCTCGACGCTCTACCGCATCCACGGCTCCAACGAGCCGGAGACGATCGGCCAGGCGGTCTCCTCGGGCTGCTTCCGCATGACCAATGACGACGTCAGCGATCTCTACGGCCGCGTCTCGGTCGGTACCACGGTGGTGGTGCTGAACAACTGACGCACGCTTCCGGGGCAAAGCCGGAGGCATGCCCACCACTGACTGCGGTTGCGGCGCGATGGTGGGCACGGCGCTTTCGCGCCTTTGCCCACCCTACGACACTGTAACTCTCTTGTTACAGACAATGCCGGGAACCCGCAGGCCGCGTGAATCTGCGGCCTTGTGCGCGCGACGTGAATACGGCAGCGTCGCACGACGATGAGCGCACTCAATCCGTCCTCGGCTGCCCTTCGCATCGCCCTGCTGGCGCTCGCCGCGCTCACATGCGCGCCCGATCCCGCGACCACCGCGGTGGCGGGCGAGTTGCCCGCGGTCTCCTCGCGCCAGCGCTCCGAGAAGAAGAATTTTACCGACGGAGAGATCGTCGAGGGCTTCCTGAAGACGGCGTTCGGCGCCGAATATCACCTCGCCGGCCGCGTCGACCGCATTCGCAAATTCGACGGGCCGGTGCGCGTGTACGCCGAGAGCGACCGCGCCGACCGCAAGACGCAGCTCGCCAGGGTCGTGGCCGACATCGCCCATCGCGTGCAACATCTCGACATCGCCATGATCGCGACCGCCGAAGCGGCCAATGTGCGGGTGAAGCTGGTGCGCGACCGCGACCTCTTCCGCACCATCTCCAGCTTCTACGGTGCGGAGAAGGCGCGCGAGATCCGCACCTCGCTCGACCCGCAATGCCTGTCCGGCTTCCGCAAGAACGACAATTTCGAGATCGAGCATTCCGACGTCATCCTCACCGTCGACAACGGCGACTTCGTCTTTCTCGACTGCGCCTATGAGGAGCTGCTGCAATCGCTCGGGCCCATCAACGACACCGCGAGCGTGCCGTGGACGATGTTCAACGACAACGTCTCGATGGGGTATTTCGACGTCTACGACCAGTACATCCTCAATCTGCTGTACGATCCCCGCATCAAGCCCGGCATGACCGTGGCCGAGGTCAAGGCGGTGCTGCCCGCCGTGCTCGCCGACGTGCGCAGCTGGGTCAAGCAGGTGAATGATCTGAAGGAGTGAAGGCGCTTGCTCGCTGCACCCTCTCCCCTGTGGGAGAGGGTGGCTCGCCGCATAGCGGCGAGACGCGTGAGGGGTCTCTCTCCGCAAGTTCAATTTCATTGAGTGGAGAGAGACCCCTCATCCGGCGCTTCGCGCCACCTTCTCCCACAAGGGGAGAAGGAGCACGTGCGATCGCGGCGGCTTATCGCTTCAGCCTCACACCTTCCTTGCCTTCGACATCAGGAACTGCTGGCGCATCACATTGTGGCCGGGGTCGAAACATTCCGAGATCAGCGCCTCGAATTCGGCTCGGAAGCTCTTGAGCTTGTCCGGCTCGTCCTTGTACTGGGCGACGAGCTTGATCAAAGGCCCGATCGTCGTTTCCATGGTGCGGCGGAAATGCTGCGGGCTGAGGGCGGACGGTGTCATCATGTCCATCTCGAAGGAGAGGTCCTTCGTTTTCCCCGCGAGACGCTCGGCGACGATCTTCGGATCGCCCCACAACACCGGCGATGCCACGCCCTCGGGCGGCGGCAGATGGCGGCCGATCAGCGCGAACATCCGCCCGACATACAGATGCGGCGGCCAGGTGGAGAAGGCGATGGTGCCGCCGGGCTTCAGCACGCGCAGCATCTCGCCGATCGCGACGTCCGGGCGCGGCGCGAACATGTGGCCGAACTGGCTGAGCACCACGTCGAACTCGTTGTCGCCATAGGGCAGGCTTTCGGCGTCGCCGTCCTTGAAGTCGACATCGAGGTTCATCAATTGCGCATGCTCGCGGGCGCGTTCGATCAGGACCGGCGACAGATCGAGACCCCTGACCTTCGCACCGCGGCGCGCCGCCGTGATCGCGACAACGCCGGTGCCGCATCCGACGTCGAGCAGGCGTTGGCCGGCGGCGACGCCGGCAAAACCGACGAGCTTGGCGGCGGTCGGTGTCGTGAAAACTTCCATCGGCGTGAACAGCGACCAGGCTTCCTTCTGGACTGCCTTGAAACCTGCAAACGGATCCTGCGCGGTCATGGAACTCTCCCCTTTGCGCGAGCTGGATCTTCATGAGGCTGGCGACGGGCGCCGAAGGTTCAACGCGGCCGCATGGCTCCGCGGCAACGTGGATGCCCGGGCCTTCTGCAACGCCCTCGTCCCGCGGCGGCCGCGCCGCAACACGGCCCAACAGATCGGACCCTACTGGACGAGATCGGCGACGGTGGTTGCGGCCTTCAGGCCGGTGCCGGTGAGGACGGCGACCGTGGTGTCGGTCGCCTTGATGGCGCCGGTGGCCGAGAGTTTGTCCAGCGCCGCAGCCGCGCTGGCGCTGGTCGGCTCGGCGAACAGGCCCTGCCGGGCCAGTCGCCGCAGGGCGGCGACGATCTCGTCCTCAGTGAGCGCGACGGTGCCGCCGCTGCTCTCGCGCAAGGCCGCAATGATCTCGCGCAGGCGCAGCGGGTGCTTGATGGCGGTTCCTTCGGCAATGGTCTTGTTGACCTCGCGCGCGACAGGCGTATCGACACCGGCCTGAAAGCTCGCATCGATCGGCGAACAGTTGAGTGGCTGCGCCGCGAACAGCCGCGGCAGCTTCGCGATCTGGCCGGCCCTCAACAGCTCGCGGAAGCCGAAGGCGCACCCGAGAAGAGAGCTGCCGGCGCCAACGGGGACGATGATGTTATCGGGGGCGCGGAAGCCGAGATCTTCCCAAATTTCATAGGCGAGCGACTTGGTGCCTTCGAGAAAGAACGGCTGCCAATTGTGGCTGGCATAGAAGGTCTGGCTCGACTGCCGGATCGCCTCGGCTTCCGATTCCTCGCGCGGGCCCTCGACGAGCTGCACCTCGGCGCCGTAAGCGCGCACCTGCGCGATCTTCGCCGGCGAGGTCGAGGCCGGCGCCAAGATCTTCACGCGTATGGCGCCGGCGGCGCCCAGCCCCGCCATCGACGAGCCGCCATTGCCGGAAGAGTCTTCCAAGATGGCGTCGACGCCGATCTGGCGCAGGAAGGACAGCATCACGGCCGAGCCGCGGTCCTTGAAGCTGCCGGTCGGGTTGAACCATTCGAGCTTGAACAACGGCCGCAAATCGCCCCAGTCCTGCTGCACCAGCGGCGTGCACCCCTCGCCGAGCGTGATCGGAGTCTTGATCTCGACCGGCAGCGCCGCGCGGTAGCGCCAGAGCGAGCGCGTGCGGCCGTCGATGTCCTCACGCGAGATCCCCGCCCCCGGCGTCACCAGAAGCGGCGTGCGCTCGTCCGAGCACCAGCGCGGCTGGTCGAGCGCATAGAGCTTTCCGTTGCGGGGGTCGATGTAGCTGGCGGGCATGGGGGTCTCCGGGGCGGTCAACCGATCCAGTCGATATGTCTGAATATATGGGCTTTATCCAGTCACGCGTTTGCAAGGGTGTGGACGCAGCCCGATTTGTGCACGATACGCCGTCTCACTTGCAGGGAGCGCGGACAGGCGATGGCAGTTCGATGGACCAAAGGTTACAGTCAGCGCGAACTCGACGGTGCGCAGATTCAACCTGGTCGCACGATATGGCCATAGCCTGGAAGAGCTCGAGAAGAAATCGGATCGCTAGCCATGCTTCGTCTTGACCACATCACCGTCGCCGCGAACGACCTTGCCGAGGGCGTCGCTTATGTCGAGACCGCGCTCGGCATTGCGCCGCCGGCCGGCGGCGCGCATCCGCTGATGGGCACGCACAATCATCTGCTGCGACTGAGCGAGACAGCGTTCCTCGAAGTCATCGCGCCGAACCCGTCGGCTCCCGCGCCCACCCGGCCGCGCTGGTTCGCGCTGGACGATGCACGGACGCGCGCGGCGCTCGCGGTTTCGCCGCGGCTTATGACCTGGGTCGTGAGCACGTCCGACATCACGTCCGCGCTCGCGACGATCCCGCATGTCGCAAAACCCGCCATCACGGTGACGCGCGGCCATCTCGAATGGCTGATCTCCGTCCCGCCCGACGGCTCGATGCCGTTCGACGGCGCGTTTCCGACCGTGATCGAGTGGCCGGCCGGACCGCATCCAGCCTCGCGCATGGCCGATCTCGGCTGCTCCCTGGTGGAATTCGAGATACGGCACCCCGAGGCGGACACGATCGCCGCGTCGCTGGCGGGCTTTCTGGACGATCCGCGCATCCGCTTCCGTCACGATTCCGCGCCCTCGTTTCGCGCGGTGATCCGGACGCCGGGAGGCGACCGGCAGCTGGTCTAGCCGGCCTCGCCGGCCGGTGGCCCCTTCAAAAACACAAATAACTACATAGATATAGCCTGTATACCGGTGCCGTGCGCCATTCAGCTGGGCATGGCAATGGCTGGTGACCGGCATCGGCAGCGGAGGCCCTGCGCGCGCAGCACGATTAACTTGTCTGTCGCGTCTTGCCGCTACAATATGTTGGATTGAGCTTGCGTCGCCGATGTTCCGCGTCGGCAACGCGACCGAGCCAGGCCCGTCCGAGCGGCGGGCCGTTGGCTTTTTGGGAGTTTGGTCATGAGCCGCGCGAACCGTACCGACCACATCCGCCTGACTTCGCATCCGGAGCCGGGCCGGAAGTCCGCCTTCCCGATCCACTGGGGCGCCGCTGACGCGCGCGCCCGCGGACCGATCATCGGCACGGTCTCGCGCGCCGGGGATCGCAACGTGATCGGCAGCCATGGCGGGTCCTACGCGATGTACCGTGCGCTCGCGGTGTCCGCAGGCGCGCTCGATCCGATTCGCAGGCCCGACCTCACCAATACGTTTCCGGCGGCGACCATCGGACCGTTCGAGCAATGGCGCGATCCCGCCAAGATCGTCGCGCTCGATCCCTGGGGGCATCTGGTCGCGGAGAATTTCGGTAAGGAGATCGCAGAAGGCTCCGACATCCGCCCGAGCATCGCCGTGACGCGAGCGCGGCTCGACCTGCCGGAGATCCGCGAGGCGCTGGCCGCAAAACGGCTACGCGCCGACGGCGAGGTCGTGCATGCCAATGGCAGCGTCTCCGTCGTGAAAATCGCGATCGATCCGGTCTGGTACCTGCCGGGGCTTGCGGCGCGCTTCGGCACCGCCGAGACCGAGCTGCGGCGCACGCTATTCGAGCAGACCGCCGGCATGTTCCCCGAGCTGGTGACGCGGCCGGACATGAAGGTGTTTTTGCCGCCGATCGGCGGTACCACCGTCTACATGTTCGGCGATGTGACGAAACTGCCGGACCATCGTACCAAGATCACCTGCCGCGTGCATGACGAGTGCAACGGGTCCGATGTGTTCGGCTCCGACATCTGCACCTGCCGTCCGTATCTCATCCACGGCATCGAGGAATCCGCGCGCGGCGCGCAGGAAGGCGGGCTCGGGCTCGTCGTCTACAATCGCAAGGAAGGCCGCGCGCTCGGCGAGGTCACCAAATTCCTGGTCTACAACGCGCGCAAGCGCCAGGAGGACGGCGATGCGGCCGCCGCCTATTTCGAGCGCACCGAATGCGTCGCCGGCGTGCAGGATGCCCGCTTCCAGCAATTGATGCCGGATACGATCCACTGGCTCGGTCTGAAGCGCATCGACCGCTTCCTGTCGATGAGCGACATGAAATACGACGCGCTGACCTCGCAAGGCATCGACATCGTCGAGCGCGTGCCGATCCCGCCGGAGCTGATTCCCGCCGACGCCTATGTCGAGATCGCCGCGAAGAAAGCCGCCGGCTATTACTCGACCGACATCGCGCCCGAGAAGGACGTGGACGGCGTGGTCGGGCGTTCGCTGGAAAAATACTGATCGCGCGATGCCGGAGGCTTTGGAATTGCAAGCACGCTCGCTGCTCACCGCAGATGCGGTGCGCGCGCGGGCCGCGCAGATGCTGGAGATCGGCCTTGCCGGCGGCCTCCGCCACTTCACGATCGATCTCGACCGGATGGATGGTGTCGCGGAGGCCGTGCTCGCGGTGACCCGCAAAGCCTATCCGGCGCTGGAGATTCCATTCCATGCGCGCTGGCGGCATTTTGTGCTTGGCGGCGCCGACCGCTGGGCGAAGCTTGCCGACGCGGCTTCGTGGCCGGACCGCGCCGCGCGGGCGCGCGCGGAGTTCGACCTTGCCATCGTCAGCGTGCTGCTCGATGCCGGCGCGGGCGCGGCCTGGCGCTACCGCGATGCCATGAGCGGCGAAAGCATCGGCCGGTCCGAGGGGCTCGCGATCGCCAGCCTCGACATGTTTGCGAGCGGTCTTTTTTCGCGCGACGCCGGCTCGCCATTCAGGGCCGATGCGAACGTGCTCGCGCAGCTGCCGCTCGCCGCACTCACCTCCGCTTTTCAGGTCAGCGACACCAATACGCTGCTCGGGCTCGAGGGGCGCGCGGATCTGTTGCGGCGTCTGGGCAAGCTGGTCGCGGAGCGCGCCGAGATTTTCGGCCTGCAAGATACACCGCGGCCGGGCGGGCTGTTTGATCACATCGCGGCGCAGGCGAAGGGCGGCGCCATTGCCGCGCCTGCGATCCTGTCGGCGGTGCTGAACCAGCTCGGACCGATCTGGCCGTCGCGGCTGGAGCTTGCAAAGATTCCGCTCGGCGATTGCTGGCGCCATCCGGCGCTTAGGGCGGATGATGCGACCGCGGGCCTCGTGCCGCTGCACAAGCTGTCGCAATGGCTGAGTTATTCCCTGATCGAACCGCTGCAGCGCGCTGGCCTCGACGTCACCGACATCGACGGCCTGACGGGACTTGCCGAATATCGCAACGGCGGACTGTTCGTCGATTACGAGGTGCTGCGTCTGCGCGATGCCGCCGATGGCGAGGGTGCGCATGCGGTGGACTCGCTGCTCGTCGTGGAATGGCGCGCGCTGACGGTCGCGCTGCTGGACCGGCTTGCCGAGCTGGTTCGCGCCAAGCTCGGCCGCACGCCCGAGACATTACCGCTCGCCAGCATTTTGGAAGGCGGCACCTGGGCCGCCGGCCGCGCCATTGCCTTTGCGCGCCGTCCTGATGGTTCACCGCCGCTCAAGGTGATCAGCGACGGCACGGTTTTCTAAACCCTCTCCCCTTACGGGAGAGGGTGGCTTCGCAAAAGCGAAGCCGGGTGAGGGGTCTCTCTCCGCGGGGGGTCTCTCAATTGGAATACGCGGAAAGATACCCCTCATCCGGCGCTTCGCGCCACCTTCTCCCACAAGGGGAGAAGGGAAGAAGAAGAGCATCCCATCATGGAAGGCGTCACGATCGTCGATCATCCGCTGGTGCAGCACAAGCTGACGCTGGTGCGGGACAAATCGATCTCCACAAAGTCGTTCAGGGAGCTGATCAAGGAGATCGGCATGCTGCTGTGCTACGAGGTGACGCGCGACCTGCCGCTCGCAGACACCGTGATCGAGACGCCGCTGGCGACGATGCATTCGGCCAAGATCGCCGGCAAGAAGCTGGTGTTCGTGCCGATGCTGCGCGCCGGCACCACCTTCGTCGACGGCATGATGGACCTGGTGCCGACCGCGCGCGTCGCCCACATCGGGCTCTACCGGGAGCCGCACAGCTTTGCGGCGGTGGAGTATTTCTTCAAATCGCCGTCCGACCTCGGCGAGCGCCTCGCGATCGTGGTGACCCCGGTGGTCGCCACCGCCAACACGGCCGTCGCCGCCATCGACCGCCTGAAGGAGCGCGGCGCCAGGGACATCCGCCTCGCCTGCCTGATCGCCGCGCCGGAAGGACTCGAACGGCTGCGCGGCTTGCATCCGGACGTGCCGATCTGGACCGCGGCGGTGGACGAAGGTCTCGACGAGAACGGGTTCATCCTGCCGGGCCTTGGCGATGCCGGCGACCGCGCCTACGGGACGCGGTAGGCGCGCTCTGAAGCACCTCTCCCGCTTGCGGGAGAGGGAGCGCACCTCCGCCGTTGCAGCGATCAACCTTCAGATCTTCCCGCTGCCGCAGATTCCCTTCAGCGACTGCCATTCCTTGTCCGTCAGCAGCGGCGGGCCGCTGACGGGGCGATCTTCCCTGGTCATGCGGGCGAGGCGGTCCTCGGTCAGCGGGTGGCTGGCGAGGATCGACGTGAGCGTGGAGCCGCCTTCCTTGCCGGTGATGCGGTACATCAGCTCAAAAGCGGGCTTCGGCGAGCGGCCGAGCTTGTGCATGATCTCGATCGCGAACGTATCGGCAGCAGTCTCGGCCTCGCGCGAATAGGAGGCTTCGACGACGGTGCGCGAGGCAAAGATCACGGCGGATGAGCCGGTGACGTCGCCGAACAACAGGCCGATCAGGAATGAGGTGCCGCCGTTGTAGATCAGGCCGCGCATGTTGTCGTAATGCTTGAGATGGCCGAGCTCGTGGGCGAGGATGCCGGCGAGCTCGTCGGGGTTTTGCGCCTTGTCGAGCAGGCCCCTCAGCACGTAGACCTTGCCGCCGGGCAGCGCGAACGCATTCGGCACCGCGGTCGGCAGCACGCCCGCCGTCATGGAATCGTCATCGAGGCCGGCGGCATCGCGCAGGCGGTTGACCAGCTTTGTGAACGCGGCTTTGCCCGCGGGGTCTTCGCACACGCTGCGGCCGAAGATGGTCTTCACCTGGACTTCGGAGGCGTCGCCGATGCGCCGCTCGATCGGTTTCGGCACCAGCGGCGCGAGACGGTCGGCGGCGAGCGGCACACCGAACAGCACGACGCAGACGATGGAGACGGTGGCGGCCACCGACCAGCCGACGATCTTTGCGACGCCGCGGCGCGAGGTTCGGTGCTCGTCGAGATGGGTGCAGCGGACGGTCACGTCCGCCGCGAGTACAGCGTCGCGGATTTCCAGCCGCGCCAATGGCGGCGCGGCGATGCAGGCAAGACGCAGGATTCCCGGCGGACTGTCGGCGCGGCGAATGTCGGCATAGGACCAGCGAACCGGCGTTCCGCCCTCCTCGAGGATCTCGAGCGCATCAGCGAACGTCAGCGTCACCTGCCGCCGGCGGCTCGACGTGCCGTCGAAGAAGATGGTCGGCTTGGCGGCCTGCGCCGGCGCCTCGGCAAATACGTCACTCACAGCTCAGAATCCCGCGACATCGAGCCCGTCGGCAAAACCTTCGCCGAGCGCACTGGCAAGTACGCCGCGCCCCTGCACATCCGACGCCGCGCCGATGTCGTGCACCTTGACGGTCTCCAACACCTTGGCCCAGAGATCGCGCTGAAGATAGACCCGCATGACGATGTTGATCGCAAGCGCCAGCGCGAGATAGCCTGCTACCATCATCACCACCATCGGGATGCTCCTGGCGGCATTGTCGGAGCCGAACACCTGATCGGCCGGAACGCCGCTCAGCTGGACGACCCAGCAAGGCGGAGCCGCCGAGATAGGCGGAGAATACCATCGAGAGCAGCGTCCACCAGCCGATCACCTTCCAGTACAGGCCGTAGAAGGCATCGTGCGGCAGGTCCGAGAACAGGCTGACGCCGCCGATGCGGATGCCGTCGAGCCACCAGCGCCATTCGCGCGCCTTGAACTCCGCATAGAAGAACGGCGCGAGCGGGAAGATCACCAGCGCGATCGGGCTGAGCAGCCACAGCCACCAGCCACGCTTGAAGAAGGTCCAGCCGTTGCCCTCGAAATCGCCGCGAAGATCGCCGTAATGGGTGTGCTGCATCTTGTAGCGTTCGAGCGCGGCCTCGCGCCAGGGCAGCGCCAGGCCGAGCGTCAGGAATACGAGCAAGCCCCACGCCATGGCGCGGAACGAATAGGCCCAGCCCGAGCCGTCCATCCAGAATCGGACGCCGCGCCAAACGGTGCGCGTCAACCGGTAACGTCGCGCGCGAAAAATCGCGAACTGGCCGAAGGCGTAGAAGCCGATGAACAGCGGCGTCGAGGCAAAACCCTGCCAGCGCTCGAACTCGATGCCGATCAGGAAGTAGGCGAGATAGATCGGCACCAGAATCGCGAGCGCGAACAGGAAGCCGACCAGCAGCTCCTTGGCACGGCCGGTATATTCGGCGGCATCGCCGTCGATCGCGGTGTTCGCCCACAGATGACGACGGATGTCGGTGACGAGCCAGAACCGGTAGAAGCCGAAGGTGACGAGCTCCAGCATGGCCCCCTTGGTGACCATTTTCCGGAACTCGGAGCGGTCACCGCTGAAATCGACCCGCGTGGGCGGCAGCGGCGGCGGTAAGGGCTCGGAGCCGATGGGGGTCCATTGCATATCGTTCACGGCGGCAACCTCGGGATGCGGTCTTGATCGGGTCAAACTATAGATCAGAGCTTGGTCGGTCCCCAAGATGGCGGGGTTCGATTTACCTTGATTCCAGTCGGTTTCTGGCACGATTTCACGACAAATGGTGTGCGGCGGGTCACGTTGATCGAGATCCCGTCAGCGCAATCCGGGATCTTGCCCCAAGTGACGCCGGCCCCGGATTACGCGGAGCCTGTCATCGGGCGGCGCTTTGCGCCGACCCGTTGGCTCCATCCGGGCTACGCGCCCGGCCACGCCCAAAGGTTGGATGTGACAAAACTCTCCCTTGCTCCGGCGCAGACAACCGGCTGTAATTGCAAATCAAATACCGCAGCGCAGAATTCAACGAGAACGCGCGGTTCATGCCAGGGAGAGCGGTCATGCATGGGACCATGGAGAGCGCGGCAAAGCTCGACGCATTGCGCGAGCGCGCCAACTCACTGCCGCTGGAGCAGTACGATCCGGGCGACCCGGAATTGTTCAAGACCGATACGTTCTGGCCGTATTTCGATCGGCTGCGCCGGGAAGATCCCGTGCACTATTGCAAGGACTCGATGTTCGGGCCGTACTGGTCGGTGACGCGCTACAACGACATCGTGGAGATCGAGACCAACCATTCGGTGTTCTCCTCGGCCTCCGCGCTCGGCGGCATCACCATCCGCGACATCGATCCGGACCTGCGCCGCGAGAGCTTCATCTCGATGGATCCGCCGCGCCATGCGGCGCAGCGCAAGACCGTGGCGCCGATGTTCACGCCGACGCATCTGGACAATCTCGCCCTCAACATCCGCAAGCGCTCGGCCGAGTGCCTGGACAACCTGCCCCGCGGCGAGGTGTTCGACTGGGTCGACCGCGTCTCGATCGAGCTCACCACGCAGATGCTCGCGGTGCTTTTCGACTTTCCCTGGGAGGACCGCCGCAAGCTGACGCGCTGGTCCGACATCGCCACCACCATCCCCGGCCCCGACGGCCTCGTCGCCACCGAAGACGAGCGTCAGGCCGAGCTGACCGAATGTGCCAGCTATTTCGCGCGGCTGTGGAAGGAGCGCATCGCGCAGCCGCCGAAGAGCGATCTGTTGTCGATGATGGCGCATGGCGCCGCGACGCGCGACATGGACGCCAAGAACTTCCTCGGCAATCTCGTGCTTTTGATCGTCGGCGGCAACGACACGACGCGCAACACCATGTCGGGCTCGCTCCACGCGCTGAGCCAGCATCCGGAACAGTATCGCAAGCTGCGCGAGAACCCCGCATTGCTCGACAGTTTCGTGCCCGAAGTAATTCGCTGGCAGACGCCGCTGGCGCATATGCGGCGCACCGCGCTCACGGACTTCGAGTTCCGGGGCAAAGAGATCAAGAAAGGTGACAAAGTCGTGATGTGGTACGTCTCGGGTAACCGCGACGAGGAGGCGATCGAGAAGCCCTACGAATTCATCATCGACCGCGCCCGCCCGCGCACGCATCTGTCCTTCGGCTTCGGCATCCACCGCTGCGTGGGATTGCGGCTTGCCGAACTCCAGCTCAAGATTATTTGGGAAGAAATCCTTAGGCGGTTCGACCATATTGATGTGGTCGGCGAACCCAAGCGGGTCTATTCGAGTTTCGTGAAGGGTCTGGAAGAGCTGCCGGTGAAGATCGCGGCGTGAACTGCGAACTATGCCACGACAATACTGCGCCCCCTCTCCCGCTTGCGGGAAAGGGTTGGGGAGAGGGTATCTCCGCAACGGGACAATCCCCTAGAGGAGAAAACCCTCACCCGCCGCTACGCGCCGACCTCTCCCGCAAGCGGGAGAGGTCCGACAACCAATTGGAGCCACGACGATGAACATCCAAGCGCCGGTTAAAGTGGACAAGGCCGAACGCATGCGCAGGGCCCGCGAGGAGGCCTATGCGACGCCGTTGTCCCAATTCCACCCCGGCGCGCCCCGGCTATTCCAGGACGACACGCTGTGGCCGTGGTTCGAGCGACTGCGCAAGGAAGAGCCGGTGCATTACTGCACCAACGCGCCGATCGAACCGTACTGGTCGGTGGTGAAGTACAACGACATCATGCATGTCGACACCAATCACGGCATCTTCTCCTCGGACTCTACGCTCGGCGGCATCTCGATCCGCGACGTGCCGGAAGGCTACGACTATCCGAGCTTCATCGCGATGGACCAGCCCAGGCATTCGTCGCAGCGCAAGACGGTGTCGCCGATGTTCACGCCGACACATCTGGACGAGCTGGCAAAGCTGATCCGCCAGCGCTCGCAGACGGTGCTCGACAATCTGCCGCGCAACGAGACCTTCAATTTCGTCGAGCGCGTCTCGATCGAGCTGACGACGCAGATGCTGGCGACCCTGTTCGACTTCCCCTGGGAGGAGCGGCGCAAGCTGACGCGCTGGTCGGATGTTTCGACCGCGCTGCCCAAGAGCGGCATCGTCGCCTCCGCCGAGGAACGCCGCCGCGAGATGGACGAGTGCTACGCCTACATGTCCAAGCTGTGGAACGAGCGCGTCAATTCGGCGCCGCGCAACGATCTGCTGTCGCTGATGGCCCACAACGACGCCACGCGGCACATGGACCCCGACAACCTCATGGGCAACATCATCCTGCTCATCGTCGGCGGCAACGATACCACGCGCAACACCATGACCGGCTCGGTGCTGGCGCTGAACGAGAACCCGGAGCAATACGACAGGCTACGCGCCAATCCGGAGCTGATCGACTCCATGGTGCCCGAAGTGATCCGCTGGCAGACGCCGCTGGCGCATATGCGCCGCACCGCGTTGCAAGACACCGAGGTCGGCGGCAAGCACATCAGGAAGGGCGACCGCGTCGTGATGTGGTACGTCTCCGGCAACCGCGACGAGGAGATGTTCGACAAGCCGAACGACTTCATCATCGACCGCCCGCGCCCGCGCACCCACCTCTCCTTCGGCTTCGGTATCCACCGCTGCGTCGGCATGCGCCTCGCCGAGCTGCAGCTGCGCATCGTCTGGGAAGAGATGCTGAAACGCTTCGACCGCATCGAGGTGGTCGGCGAGCCCAAGCGGATCTATTCGAGCTTCATCAAGGGGTACGAGACGCTGCCGGTCAGGATTCCGGGGTAGGCTGCTAATCGACTGCCCTGGGGCAATCGATCTCCTCAATCTCCACTGTCATGCCCCGCGAAGGCGGGGCATAACAGTACGCCGCGGCTTCTCGATTCTAGCCGCGCGGCCTCTGGAATACTGGATTGCCCGCCTTCGCGGGCAATGACACCGAGTGTGAATAAAGAGCGCGCTCCGAACGCCCCTAGAGCTCGCACCGCAGCTATAAAATTTCGGCATGACAGCTCGCGCCAGATGCGAAGGCAAGGCGGCGCCTGACTGTTCTACGACGTCAGCGCATCTAACTCAATTTGATGTCCCAGACGCCTTCCTTGCGGCAGGCCGCGACTTCCTCGCGCAGCAGCGCCGTGACGGCGAGCGAGGCCGTCGAGACCGGGCGGTCGATCGGAGAAGCGAAAATGAGCTCGCGTGTCATCGGCTTCGAGACCACGGCGGTTTCCAGCCGCCCCTCCGCGACCTCGCCGTGGACCGACGATGGCGGCAGCAGCGCGAAGCCGAGGCCCTCCTCGACGAGGCTCGTCAGCACGCGAAACGAATCCGCCTCGAGCTGGACGTCGAGCTTGATCTTGCGCTGGGCGGCCGCGTGCTCGATCAGCGCGCGGAGGCCGTGGGAATGACTGGGCAGCACCAAACGTTGCCGGAGCAGCCAGCCGATGTCGACGCTCTTCTTGCGCGCGAGCCCGCAGCCGCGCGGGCCGACCGCGACGATGTTGTCGCGGCCGAGACTCTGCACGTTGAGATGCAGATCCGCGGAGCGGCCGTAGAGGATGGCGAGATCCATCTCGCCGCGATGCAGCCATTCGACGAGATGGCCGCTGTAGCTCTCGACGATGCGCAGCGAGATGCCGGGGAATTTTTCGACGCAGCGCCGCGCAAAGCGTGCCGACAGCACGCAGCTCACGGTTGGAACGAGGCCAAGCACGACCTGGCCCGACGGCGGCCCCTTGGACGACTGGATGTCGTCGCGGATCTGGTCGATCTGCCGCACGATGCCGGAGGTGCGCGCCAGCAGCAGCCGGCCGGCTTCGGTCAACACCATGCCACGGCCGTTGCGGGTGAAGAGCTCGGTGCGCAGCTCATGTTCCAGCAGCTTGATCTGCCGGGAGAGCGCCGGCTGCGCCACGCGCAACGTGTCGGAGGCCTTGGAGAGGCTGCCGAGCTCCGCCACGCAACTGAAGGTCCTGAGCTGCCGGAAATCCATGCTTGCCAATCCTGGAAGGCTACTCCATACGCTATAACAAATGAGCATAGGGGGCTGGCGTTGTTTTCACAACGCCTGAGGATCGGCCGGCGTTATCTTAACTGCCGCTGAGAACTGGAAACGCCATGAGTGAAGAACACCACACCGAAGATTACGCCGACATCCGTGAAGCCGTCGCAAAGCTCTGCGCCCAGTTCCCCGGCGAATATTGGCGTAAGCTCGATCGCGAGATGGCCTACCCCAAGGCGTTCGTCGACGCGCTGACAGCGGCCGGCTATCTCTCGGTGCTGATCCCCGAGGAATATGGCGGTGCGGGGCTGAAGCTGTCCGCGGCGGCCGCGATCCTCGAAGAGATCCAGCGCGCCGGCTGCAACGGCGGCGGCTGCCATGCCCAGATGTACACGATGGGCACCGTGCTGCGGCACGGCAATGCGGAGCAGAAGGCGAAATATTTGCCGAAGATCGCCAGCGGCGAATTGCGCCTGCAGGCCTTCGGCGTCACCGAGCCGACCAGCGGCACCGACACCTCCTCGCTGAAGACCTTCGCGCGCAAGGATGGCAACGACAGCTACATCGTCAACGGCCAGAAGATCTGGACCAGCCGCGCCGAGCATTCAGACCTGATGGTGCTGCTGGCGCGCACCACGCCGAAGGAGCAGGCCAAGAAGCGCACCGACGGACTGTCGGTGTTCATCGTCGACATGCGCGAGGCCAAGAACAACGGCCTCGAGATCCGCCCGATCCGCACCATGATGAACCATGCCACCACCGAAGTGTTCTTTACCGACATGAAGGTGCCGGCGGAGAATCTGATCGGCGAGGAAGGCAAGGGGTTTCGCTACATCCTCTCCGGCATGAATGCCGAGCGCATTTTGATTGCGGCGGAATGCGTCGGCGACGCCAAATGGTTCATCGCCAAGGCAACGAACTACGCCAAGGAGCGCAGCGTGTTCGGCCGGCCAATCGGCCAGAATCAGGGCATCCAGTTCCCGATCGCCAAGGCCTATGCCTCGATGCGCGCGGCCGAATTGATGGTGAAGGAAGCCACCCGCAAATACGAGGCCGGGCTCGACTGCGGCGCGGAGGCCAACATGGCAAAAATGCTGGCGGCGGACGCATCCTGGGAAGCGGCCAACGCCTGCATCCAGACCCATGGCGGCTTTGGCTTTGCCGAGGAATACGACGTCGAGCGCAAATTCCGCGAGACGCGGCTCTATCAGGTGGCGCCGATCTCGACCAACCTCGTGCTCTCCTTCGTCGCCGAGCATGTGCTCGGCATGCCGCGCTCGTACTGAGGCCACCATCATGGGAGCATTGGACGGGATCAGGGTGATTGCGGTCGAGCAGGCGGTGGCGGCGCCGTTCTGCTCCTCGCGCCTGGCGGATGCCGGCGCGGAGGTGATCAAGATCGAACGGCCCGAGGGCGACTTCGCCCGCGGCTATGACGCGGCGGCAAAGGGCCAGAGCAGCTATTTCGTCTGGCTCAACCGCGGCAAGCAATCGGCGGTGGTCGATCTCGCGACGAAGGAAGGCTGCGCCGAGCTGGAAAAGCTGATCGCCAGCGCCGACGTGCTGATCCAGAACCTGAAGCCGGGCTCGATGGACAAGCTCGGCTTTTCGCGCGAGCGGCTACTGAAGGACTATCCAAGGCTGATCTCCTGCACCATCACGGGCTATGGCGACGAAGGTCCCTATGCACATCGCAAGGCCTATGATTTGCTGATCCAGGCCGAGAGCGGCCTTGCCTCGATCACCGGCAATCCCGATGGCGCCTCGCGCGTCGGCATGTCGATCGTCGACGTCGCGACCGGCGCCACCGCGCATGCGGCGATCCTGGAAGCGCTGATCGGGCGCGGGCGCACCGGCAAGGGCTGTGACATCCGCATCTCCATGTTCGACGTGATGGCGGATTGGTGCACCGTGCCGCTGCTCAACTCCGAGGCCGGGAATCCACCCAAGCGCATGGGCCTGCGCCATCCCTCAATCGCGCCCTATGGCGTGTTCACCTCGAAGGACGGCAAGGACATCCTGATCTCGATCCAGAGCGAGCGCGAGTGGAAGACGCTGTGCGCGAAGGTGCTGGATCAACCCGATTTGCCCGCCGATCCCCGCGTCGCCAACATGGTCGAGCGCGTGCGCAACCGTGATTTCACCGACACGACGGTGGCGGATATCTTCGGCAAGATGACGCGCGACGAGCTGCTCAAGCGGCTCTCGGACGCCGACATCGCCTTTGCCGAGGTCAACACCATGGCCGACCTCACCAACCACCCGCATCTGCGCCGCATCGAGGTGGACACGCCGCAGGGGCGTGTCAGCTATCCCGCGCCGGCGCCGATCGTCGTCGGCGAGACGCGCGCTTACGGCGCTGTGCCCGCCATCGGCGAAAATCCAAAGTCCAGGAAGTAAGAAGAGCGAGGCGTCATGACCGAGAAGCTCGACATCGATCATTTGCGGCAATGGATCGGCCGCAGCACCGAGGCTACCGACATCGTCACCGCGCAACTCGTCATGGGCCTGCGCGCGACGCTGTTCCAGGAGGTCGGCGAGCCCAAAAAGGGTGACGCCGCGCCGTTCACGGTGCATTGGTGCCTGGCGCAGCCGGTGTTTCCGATGTCGATGCTAGGGCCCGACGGCCACCCGACCCGCGGCGGCTTCCTGCCGCCGGTGCCGCTGCCGCGCCGGATGTGGGCCGGCGGCGAGATCGAGTTTTTGCAGCCGCTGCAGGTCGGCGATGAATCGACGCGGACCTCGCGCATCGCCGACGTGCAGGTGAAATCGGGCTCGAGCGGCACGCTGTGTTTCGTCTCGGTCGAGCACAGCATCTCCTCGCCGCGCGGCGTCGCCATCCGCGAGCGGCAGGACATCGTCTATCGTGAGATGACGAGCAACGCGCCCGCTGGCGCCAAGGCCCCGCCTCCGCCGCCGAAGGCGCAGCACCGCGAGACCCATGTCTCCGATCCCGTGCTGCTGTTTCGTTATTCGGCGCTGACCTTCAACGGCCACCGCATCCATTACGACCGCGACTACGTCACCAAGGTCGAGGGTTATCCGGGCCTGATCTTCCACGGCCCGCTGCAGGCGGCGCTGATCATCGAGATGGCTGCGAAGCTGCACGGCGGCGAGGCGCCGAAGAAGTTTTCGTATCGCGGCCTGCAGCCGCTGTTCGAGGGCACCGAGTTCTCGGTCAACGCCAATGAGACCGAGGCCGGCATGGAGCTGTGGACCGCGAATGCGGAGGGACAGCCGACGATGAAGGGGACCGCGGTGTGGTGACGGCCTCTGCTCGTCATTGCGAATGTAATGACGATGTAGGAAGTTAGACCCTCACCCTGAGGAGCGCGCCTCTTCGCGCGCGTCTCGAAGGGCGGAGCCACCAGCCGGGCCCTCATCCTTCGAGACGCGCGAAGACGCGCTCCTCAGGATGAGGAATTGAGAAGGGACGGAAACCATGGCCAAGAACGGCAAGACCGGCAGCAAGTCCGTCACCGTCAAGCAGGCGACGCTCGACCTGCTGCGCTCGTTTGGCATCGACAGGGTTTTCGGCAATCCCGGCTCGACCGAGCTGCCGTTCCTCAGCGACTGGCCCGACGACATCGACTACGTGCTGGCGCTGCAGGAGGCCTCCGCCGTCGGCATGGCCGACGGCTACGCGCAAGCAACCCGCAATGCCGGCTTCGTCAATCTGCATTCGGCCGCCGGCGTCGGCAACGCGCTCGGCAACATCTACACCGCGCACCGCAACCAGACCCCGCTGGTGATCACTGCGGGCCAGCAGGCGCGCTCGATCCTGCCGCTGCAGGCGTTCCTCTATGCCGAGCGCGCATCGGAATTTCCGCGGCCTTACGTGAAATACAGCGTCGAACCGGCGCGGCCCGAGGACGTGCCGGCCGCGATCGCGCGGGCCTATTACACCGCGATGCAGCCGCCATGCGGACCGACCTTCGTGTCGATCCCGATCGACGACTGGGCGCATGCCTGCGCGCCGATCGAGGCGCGCATGGTCAGCCGCGAGATCGGGCCCGAGCTTGAGCCAATGAAGGCACTGGTCGCTGCGCTCGCTAGCGCAAAGCACCCAGCCCTCGTCGTCGGCCCCGGAATCGACCGCGCCGGTGCGGTCGACCTGATGGTGCGCGTCGCCGAGAAGGCGAAGGCGAGCGTCTGGGTCAGCCCGTTCTCGGCGCGCTGCTCGTTTCCCGAGCGGCATCCGCAATTCTCAGGGTTTCTGCACGCCTCGCCGGCGCAACTCTCCGACGCACTGCGTGCGCACGATCTCGTCGTCGTCATCGGCGCGCCGGTGTTCACCTTCCATGTCGAGGGCCATGCCGCGATCTTCGACGGTGGTGCGACGATTTTTCAGATCACCGATGATGCGGATGCCGCGGCGGTCACGCCGGTCGGCACCAGCATCATCGCGACGATGAAGCCGGCACTGAGCACGCTGCTCGACCTGCTGCCGGAGACCAAACGCGCGGCCCCAAAGGGCCGCACGCTGCCGCCGGCGCCGCAGGCCGCCGATCCGCTGCCGGTCGAGTTCCTGCTGCATTCGCTGTCGCAGGCGATGCCGGATGGTGCGTCGCTCGTCGAGGAGGTTCCCTCGCACCGGCCGGCGATGCAAAAATTCATGCCGATGCGCGGCCATGACAGTTTTTACACCATGGCGAGCGGCGGCCTCGGCTACTCTCTGCCCGCCGCCGTCGGCATGGCACTCGGCAAGCCGAGCAGCCGCACGGTCTGCCTGATCGGCGACGGCTCGGCGATGTACTCGATCCAGGCGCTGTGGACCGCCGCGCAGCGCAAGCTGCCGCTGACCATCGTCGTCATCAACAATTCCGGCTACGGCGCGATGCGCTCGTTCAGCCAGGTGATGCAGGTGCGCAACGTGCCCGGGCTGGAGCTGCCGGGCATCGATTTCGTCCGGCTCGCCGAAGGCATGGGCTGCCATGCGGTGCGGGTCAGCAAGGCCGCCGAGCTCGGCGAGGCGCTGAGGCAAGGGATGGCATTCGAGGGCACGAGCCTGGTCGAGGTCGTCGTGGATTCGGCGGTGCCGGTGCTGTACGGGCAGAAGCATTGACGCTGTCGTCCCTGCCTAGTGTGCAATTGCGCACGGGGCGCAGGGACCCATACCGCGTGATCTATCGGTAAGGCGCGGTGTCAGTACCGCGGGCAAAAATACGACCAGTCTTCGCCAAACTTCTCCCTGGGGTTATGGGTCCCCGCGTTCGCGGGGACGACACTGAGTTTGTTGCGCCACCGTCCAAAAACCTACGACGCCAAAAACCCCCCGTCCGCCGCGAGCACGTGCCCGACCACATAGGACGACGCATCCGACGACAGCCACACCACCGCCTCGGCCACCTCCTCCGGATTCCCCATCCTCCGCAACGGCAGGCCGGCGCTGACGGTTGCGACATCGCCGACGCCGGCGCGCAGCATCATGTCGGTGACGACGCGGCCCGGCGCGATGGCGTTGATGCGGATGCCGCGCGGGGCGTTCTCCAGCGCGGCCGAGCGCGTCAGCGAGATCGCGGCGGCCTTCGAGGCCGAATAGAGCGAGAAGCCGGGGTTGGGATTGCGCACGCCGCTGACAGAAGCGTTGACGACGATGCTGCCGCGGCCCTGCGCCAGCATCGCCGGCAGCTGATGGCGCAGGCACAGGAACAGCGCGCGGACATTGGTGTCGAACACGCTGTCGTAGATATCAGTGCCCTGCTCTTCCAGCGGCGCGCGGCGCTCCTGGAAGCCGGCATTGTTGAAGGCGACGTCGAGCCTGCCGCAACGTTCAATGGCGGTGCCGACGAGGCGCGCGACGTCGTCCTCGCGCGTGATGTCGGTCTTGAGCGGGATCGCCTCGACACCGAGTTCGCGGCATGAAGCGGCGGTCGCCTCGATCTCGGCCTCGCGCCGGCCCGCGACGATGATCGCCTCGGCGCCTTCGGTCGCCATCCGCAACGCTGTGGCGCGGCCGATGCCGCTGCCGCCGCCCGTGACGAGGCAGACCTTGCCCCGCATCCGCTGACCTGCCGGCAAAGCTCCGCTCATGGCTCACTCCAAAACCCTTGCGCGCGCCGCTGCACGCATATAGTTGTATGATACAACTATACACCAGGAGTCAAGATGGCCGAGCTTGCGCTGATCGACGACATTCGCGCCGCCTCGCGGTTGATGGTGCGCGAGCTCGGCTTCATGGATGCCACGGTGGCGGCCTCGGACTATCCGCCGTCGGCCGTGCACACCATCCTGGAGATCGGCATCCGCGGTCCGATGACCTCAGCCGAGCTCGGCGATTTCCTGCGGCTGGAGAAATCCAGCGTCAGCCGCCTGGTGCGCAAGCTGATCGACTGCGGCGAGCTCAGGGAGACGCCGGATGAGAATGATGCCCGCAGCAAGCTATTGTCGCTGACGGCGAAGGGCCGGCGCACGCTGGAGGCGCTGCACGCGTTCGGCCGGCAGCAGGTCCGCGGCGCGCTGGCGGCGCTGACGGCGGCGGAGCAGCGCACCGTGCGCGACGGCATGATGCTCTATGCGCGGGCGCTGCGGGCGAGCCGGGTGGAGGAGACGTTGCCTCGGTAACCACCGGTGTCGTCCCTGCGAACGCAGGGACCCATACCGCGTGATTTATCCGTAAAGCGCAGGTGTCAGTACCGCGCGCAAGAACATCTACCAGTCTTCGCCAAACTTCTCCCTGTGGTTATGGGTCCCTGCTTTCGCAGGGACGACAGCGAGTGTTTGGCGCGAGTGTGCCTCAATCGCACCGACATCACGGCTACTTCCCGAACTCCTCCCGCATCTTCGCCTGGATCTTGGCCATGCCGCCGATCCAGCGATCGTAATTCTCGGTCTTCTTGCGCATATAGCCGAGCACTTGCGGATGCGGCAGGATCAGGAACGTCTCCTGCTCGAGGCCGGCGAGCACGTCTTTCGCCACCTGCTCCGGCGTGAGATCGCCGTCACCGGATTGCGGGCCCTTCGGGATCGAGCGCAGCATGTTGGTGTCGACGCCCTGCGGGCAGAGGATCGAGACCTTGATGTTGTCGGCCTTGTGCGAGATTGCGAGATTCTCGGCAAAGCCGACCGCGGCGTGCTTGGTGGTGGAATAAGCCGGGCTGCCGACCTGCGACAGCAGGCCCGCGGCCGAGATGGTGTTGAGGAAATAGCCGCCACCGCGCGCCTTCATGCGCGGGATCAGATGCCGCGCCGCATAGACATGGGCCATGACGTGGATCGCCCAGCTGCGCTGCCACGGTTCATCCGAGGCGCCGCCGGCATTAACCGACATCGGATCGAAGCCGCCGCCGATGCCGGCATTGGAGCAGAACAGGGCGATGGGGCCGAACTGCCGCTCGGTCTCCTCGATGACGTGCGAGATGTCTTTCTCCTGCGCGACATCGCATTTGAAAGCCGCGCCATCCACCATGGCCGCGACCGCCCTCGCATTGGCGGCGTCCATATCCGCGACGACGACCTTGGCTGCGCCCGCATTGTAAAACGCCTCGCACAGCGCCTTGCCGATGCCGTTTGCGCCGCCCGTGACGACCACGACCTTGCCGGTCACCTGCATGCGACGTCTCCTCTTGTCTTATACCGCTTCCTGGAAGACCCCTTTGGGTCTTGCTCAGCTCAACATGAGGTCGAGCACCGCAGTATAATGGCACGCCGCGCCGGCCAACACAAAGCCGTGCCAGATCGCATTCTGAAAGCGCAGCCGCCGCCAGGCATGGAAGATCACGCCAAAGCTGTAGAGCAGTCCGCCCGCAAGGATGAAGCCCAGCACCAGCGCGGGCAGCGCCCGGACCACGGCGTCGTAGAGCATCACGCCGCTCCAGCCCATCGCGAGATAGATGCCGACCGAGACGCGGTCGAACCGGCCGGGATAAAAGAGCTTCAGCACGATGCCGAGGATGGCGACACACCAGACGCCGGCGAGCAGCACCAGCGCGAATCCACTGTCCTTCACCTCTAGGATGAACGGCGTATAGGTCGCCGCGATCAGCAGATAGATCGCGGAGTGGTCGAACCGCCGCAGCAGCCATTTGGCTGGCGACACCGGCCAGAGATTATAAGTTGCCGACAGCACCAGCATCGAGAGCAGGCCGGCGACGTAGATCGAGACGCCGACGATGTCGATCGTATTGGCATAGACCACCGTCAGCACCACCAGCACGGTCGCGGCGATGAGGCCGAAGAGGACGCCGATCGCGTGGATGACGCCGTCGGCGATCAGCTCGGCGCGGTCGTAATTCCAGCCGATCACGTCGGCTGCGGCGTGGACGGAGGTGGATGCGAATTCTTTCAGTTGGAAGACGGTCATGGCAATCCGCAAGATGAGGCAATGTCCTCTTGTATGGGTCTTTCGGGATCGGCGCGTCGTTCAAACGGCTGATTTTCCGACAAAGACGGTGGAAGTATGGAGCTTGATTTTCTTCACGCAATTGCCACTTTTGTGATCGGTCACACAGTCCCGCCGCCCCCGATCCATTAACGTTCATATGGCATTCAGTTTCCAGGATATGGTCGAAGAAGCGCGCTTGTCCGCGCAGGCGCTGATCGACTATGGCGAGCACTTCTTCAACCCGACGGTGCGGTTAGGCGTTACCGGCCTGTCGCGGGCCGGCAAGACCGTGTTCATCACCGCGCTGATCCACGGCCTCACCCGCGGCGGCCGCTTTCCGGTGTTCGACGCTTACGCCTCGGGCCGGATCGCGCGCGCGCATCTGGCGCCGCAGCCCGACGATGCCGTGCCGCGTTTTGCATATGAGAGCCATCTGCGCGCGCTGGTCGAGGAGCGACGCTGGCCGAACTCGACCGTCGACATCAGCGAGCTCAGGCTCGTCATCGACTATCAGCGCCCGAACGGCGCCGATCGCACGCTGACCCTCGACATCGTCGACTATCCCGGCGAGTGGTTGCTCGACCTGCCGCTGCTGCAGAAGAGCTTTGAGCAATGGTCGGCGGAGAGCCTTGCGCTGTCGCGCGAGGCGCCGCGCGCTCCTCTCGCCAGCGAATGGCACGCGCATCTGGCAACGCTCAAGCCCGACGCACGCGAGGACGAGCAGGCGACGCTGACGGCCGCAAGCCTCTTCACCGACTATTTGCGCGCCTGCCGCGACGAGCGCTTTGCGATGAGCCTGTTGCCGCCCGGCCGCTTCCTGATGCCCGGCAATCTCGCAGGCTCCCCGGCACTGACCTTCGCGCCGCTCGACGTGCCGATCGGCGGGCAGGCGCCGGAGGGATCGCTGTGGGCGATGATGGTGCGCCGCTTCGAGGCCTACAAGGACGTCGTGGTGCGGCCGTTCTTCAGGGATCATTTTGCCCGGCTCGATCGCCAGATCGTGCTGGCCGACGCACTGTCCGCGTTCAACTCCGGACCCGAGGCGCTGCACGATCTCGAAGCCGCCCTCGCCGGCATTCTCGATTGCTTCAACATCGGCCGCAGCACGTTTCTCTCCAGCCTGTTCCGCCCGCGCATCGACCGCATCCTGTTCGCGGCGACCAAGGCCGATCATCTGCACCATTCCAGCCACGACCGGCTCGAGGCCGTGCTGCGCCGCGCCGTCTCGGGCGCCGTTGCGCGCGCGGAAAATACCGGCGCGGCGATCGACGTGGTGGCGCTCGCCGCGGTACGTGCCACACGAGAAGCCCAAGTCGCGCACGGCCGCGACAAATTGCCGTCGATCCTGGGAACACCGGCCGCGGGCGAAAGCGCCGGCGGTGAATTCTTCGACGGCAACACGGAAGTAGCGACCTTTCCGGGCGATTTGCCGCTGGATCCCGAGCCGCTGTTCAACGGCAATGCCGCGTTCCGCGGCCTCGCAACCGAGACCGCCGGGACAAGCGATTTCCGCTTCCTGCGCTTCCGTCCGCCCACACTCGACCGCGAGGGCACCGAGCCGCCGACGCTGCCTCACATTCGCCTCGACCGTGCCTTGCAGTTCCTGATCGGAGACAAGCTCGCATGAACGACCGATCGAAGCCACGGCGGCCGGCAACGTTCCGGCTCGACGATCCCGGCGTCGTCGTCACCGAAGCCGACGAGACGGCACGGCTTGGCCGCGCCACGATCCAGATCACGCCGGAGCACGATCCGCAGGCGCTGCCGGTGCCGATCGAGGCCGCGCGGCCGGCGCGGCGCGGACTTCCCTGGGGTACGCTGTTCTGGTCAGGCCTCGCCGGGCTGACGCTGCTCGGCACCGGGCTCGGCGTGGTGCATCTGATCGAGGACCTGTTCGCGCGCAGCGAAACGCTCGGCTACCTCGGTCTCGCCTTTGCGCTCGTCACCGCGCTGGCGCTTGCGGTGGTGATCGGCCGCGAGGCACTCGGCCTGGCGCGGCTGGCGACGATCGAGCAGTTGCATGCGCGCGCCGCCGCTGTGCTCGCCAGCGACGACCGCAAGGAAAGCCGCGTCATCGTCCAGGATCTGCTCAAGATCGCGCACCAGAACCCGCAGCTCGCACGCGCCCGCGCGACGCTGGAGAGTCACACCGGCGAGATCATCGACGGCGCCGACATGATCCGGCTCGCCGAGCGCGAGCTGATGTCGCCGCTGGATGCGGAGGCACGGCGGCTGGTATCGTCGGCGGCGCAAAAGGTTTCGATCGTGACCGCAGTCTCGCCCCGCGCCGCGATCGATGTGCTGTTCGTGTTCGTCGCCGCACTGCGCCTGATCCGCCAGCTCGCTTATCTCTACGGCGGCCGCCCCGGCGCGCTCGGCATGATCCGCCTGCTCCGCCACGTCATCGCCCATCTCGCCATCACCGGCGGCATGGCCGCGAGCGACAGCCTGGTGCAGCAGATGCTCGGCCACGGTATCGCGGCAAAGCTGTCGCAGCGCTTGGGCGAAGGCGTGCTGAACGGATTGCTGACGGCACGGCTGGGACTGGCGGCAATCGCCGTCACAAGGCCGCTGCCGTTTGCGGCATTGCCGCCGCCGAAGCTGTCGGACCTCGCGACGGATCTGCTGCGGAAGAAGGACGAGGAGGAGTAGCGGCAAGACGGGTGAGGGCTCTCTCCGCAAGACCGGAATCGTAGGGTGGGCAAAGGCGCGCTTGCGCCGTGCCCACCATCTCTCTCGATCGCAAAGATGCGTGGGCACGCTTCGCTTTGCCCACCCTACGATACTGCCCGTGTGGAGAAATCACCCCACACCGCTCGCGCTGCGCGCTCCCGCTTTTCAAACTCCCCCGCCAGCACCTTCCACCAAAACAGCGGCGAATCCTTCGGCGGTGACAACTCCGGCGTCCAATCGGTGAGCTTCTCGATCACGTAGGTATCCGCGAGAACACCGCGCCAGCGGCGCTCGACTTCGCCGAGATGCTCGCGCTTCGCCGGGATGTTCTCCCACAACGAAGACCGATTGTCCGGCTCGCGGCCGACATAGATGCCGGCATGGCCCTTGATCCGGTCCATGCCGGGATCGCGGAAATCCTGGAAGCGGCCGCGCTCGTTGATCTCGATGACGGGCACGCGGCCCCGGAACAGCCAGCGCATCATGGCATAGGTGCGATAGTCCGTGGTCGCGATCCAGGTCGCGCCTGTTTCGTCGAGCGCGGCCTGCGCGCGCGCGGCGACCTGCTCGTAGCCGGCTTCCGCGCCGATCGGGTCGATCTTGCCGAGCAGATTCCAGGGCGCGGCGACGTAATAAAGGAACACGATCACGACGAAGGCGATGCCGGAGACGACAGCGGTCTTGGCCCAGAACAGCGACGACCTCAGCATGCGTGGCGACCAATCCTCCTTCATCATCGCCGCGAGGTTCACGGCCGCGGCGGCGAAGCCGACCGGCCACATGAACATCGGCCAGGTGTCGCCGACCCGAAGCGTGGTCGACTTAAAGAGGAAATAGGCGAACGGCACCAGCACCGCCGTCGACAAGAGAATTCCAACGGGCTCGCGCGTGCGATAGCCGCGCCATGCCGTCAGCACCAGGCCGGTCAGCACCACCGGCAGCATGACGAAGCCGACCAGACCGAACTGCAGGCCGATGAAGTCACCGATGGTCCGCAGCGAGATGCCGTAATTGGCGGTGGCGCGTACGCCCTGGAAACGAAACGAGGCCCAATCGTGCTGCGCGTTCCAGATCAGCACCGGCGAGAACACGGCGATTGCGACCAGCACCGCGAGATAAGGATAGGGGCTGCGCAGCCAGCGCCAGCGCCAATCCGGTACCAGCAGAAAAGCGGCAACCGCCGGGGCGAACATGATCGCGGTGAATTTCGACAGCATCGAGAGGCCGGCGAACAGACCGGCCGCAAGCCACCAGCGTCCGTCGCCGCTCTGCGCCAGCCGCACCAGCGACCACATCATCGCCACCGCGAACGGGATCATGGCGACATCGGGCGCCACCTTGGCCATCAGCAGGCCGTAGTAAAGTGCAGCTTCCGGCATCAGCACCGCGAACAATACGGCGCGCACATCATGGGTGAGGCGGCGGACAATGTCGGCGAGCAGCAGCTGCGTGACGAGCATCGCGACGATGCCGCCGAAGCGGACCCCGAGCGTGGTGTCGCCGAAGTTCGCGGTTCCGAAACGGATCAGCCAGGCGATGCCCGGGGGATGATCGAGGAAGCTCAGCGCCCCCTCCTTCGACCAGGTCCAATAATAGGCCTCGTCGGTGCGCAGCTCGATGGCGGAGGCGTAGACGATGCGCAGCAGCGTCATTGCGGCGATGATCGCTACGGCCATGACGAGGGGACGGCGCGAGGCGCCGCCAGAGGGCATGGTGATGTCAGGGGCTGTCGTCACGGCCGCGCTTTTCGCCAACCTGGGAGGGGGAGTCAATGCGGGGGGATGGGCAAGCGGCGATCCCAGCCTCAACGCGGACGCCGTAGGGTGGGCAAAGCGAAGCGTGCCCACCAGCAGGATATGATAGAAAAACGGTGGGCACGGCGCGCAAGGGCGCGCCTTTGCCCACCCTACGAATTCGTAACCTTTGCCGCGCATGTGATCCCGCAACCTGTCCACATCGGGAATTAAACGCTACGCTGGCTGTTCTCCTTCATGAACTGATACAACCGAATCATGGGCACCGCTGCTGCATCCATCTCCGAACTCGTCCGCGGGACCAGCGTGCGGCAGGTGCGGCTCGTCTGCGGCGTGATCCTGTTCTGTTATGTGATCAGCCATTTCCTCAACCACGCGCTCGGCAATATCTCGGTCGAGGCCATGGAGGCTGGGGTCTACTACCACACCGCCTTCTGGCAATTTCTCCCCGTCTCGATCGTGTTCTACACCGCCGCGCTCACCCATATGGGGCTCGGCATCTATGCGCTGTACCAGCGCCGGCAGTTCCGCTGGCGGACGATCGAGCCGCTGCAGCTCGTGCTGGGCCTCAGCATCCCCGCACTGGTCATGGCGCACGTGGTCGGGGTGCGGCTCGGCTATACGCTGTACGATCACCAGAAGCTCTATCCGCAGGAGCTCTATCTGTTCTTCGTCGCAGCGCCCGGCCGGCTCTGGCAGATGACGATCCTGCTGCTCATTGCCTGGGTGCACGGCTGCATCGGAATCTATTTCTGGCTCCGCCTCAAGCCGTTCTTCACACGCGCCGCGCCCTATCTGCTCGCCGCCGCGGTGCTGGTCCCGACGCTGTCGCTGCTCGGCATCTACCAGGGCGGCCGCAGCGTCGCGATCGAGGCCGATGACGGGGAATGGCGGACGCACAATCTCACCCGACGCCAGGTCGGCACGGTCGCGGAAGGCAACACGCTCGATCGCATCACCGGCGCCTTCACCATCACCTATTTTGGGCTGCTTGGCCTGGCGCTGGCGGCACGCGGCGTGCGGGCCTGGCGCGAGCGGCGCGGCGGCATGATCGCGCTGTCCTACGGCAATGGCAGGACGGTGCGGGTTCCCAAGGGCCTCTCCGTGCTGGAAGCGAGCCTGCGCCATAATCTGCCGCATGCCAGCGTCTGCGGCGGCCGCGCCCGCTGCTCGACCTGCCGCATCCGTGTCATCGGCGATCATGGGGTCCTGCCCGAGCCGTCGCAGCGCGAGGCCTTCGTGCTGACCCGCGTCGGCACCAACGACCCCTCGATCAGGCTGGCCTGCCAGCTGCGGCCGACGTCGGATCTCTCCTTCTTCCAGCTGTTCACCCCGCAAACGTCGTCGGCCAACGCGCAGGCCTCGGCGCCGGCTAGGATCGGCCAGGAGCGCTATCTCGTCAGCCTGTTCGTGGACATGCGCGGCTCGACCCAGCTCGCCGAGAAGCGGCTGCCGTTCGACACCGTCTTCATCGTCAACCGCTTCCTCGGCGCGGTGTCGCAGGCCGTGATCGAGAATGGTGGCCAGCCGAACCAGTTCGTCGGCGACGGCATGCTGGCGCTGTTCGGGCTCACGGCCGATCCGCAAACCGCCTGCCGGCAGGCGCTGAAGGCTGCCAGCGGCATCGCCACGCATATCGACGAACTGAACCAGCTGTTGAGCCATGATCTGCGCCAGCCGATCCGCTTCGGCATCGGCATTCACGGCGGCGAGGTCATCATCGGCGACATCGGCTATCGCGATCACATCGTCTTCACGGCGCTGGGCGATGCCGTCAACGTCGCCGCCCGGCTGCAGGACATGACCAAGACGCTGGCCTGCGAGGCGATCGTCTCGGACGAAATCCGCAGCACGGCGGGCCTCGCCGACGATACGCTGCCGCAACAGGAGGTCGCGATCCGCGGCCGCGACGAGCCGATGGCGGTGCGGGTCGTCGCGGATGCGCGGGAGCTGACGGCGCTGGTCGATCGAACCGAGCGCGTCGCAGCGTGATTTGTGAGCGACGGAGGCGATGCGCTCCCTCCCCCGCTTGCGGGGGAGGGTTGGGGAGAGGGTGTCTCCGCAATGGGACACTCCCCTACAGGAGAAAAGCCTCACCCGCGCGCGCGACGATGCTTCGCATCGCCCGGGCGCGACCTCTCCCGCAAGCGGGAGAGGTGCAGCGAGCGCGCGGCGACATTGAGACAACCAAAATCGTCCACGTAACACCGGCGTGCTGCAACGCAGCGGCATGGGCCTGCTGCGAAAGCACGAATTGACTTCGTTCAAATCGTTGCGACAGATGAGCGCGGCTCGCGGTGATGACCACAAGCCAACGAAAAGCTCCGGGAGGGGACCAGATGTTCGATCGACGCGACCTGCTCAAACGAGCGGGGCTTGCCACACTCGCCGCCACACTGAATTCCACCAGGGCACTGGCACTCGATACCGTGACCCTGCCCTTCGCCAATGGCGAACGGCCGCTGGTGAAATATCCGCAGAAGCGAGCGATGATTGGGCTCACCAGCCGGCCGCCGCAGCTCGAGACGCCGTTCGCGATCTTCAACGACGGCCCGATCACGCCAAACAATGCGTTCTTCGTGCGCTATCACCTCTCGGACCTGCCCTACAATCTCGACCCCGACAAGTTCACGCTCGAGGTCAAGGGCAAGGTCGACAAGCCGCTGAAACTTTCGCTGAAAGACATCAGGAAGATGAAGGCGACCGAGATCGTCGCCGTCAACCAGTGCTCCGGCAACAGCCGCGGCTTCTTCGAGCCGCGCGTTGCCGGCGGCCAGCTCGCCAACGGAGCGATGGGCAATGCGCGCTGGCGCGGCGTGCCGCTGAAAGCGGTGCTGGAGATGGCCGGTGTGCAGAGCGGCGCCAAGCAGGTCACCTTCAACGGCATGGACGGGCCGGTCAGCGACAAGACGCCTGACTTCGTCAAGGCACTCGACATCGATCACGCCAGAGACGGTGAGGTGATGCTGGCCTATGGCATGAACGGCGAAGATTTGCCTTTCCTCAACGGCTTCCCGCTGCGCCTGATCGTGCCGGGCTATTACGGCACCTACTGGGTCAAGCACCTCAACGAGATCACCGTCATCGACAACGTCTATGAAGGCTTCTGGATGAAGTCGGCCTATCGCATTCCGGATACGCCTGATAACGCGATCGAGCCCGGCACTACGCCGAAGGCGACGATCCCTATCAACCGCTTCACCATCCGCTCCTTCATCACCAGCGTGCCTGATGGCGCCAAGCTGAAGGCCGGAGCTACGACCCTGCGCGGCATCGCCTTCGACGGCGGCAAGGGCATCAAGGAGGTCCAGGTCTCCACCGACGGCGGCAAGACCTGGACGAGCGCCAAGCTCGGCAAGGATCTCGGCAAATATTCGTTCCGTGAATGGAAGCTGCCGGTGAAGCTCGCGGCAGGCAGCGTTGAGCTCAAGGTGCGTGCCACCGGCAATGGCGGCGAGACGCAGCCGGATACGCCGCGCTGGAACCCGGCGGGTTATCTACGCAACGTCGTCGAAACCGTCCGCGTTACCGTGGCCTGAGGGAGAATGACCATGCAGCGCACCGTTCTCCTCGCTATCACGCTCGCCCTCGCCACCGGTCTCGGCGCCGTGACCGCGGCCCCCGTCAACTACCAGCTTCCGGACGAGGTCGCCGCATTCAAGCCCGGGCCCAATCTCGAAGTGGTCCAGGGCAATTGCAGCGCCTGCCACTCGGCCGACTACATCAAGACGCAGCCGCCGATGAAGGACAAGAAAGGCTTCTGGCAGGCCGAGGTGACCAAGATGATCAAGGTCTATGGCGCGCCGATCGACGATGCCGATGTCGGCAAGATCGTCGATTACCTGGCCGCGACGTATTGAAGGACCGGAGCGTTTTCTCTTTACCCTCCCCTGGAGGGGGAGGGTAAGGAAGAGTGGCTGCTCGCTCCTCCTGTCTACAGTACATCCGCCGCGCTCCGGCCATTTGACCGCGAAACGGGCAAAACCGGCAAAAACGCCGCGAAGTTGAGCGGAATTCGGCAAAAGGCCGATGTGGTTTGAGCTACCAAGCCGGCCACATTCCGCGTATCCTGTTAGGACCGAACCGGCCGGTTGGCGGGGACTGGCGGTTCGAGATCTCGGAGGAAGACCCGCGGAGAAGTCGTGATGGCTAAAGGTACGGTCAAGTGGTTCAACCCGACGAAGGGTTATGGATTTATCCAGCCTGCGTCGGGCGGCAAGGATGTGTTCGTGCATATCTCGGCAGTGCAGAAAGCCGGTCTGTCGTCCCTGAACGAAGGACAGACGGTGGAATACGAAGAGATCGCAAACCGGGGCAAGACCTCCGCAGAGAACCTCAAAGTATAAGCCCGCCAGCTTTTGCTGCCTCCCGGACCCTTCCGGGAGCCGGGCCAAGAAAATTTTAGAAGACGGCCAGTGCATTCGACGACAGGCGTTGCGACTGCACACGGAGAGCTATTTCCCGCGAGGACCGCTCGTTCAACGCCTCAGCAATGACAATCGCGACGGCACTTCGTCAGCCCACCGGTAACGGTGCGTCGCGCTTGATCTCCTCCATCACCGCATAGGTCCGCGTCTCGCGCACGCCCGGCATCGACAGCAGGGTCTCGCCGAGGAAGCGTCGATACGCCGCCATGTCGGCTAGCCGCGCCTTCACAAGATAGTCGAAGCCCCCGGCAACCATGTGACACTCCAGCACCTCGGGCGCGAGTTTCACCGCGCGCGCAAAACGTTCGAAATTGTCCGGCGTGGTCTTGTCGAGCAGCACCTCGACGAACACTAACAAACCGAGGCCGAGCCGATGCGGGTTGAGCCGCGCGCCATAGCCTTCGACAAAGCCCTCGCGCTGCAAGCGCTTCAGCCGTTCGCCGATCGAAGTCGGCGACAGCCCGATGCGCTCGGCAAGCTCGACATTGGCGATGCGCCCATCCTCCTGCAAAATCGAGAGGATCTTCCGGTCGATTCGATCGAGTTCCATAATTTATCAGGTCAGATCGCTTCCGATCTTCATTTTCTAAGGCAAATCGGCTAGATTGTCTATCGAACTACGGTCATGCGAGCCTTATCCTGGATTGAGCCACAGGACACGCCATGCCGAACATCCCACCGCCCTTCACCGCCGCCTATGCGCCCGATGATGCCGAGATCGCCGCGCGGCTGTTGCCGGCGTCGCATCTGTCCCCGCCACAGGAAGCCCGGATCGACCGCACTGCGACGCGGCTGATCGAGGCGATCCGCAAGCGCGACGACCGGCTCGGTGGGGTCGAGGACATGCTGCGGGAGTTTGCGCTCTCGACCAAGGAAGGGCTCGCACTGATGGTGCTGGCGGAGGCACTGCTGCGCGTGCCGGATGCGCGCACTGCCGACCAGTTCATCGAGGACAAGCTCGGCGAGGGCGACTTCATCCACCACGAGACCAAGTCCACCGCGTTCCTGGTCAACGCCTCGGCCTGGGCGCTCGGCCTGTCGGCGCGGGTGATCCAGCCCGGCGAGACGCCCGACGGCACCATCGGCCGCCTCGTCAAGCGGCTGGGCGCGCCGGCGGTGCGCACCGCCACGCGCCAGGCGATGCGGCTGATGGGCAATCATTTCGTGCTGGGCGAGACCATCGAGCAGGCGCTGGAGCGGGGCAAGCCGCGCTCCGGCCAGAAGCCGCGCTATTCCTTCGACATGCTCGGCGAAGGCGCGCGCACGGCGGCGGATGCCAAGCGTTACTTCGATGCCTATGCGAGTGCGATCGAGACGATCGGCAAGGCTGCGGGTCCCCATCCCCTGCCCGACAGGCCCGGCATCTCGGTCAAGCTCTCGGCACTGCATCCGCGCTTCGAGGCGATCAGCCACGAGCGCGTGATGGCCGAACTGGTGCCGCTGCTGCTCGATCTCGCGCAGCGCGCCAAGGCACATGACCTCAACTTCACCGTCGATGCCGAGGAGGCCGACCGGCTGGAGCTGTCGCTCGACGTGATCGCGGCAACGCTCGCCGATCCCTCGCTGGCCGGCTGGGACGGATTTGGCCTCGCAATCCAAGCCTATCAGAAGCGCGCCAGCGCGGTGATCGACTATGCCGACGCGCTCGCCCGCGCGCATGACCGCAGGCTGATGGTGCGGCTGGTCAAGGGCGCCTATTGGGACACCGAGATCAAGCGCGCGCAGGAACGCGGGCTCGACGGGTATCCCGTGTTCACGCGCAAGGCGATGACGGATCTGAACTACGTCGCCTGCGCGACGAAGCTTTTGAGCTTGCGGCCGCGCATCTTCCCGCAATTCGCTACCCACAATGCGCTGACGGTCGCGACCGTGCTGGAACTCGCCGGAAAGAGCGGCGGGTTCGAATTCCAGCGCCTGCACGGCATGGGCGAAGCGCTGTACGAGCAGCTTGCCAAGGATCATCCCGAGACTGCCTACCGCACCTATGCCCCGGTCGGCAGCCATCGGGACCTGCTCGCCTATCTGGTGCGGCGTCTGCTGGAGAACGGCGCCAACTCCTCGTTCGTGGCGCAGGCCGCGGATTATCGCGTGCCTGTTACGGCGCTGTTGCAGCGTCCGGCGGACGCCATCGTCCGGCCGCAAGCGGCGGCGCATCCGAAAATCCCGTTGCCGGCCGATCTTTTCGCGCCGGAGCGGCGCAATTCGCGCGGCGTCGAATTCGGCGCGCGCGTCGCGCTCGATCATTTGCTCGCTGACGTCAAAGCGGAAGCGACCGATCTCGAGCCGATTGCGGACGCCACTCCGGATCAAGCCAATGCGGCGGTGGCCGCGGTACGCGCTGGCTTCGCCGCCTGGAGCCGGACGCCGGCGGCCACGCGCGCGGCGGCGCTGGAGCAAGCCGCGCATCTCCTGGAGAGCCGCAGCGCCCGCTTCATCGCGCTGCTGCAAAGCGAGGGCGGCAAGACGCTCGACGATTCGCTGTCGGAGCTGCGCGAGGCCGCCGATTTCTGCCGCTATTATGCTGCGCAAGGCCGCAAGCTGTTTGGCGGTGATGCCGCGATGCCGGGCCCGACCGGTGAGAGCAACGCGCTCGCGATGCGCGGCCGCGGCGTCTTCGTCGCGATCTCGCCGTGGAATTTTCCGCTGGCGATCTTCCTCGGCCAGGTCACGGCGGCGCTGATGGCTGGCAACAGCGTTGTGGCAAAGCCCGCCGAGCAGACCCCGCGCATCGCGCGCGAGGCTGTCGCCCTGCTGCACGAAGCCGGCATCCCGAAAGATGCCCTGCATCTCGTTGTCGGCGACGGCCGCATCGGTGCCGCACTGACCGCGCACGCCGATATCGCCGGCGTCGTCTTCACCGGCTCGACCGAGGTCGCCCGCAGCATCAACCGGACGCTCGCCGCCAAGGATGGGCCGATCGTGCCGCTGATCGCGGAGACCGGCGGCATCAATGCCATGATCGCGGATGCAACCGCGCTGCCCGAGCAGGTCGCCGACGACGTCGTCACCTCGGCGTTCCGCTCCGCCGGCCAGCGTTGCTCGGCGCTGCGGCTCTTGTTCGTGCAAGAGGACGTCGCCGACCGCATGATCGAGATGATCGCAGGCGCCGCGCGCGAGTTGAAAATCGGCGATCCCTGTGACGCCGCGACCCATGTCGGCCCTGTGATCGACGCGGAGGCCAAGCAGCGCCTCGTTGCCCATATTGCGCGGATGAAGAGTGAGGCGAAGCTGCATTTTGCAGGCACGGCGCCGCGAGGCTGCTTCGTGGCACCGCACATCTTCGAGCTCAGGGACGCCGGCCAGCTCACCGAGGAGGTGTTCGGCCCGATCCTCCACGTCGTGCGCTACCGTGCCGAAAATCTTGAACGCGTGCTGCAGGCGATCGAGCGCTCCGGCTACGGGCTCACCCTCGGCGTCCATTCCCGCATCGACGACACCATCGAAGCCATCATCGACCGCGTGCAGGTCGGCAACATCTACGTCAACCGCAACATGATCGGCGCCGTCGTCGGCGTGCAGCCGTTCGGCGGCAACGGCCTGTCCGGAACCGGCCCCAAGGCCGGCGGCCCGCACTACCTCGCCCGCTTCGCGACCGAGCAGACCGTGACGATCAACACGGCCGCGGCGGGCGGCAACGCGGCGTTGCTTGCGGGGGAGGAGTGAGCGGCAAGTCCGGCTTCGGATCTCACAGTATCGCAATAGCAGTTCCGTCATCCTGAGGCGCGAGTAGCGCGATGCCAGGCATCGCGCCGGGAGCCTCGAAGGATGAACGGCCCCGATACAGCCGGGCCGTCGCCCTTCGAGGGCCGCTGAAGAAGCGTTCACCTCAGGGTGACGGGGATGGAATTAGCGCCCACCGGACGCACGCCGACCGCCGCAATGGGCCCTGCGCCGGGCGCCGTTGCATCCCGGCAAAACATCAGTCTAATTGCTCCATCACCTGCCCGCGCCAATTCCAGCGCGCGGGAAACGACAAGAGCGAGGGAGCAACGCCGCGATGGAAAAAGGCATTTTTGCGGGCCTGAAGGTTTTGGACTGCGCGAGCTTTATCGCAGCGCCCGCGGCCGCGACCGTGCTGTCGGATTTCGGCGCCGATGTCATCAAGATCGAGCCGCCCGGCGCCGGCGATCCCTACCGCAATCTGCCGAACCTACCTGGCTATCCCACCGGCGAGCACAATTTCGCCTGGCTGCTGGAGGCCCGCAACAAGAAGAGCATCGCGCTCGACCTCGCCAAGCCGGAAGCGCAGGCCGTGCTCTACAAGCTGGTCGCAGAGGCCGACGTCTTCATCACCAACATGCCGCCGCCGGTGCGCGCCAAGCTCGGCATCACCCACGATCACCTCGCCCATCTCAACGACCGGCTGATCTACGCCTCCTTCACCGGCTATGGCGAGAAGGGCGAAGAGGCCAACAAGCCCGGCTTCGACAGCAATGCCTATTGGGCGCGCTCCGGCCTGATGGACCTGGTCCGCGCCGACACCGACACCACGCCGGCCCGCTCGGTCGCCGGCATGGGCGACCATCCCTGCGCGATGGCGTTCTACGGCGCCATCGTCACCGCGCTCTATCAGCGCGAGAAGACCGGCAAGGGCTCCCACGTCGCCTCCAATCTGATGGCGAACGGGGTGTGGGCCGCGAGCGTGCTGGCGCAGGCAAAGCTCTGCGGCGCCAAGTTCGGCGAGCGGCGTCCGCGCGAGCGCGCGCTGAACGCTGTCGCCAACCACTATCAATGCAAGGACGGCCGCTGGCTGATCCTGTCGCTGCTGAGCGAAGAGAAGCAGTTTCCGACACTGGCGAAGTGCCTGGGGCGCGAAGACCTCATCACCGATCCGCGCTTCGCCACCAAACCCGACCGTCACGCCCGCTCGGTGGAGCTGATCAAGATCTTCGACGAGACCTTCGCGACCAGGGACCTGGCCGAATGGCGCAAGATTCTCGACGGCAACGGCCTCGTGTTCGGCGTCGTCGCCATCCTGGACGACATCCCCAACGACAAGCAGATGCTCGACAACGAGGTGCTGGTGCCGTTCGAGAACGACACCATGCTCACCATCTCCAGCCCGATCTGGATCGACGGCACCAAGAAGGTCCAGCCGCGCAAGCCGCCCGCTGTGGGCGAGCACAGTGACGAGATTTTGCGCGAGGCGGGATACGACGAAGCGGCGATCAAGCAGTTGCGCGGATCGGGGGCGGTGGGATAGGAGCGCGCTAGCGCTACATACTCGCAATGACGATGCCGGGCGATCTCGCTATAAGCTACCGGCAAAACAACGCCGCGAGGTCCCATGCCCAGCTACCGCCTGCACTACTTCCCCGAATCCGGCAACAGCTACAAGCTGGCGCTGATGCTGACGCTTTGCGGCGAGAGGTTCGAGCCGGTCTGGACCGATTTCGGCGGCGGCGTCACGCGCACGGCGGAATGGCGCAAGGCCGTCAACGAGATGGGCGAGATTCCGGTGCTCGAAGTCGACGGCGTGAAGATGACGCAGACCGCGCCGCTGCTCTTGAAGCTCGCCGAGCAATATGGGCGTTTCGGTGCCGACACGGAGGACGAGAAGTTCGAGCTGCTGCGCTGGCTGTTCTGGGACAACCACAAGCTCACCGGCTACATGGCGACCTATCGCTTCATGCGCGCCTTCACCGAGAAGAACGACCCGCAGGTGCTGAAGCACTTTCGCCGCCGGCTGGAAGATTTCCTCGGCATCCTCGACGGCCATCTCCAGCACAACGAATTCGCGATCGGCGCAAAGCCGACGGTCGCTGATATCTCGATGATGGCCTATCTGCATTATCCGAGCGACGAGCACGGCTTCGATTTCGCGGCGAGCCATCCGGCCATCCACGCCTGGCTCGGCCGCATGGCCGCGCTACCTGGCTGGAAGCCGGCGTATGAGCTGCTGCCGGGCAAGCGGATGACGAACTACGCGAAGTGAAGACTCCTTCTTTCCCCTCTCCCCGCTTGCGGGGAGAGGGGAAGGGAAACTACCTCAACGACAGCCAGCCGAGCGTGAACAGGATGCCGCCGACGATCACGGCCATCGCGATCGCCCAGATGCTGACGCGGGCGCTGCCGGTGACCTGCTTGACTTCCTCATTGCGCGCAATCTCGCGATTGCGCTCCTTGTTGGCGTCGCCAGTATTCGTCATGAATCATCCAAATCGCTTTGCGGGCTCAACGCGTCTTGATGAAGCACATGCCGATGCGGCGCGAGGCCGCGGCGGCCTGACAGGTGAGACCGTTAGCACAGCTCCATGACGTAAAACTCTCATCTCGCGTTCCCGATCCCGCCTCCTGCAGGGAACAATGCGCGCCCCAGCCGTCCTGATACTCGCTCCCGGCGAGCTCCCGGCTGCCGCGGGTCTGCGGCCGGCTGGCAAATCCGCGTGAGAAATCAGGGCGTTTGCCCGCGGCGAATGCGGTCAGGATGTCGCGGCGGCGAGGCTGGTCACCGAGAAAGTGTGGCGAGGCCGGCACGATGGCGGAGTTCGACGGCTTGTCCGCCAGCCAATCGACGCCCGGAAAGTGAAAGCCGCCGATGCCGCGGGTCTGGTGGCAGCCTGAGCAGGTGACGTCGTTGAGACGGCGCTGGAAGCCCGCGACCGAGCGGATGTTCTGCAGGTCGCCGCGCGCGGCCGCCTGCTTCAACGCACCGACCACGTCGTTGTCGGTGAAGACCGCTTGGCCCTCCCCTTCAGCCTGCATCATGCCGAACTCCGGCTGCAGCACTGATGCATCGAGCCCGGCCGGCGTCGGCACCACCGCACTCCTGGCCAGGAATTTCTCGGGGATCAGCACGGTGCCACGATCGAACTCGCGAAGATGTTCGGGTGCGAGCAGCCAATCCTTGAAGTCGCGCCGAAGCGCATCGTCAGCCATGATCCGGTCGCGGTCGATCTGGTTCTCCAGCGTCGATTCCTCGAAGGCCTTCGTGGCGGAATTGTACTTGAACACCTTGAGCAGATAGTCGGAGCGGAAATCATGCAGCGCCGACTTCGCCGCGACCGAGAGCTGGATGTTGGTCTCGATGCGATCGAGCATGGCGTCGTCCCGGCTGCCGATCAGCTCCTGCCAATTGCCGTTGTCGAGCCAGCGCCGCGCGAGTTCAGCGCAGCTGATCGGCTTGCCGTTCGCGTCCGTCTGGCGCGCATCCCGTGCCTTCATCACCAGATTGAGCGTCATCGGCAGCCGCGTCGCGGTTGTGCCGTCGAAACGCGCCAGCCGATAGAGCAGCCGGATCTCGCCGCAGGACTCCTCCGAGGCGTAGGCGCGGTCCATGCGGTTGACGATGCCGGCCAGCACGAAGCGCGTGTCGCGAGAATTCAGCACGGCCCGATCGAACAGCTGGACGTCAAAGCCCTCGCCGACGCCGATGGTCTCGCTCGGATAGGCCGCCTTTTGCCCTTTGACGTAGCGGTCGACCTCCGCATCGATCGCCGGCGGAATGTCCTTGAGCTGGGACAGCTCTGAAAACAGCCGGTCGGTCGTCAGCGGCCCATCCGCCTTGCGCTCCGGTGCCAACAGGCGCTGGAGCGTGAGAGCGTTGCCCTCATCGAGCCTGCGCAGGAGATCGGGATCGGTGATGGCGGTGCCGCGCGTCAGCGGCGCGGTCTCCGCGGCCGATAGCGCGGCGGTGCCGCCAAACAAGACGGCGGCAGCAAGGAGAATTCGCAACGCGCGGCTCATGCCTGAGGTAACACCGCAGCGGTCCGCCTATTCAAGCAAAAAGGCGCTTCACATGGTGGTGAAGCGCCTTTCGAAAGTCGTATCTGGGCCGCTCAGCGCGCGACGATCAGGCCCTTGCTGGTGACGACCACCCAGCGGCCGTCCTGGCGACGGATCGCATCGACGCGGCCGAGGCCGGGAATGGGATCGCCAGGATAGACCTCGTAAAGCCCGTCGCGGCCCTCGATCAGCGCACCGCCATTGGCGGCGTTGCGCAGCCGCCAGCCTTCGACCGTCGGCAGGCGGCCGACCTCGGTCTTGGGCGCGGCAGCCACTGGGGCCGGTGCGGCCGCGGCGGTCGCAACCTGGGTCGGCGCGATCGAGCCGGTGGTCTCCTTGGGCACCGCTGCTGCGGCCTGCGCGGGGGCGGCGGGAGGCGTGGCGCGGAGCTTGTCGACGGTCTCGGACAGCTTTGCGATTTTGGCCATCGGCTCGGCCTGCGCCTTCTCGAGCTTGTCGAGGCGGTCATTGGCCCGGTTGAACTGGGTGACGCCGGTTTTCGAGCTGTGCTCGACATTGGCCTTGAGCGCGACGAGGTCGGCATCGATCCGGGCGACCGAAGCATCCAGCGCGCTGGTGTCGGCGACCTGCACCGGCACTTGGGCCGGGGCGGCGAAATGCATCATGCCGGCAGTTGCGAGCGCGCCGCTGATGGCGCCGACGCTCGCCGCGATCGCCACCACCGCGGCCATCGCCGACAGGCGGCGCTTGCTGCCGGTCTCGCGCGGCTCCTCCGCCTTCACATGCGGGGCAAAATCCTCACGGTCCCAGGAGCGTTCCGACGGCGCCATGACGATCAGCTTGCCGGGCTTTGGCTCGGGCTTGGCTTCGGCTTTGGCTTCGAGCTTCGGCACCTCGATCCGCGACGCCTCGATCTTTGGCGGCTCGACCTTGATCGGATCGGGCTTGACCGGATCAGGTTTGGGCGGCGCCTCATGGTCCGGGGCAATCGAGGGAGCCTCGATCCCAGCGGCCTCGACGGCCTGCGGCGCGGTCGCCGCAGCTTCGACGACGCCGGTGTCCTGGGCAGCCTGCTCGGGCATTGGTTCGCTCACGGCTCAAATACTCCAGTCTGGGTTGACCTTTTGGTAACTTTCATTGCTTGCGAAATCCTTACCTGCGGACCCGCTTACCGAAATTTTAGGAAGTTATCCGGGGCCGAATTTGGCCGGGAAAGTGGAACCGGTGTGGCGGGCGTCAAACAATTCGTAATCGGGTGAAGATGAACGGCCGCGGAATGAGCGCCTTAGTCGCTACCGTCTGAGGTGCGAGCGCAGCGAGCCTCGAAGGACGACGGAGAGAGAGTGGAGCGCGCCGCAGGTGCGTCGTCACACATCACAGTCCGTCACATCACGACCGGCGCATCCGGCAGCTCGTTCGCATGCGATGCGCCGGGCGGAAAATGCCGCGCCAGTTCGCGCGACACCGCCGTGATGCCGGCGATGACGCCGCGCTCGAACTGGCCGGAGCCGAACTCCGCCTCCATCGCGCGGCAGATGCTTTCCCATCCTTCGGCACCAACCTTGGCGTGGATGCCGCGGTCGGCCACGATCTCGACGTCACGGTCGGCGAGCAGGAGATAGATCAGGACACCGTTGTTGTGTGCGGTGTCCCAGATGCGCTGGTGCGCGAACACGTCGAGGGCGCGCTCGCGGGCCGGCTGGTTGCGGAACAGCGGCGCGCCGTCGAGTGCGCCTTCGACCACGAAGCGGACCTGGCCGGAATGGGTGGTCTCGCCCTGCTTGATCGCCTGCTCGATGCGGGCGAGCACGGCCGGCGGAAAGATCTGCTTTGCGCGCCAATGATGCTGCACGAGATGTCTGGCAATGCGCTTGATGCTCATGACCGCTACCAGCTCCCCGAGGCGCCGCCGCCGCCGAAACTGCCGCCACCGCCGCTGAAGCTGCCGCTGTCACTGGAAGACGACCCGCTGCTCCAGCCACCCGACGAAGAGCCGCTCGACCACGAGCCGCCGCGCGAACGGCCAGTGGCCGGCATGATCGCCGAAAACAGATCGGCGACGAACCCGATGATGAAGCCCAGGACTCCGACAGCGATGGCGAGCGCGAAGGAGCCGAGAATGAGCCAGGTCAGCCCTGCGATGATGCCGCCGGTCACCAGGGATCCGAGCAGCCGCCCCAGCATGGCCCGGAAGAACCCGCCGACCCCGATCGAGGCGAACAGCGTCACGATGAAGACCGGCGCGAGGTCATCCAGATGACCGAAGCTCACCGTGGGTGACGGAACCGGCAGCGGCTCGCCGTCGATGACCCGGATCATGCGATCGACGCCATCCGAGATGCCGCCGCCGAAATCGCCTGCCCGGAATTTCGGTGTAATGATCTCATCGATGATCCGCCGCGAGGTGACGTCGGTGAGCGCGCCTTCGAGGCCATAGCCGACCTCGATGCGCAAATGCCGGTCATTCTTGGCGACGACGAGGATCGCGCCGTCGTCGACCTTCTTGCGACCGATCTTCCAGGCCTCCGCAACGCGGATCGAGAATTGCTCGATCGTCTCCGGCTGCGTGGTCGGCACGATCAGGACGGCGATCTGGCTGCCCTTGCGCGTCTCGAAGTCGCGCAGCCTTTGCGACAACGCGGCGACGTTGCTGCTGGACAGCGTCCCGGTCTGGTCGACCACGCGGCCGGTGAGCTCGGGGATGGCGACGTCGGCTGAGGCGGGGAGCGCGAAGGCGAGGACGAGCGTCGCAACGAAAACCGCGCGCCGCACACTCAGTGTCATCGCCCGGCTTGCCGTCTTCGCTGACGCTTCGCCGGCCCAATACCGCTGTGCCCGGCGAAGCCCTTGGCGTAGCCGGGACCGGGCGATCCAGTATTCCAGAGACGCCAGAGGCCTAGGGAGAGGCCGCGGCGTACTGGATTCCCCGCCTTCGCGGGGAATGACGGCAGAGGGCGTGGCGCGCATCGGGATCTGGGGCGCTTACTTCGACGGTGCCGGCGCCGGGTTGAAATCGACCTTCGGCGCGGTCGAGATTTCCTTCTCGTTGGCGACCGAGAAGTTCGGCTTCTCCTTGTAGCCGAACATCATCGCGGTGAGGTTGCTCGGGAACGAGCGGATGGTGACGTTATAATCCTGCACCGCCTTGATGTAACGGTTGCGCGCCACCGTGATGCGGTTCTCGGTGCCCTCGAGCTGCGACATCAAATCCTTGAACAGTGCGTCCGACTTGAGCTGCGGGTAGTTCTCGGTGACGACCAGCAGCCGCGACAGCGCGCTGGAGAGCTCGCCCTGCGCGGCCTGGAACTTCTGGAAGGCGGCTGGATCGTTCAGCACCTCGGGCGTCGCCTGGATGCTGCCGACCTTGGCGCGCGCATTGGTGACGCCCAGCAGCACATCCTTCTCCTGCTGGGCGAAGCCCTTCACCGAGTTGACGAGATTGGGCACGAGATCGGCGCGGCGCTGATACTGGTTCACGACCTCGGACCAGTTGGACTTGATCTGCTCGTCCTCGCTCTGGATCGCGTTGTAGCCGCAATTGGTGAGACTCAGCGAGGCCAGCGCCGCCAGCACGGTCAGGATCTTGCGCATTAAATTTCTCCCGGTGGAATCCTGTAACTCAATATCAGATAGCGATAACGCGGTACCAGCTTTTCGGGTTCATTCCGGGGCGCGAAGCGAGCCATGGTGCGCCCTTGCGCACCTGAAAATCTCGAGATTCCAAGTCTGGTCCTTCGGACCATCCCGGAATGACTGCGCCGGATGAGCGCACCTCAGCCGACTGACGCAAGCCTCTTGCCTATCCCTGACCGACATAGTCAACTCGACGAAACGATAAGACAGAACACCGGGGGAAACGCGATGACCTCGTTCGAGACCATCCTCGTGGAGAGGCCGGATCCGGCGATCACCCGGATCGTGATGAACCGGCCAGAAGCGCGTAACGCGCAGAACCTGCAAATGACCTACGACCTCAACGCCGCCTTCGACGCGGCGGTGCAGGACGATACGGTCAAGGTGATCATCCTCGCCGGCAACGGTCCGCACTTCTCCTCCGGCCATGACCTGCGTCCCGGCAGCAAGAATACCGCCGGCGTCGATTTTCCACCGATCGGAAATTGGGGCGGCTTTGCCGAGCCGAATGCCCATGGCCGCTTCGCGCGCGAGCAGGAAATCTATCTCCAGATCACCCGGCGCTGGCGCAATCTCGCAAAACCGACCATTGCCGAGGTGCACGGCAAGTGTATCGCCGGCGGGCTGATGCTGGCCTGGGCCTGCGACCTCATCATGGCCAGCGACGATGCGCAGTTCTGCGATCCCGTTGTGACCATGGGCGTCTGCGGCGTCGAATGGTTCGTGCACCCCTGGGAGCTCGGCGCGCGCAAGGCCAAGGAGTTCCTGTTCACTGCCGACAATTGGAACGCCGAAGTGGCGCATCAGCTCGGCATGGTCAATCAGGTCGTGCCGCGCGCGGAGCTTTCTGCGCGCACGCTGGAGCTGGCGCGCAGGATTGCGGCAAAGCCGGCCTTCGCGCTGAAGATGACCAAGGAAGCGGTGAACCGCTCGGTCGATGTGATGGGCCAGCCCGCCGCAATCGACCAGGCCTTTGCGCTGCATCAGCTCTGCCACGCCCACAATCTTCAGGAGTTCGGCATGATCGTCGATCCCTCGGGCCTGCATCCCTCCGTGCGCAAGTCGCCGGCGGCCGCGGAGTAATTGCGATGGATCTCAATCTCAGCGACGAACAAAGGCTGCTGCGCGAGAGCGCGGAGCGCTTCGTGGCCGGAAGCTACGATGCCGATCACCGCCGCAAGATGGCGAACGATCCGCTCGGCTTTAGCCCGGAGGTGTGGAAGCAGTTCGCCGAGCTCGGCTGGCTGGCGCTGCCGATTGCGGAAGAGTTCGGCGGCCTTGGCGGCGGCGCGGTCGAGATCGGCATCCTGATGGAGGCGTTCGGCCGTGGGCTGGTATCGGAGCCCTATGTCGCGACCGTGGTGCTGGGAGCCGCACTGATCGCCAGATGCGGCACCAATGAGCAGAAGCAGGAGAGCCTGCCGAAGATCGCGGATGGATCCTTGAAGCTTGCGTTTGCGCATTCCGAGCGCGCGGCGAGGTTCGATCTCGCCAAGGTCGCAACCGCCGCCGACCGGACCGCGCAGGGCTGGCGCCTTGCCGGCAGCAAGATCGCCGTGCTCGACGGCCATGCCGCCGATGAGATCATCGTCTCCGCGCACATTCATGATCATCAGAGGCCTTCGGGACGGACCGGCCTGTTCCTCGTGCCCGCGACGACGCCTGGCCTCGTCGTCAGCGACTTTCCGCGCCTCGGCGGCGGGCGCGCCTGCAACCTCGAGCTATGCGACGTGCATCTGCCCGAGGACGCCCTGCTCGGCGACGGTCACGAGGCACTGCCGGCCATCGAATGGGCTGTCGACTGCGCCATGGCTGCGCTCGGTGCGGAAGCCGTCGGCATCATGCAGACGCTGCTGGACACCACGCTCGAATACACCAAGATCCGAAAGCAGTTCGGACGGCCGCTGTCGGCCAACCAGGTGATCCGCCATCGCCTCGCCGACATGGCGATGCAGGTCGACGAGGCGCGCTCGATGGCACTGCGCGCTGCGCTCAAGGCAGATGCCGCGCCAGTCGAGCGGGCACGGGCCGCGTCCGGCGCCAAAGCCAAGATCGGCAAATGCGCGCGCTTCGTCGGCGAGCAGTCGATCCAGCTCCACGGCGGCATGGGCGTCACCGAGGAGCTCGAGGTCGGCGCCTATTTCAAGCGCCTCGTCGCCTTCGACACGCTGTTCGGCGGCAGCGCGCACCACTATGCCCGTCACGCCGAACTTGGCCGCAAGGCCTGATACCGGGAGAGCCTCATGGACCTGTCGTTCAATGCCGAAGAGCGCGCCTTCCAGGACGAGGTACGCAGCTTCATTGCCAAGAATCTCACCGAGGAGATGAAGCGCGCGACCGCGCTGACGCCCTCGGTGTTCTCCGACCCTGATATCGGCATGGCCTGGCAGCGCGCGCTACACAGGCAGGGCTGGGGCGCACCGGGCTGGCCGGTCGAACATGGCGGACCGGCCTGGACGCCGGCGCAGCGCTGGATCTTCGAGACGGAGTCCGCGCGGGCCGGCGTGCCCAATGTGAATGTCATGGGCGTGAAGATGGTCGGGCCGGTCATCATCGGCTTCGGCTCGCCCGAGCAGAAGAACTTCTACCTGCCGCGGATTCTCTCCGGCGAGGATTATTGGTGCCAGGGCTATTCCGAGCCGGGCTCCGGCTCCGACCTCTCTTCGCTGAAGACGCGCGCGGTGCGCGACGGCGACGATTACATCATCAACGGCACAAAAATCTGGACCACGCATGCGCATCACGCCAATCGCATGTTCGCGCTGGTGCGCACCAGCGACGGGCCGCGGCAGCAGGACGGCATCAGCTTCATCCTGATCGACATGAAGACGCCTGGCATCACCACGCGTCCCATCCTCACCATCGGCGGCGACCACGAGGTCAACCAGGTGTTCTTCGACGACGTCCGCGTGCCCGTGGCCAACCGGGTCGGCGAGGAAGGCAAGGGTTGGACCTACGGCAAATATCTGCTCGAGTTCGAGCGCGGCTCGGGCATTGCCTCGGCCAAGCTGCGCGAGGGCTTGAAGGCGATCGCCGACCTCGCCGAGTCCGACCTGACCGGCCGCGCCATCGACAGTCCCGATATCGCCGCGCGCATCTCGGAGGTGGAAGTCGATATCGACGCGCTTGAAATGACTGAGCTGCGCGTGCTCTCCGCGCTGCAGACCGGACAAAACCCCGGCGCGGTGTCGTCGATCCTGAAGCTGCGCAACAGCGAAATCCGCCAGGCCGTGACGCGGCTCGGCGTCGACGTCATCGGCCACGACGCCCTCGCCGTCGAGCCGATGCGCCCGCTCTACAAGCTCAATCACGAGCCGGCGACGCCGGAGGAGGTGCTGACAATGGTGCCGGAATATCTCAACGGCCGCGCCTACACCATCTTCGGCGGCACCTCGGAGATCCAGCGCGACATTATTGCGAAGATGATGCTGGGGATTTGAGATCTATGACTTCAGCTCGAATTGGCGCGGCATCCTCCGCTGTCGTCCCCGCGAAGGCGGGACCCATATGTGGACGGCCCCCGTGGCACAAGAGCTTTGAGAGGTTTGACCGGATCGCTTGCATCCATATGTGCGGCCTGTTGGGTGCAGCTTGTTCGCTGCTGGCCAAGATGGTTTCCGCAACACGAGTTCCAATCACCGCAGCGGCCTTTGTACAGCCAATGGGTCCCACGGATTTGCTCGCGTCTCGGGTCGACCGATCATTCCATCTTCTCTGCTCTTGCAGCTCCGGTTCGGCCGGTGGGCTCAGCCGCCGGCCGGCCAAATCTCTCAGCTAGGCGGCGGTTGCCGTGGTGGCATCGATCCGCGCACTCTCGTAGCTTTCTCCAGTGGTCATCAGCTTCCAGGCGATGCGAGCCATTTTGTTGGCCAGCGCCACTGCGGCAAGCTTGGGTGTCTTGCGCTTCAACAGCTCGATCAGCCAGCGAGGCCCGCGATCGCGGGTTTTGGCCATCTTCACGACCGAGGTCGCTCCGACCACCAGCAGCTGACGTAGCCTCTCATCACCTGCACGCGTTATCTTGCCGAGCCGGGTCTTTCCCGCGGTGGAATGGTCCTTGGGCGTCAGGCCGAGCCAGGCCGCAAACAGCCTTCCTGAGCGGAAGGCATGCGGGTCTGGCGCCTTCATCACCAGCGCCGCCGCCGTGACCGGACCGATCCCCGGGATCTGCGCCAATCGCCGGCTCGTGGCATCGGCCCGGTGCCAGGCAAGCAGCCTGGCCTCGATCGCCTTCAGCTCGACCTGCACCTGTTCATATTGGCGAGCCAGCATCGCAAACAGCTCGCGGGCCAGCTCCGGCACGCGTTCGTCTTGCCCAATCGCCCCCAGGAACGTGGCGAGCTTGTCCAGCCCCTTGGCCGAGATCAGACCGAACTCGGCCGCATGCCCGCGGATCGTATTGGAGAGCTGCGTGCGACGCGTAACCAGTTGCTCGCGGACGCCCAGCAGCATCAGTGCGGCTTGCTGATCGACCGTCTTTACCGGCACATACCGCATCCGAGGCCGGCTCGCCGCCTCGCACAGCCCTTCCGCATCGCGCCCATCGTTCTTGTTGCGCGGCACGTAGGGCTTCACCAGCTGCGGCGCAATTAGCTTGACCGTGTGTCCCGACCTTCCAAGCTCGCGCGCCAAATGGTGGGCTGCGCCGCAAGCCTCGATCACGATCACCGTCGGCGGCAGCTTGGCAAAAAACTCCAGCATCGCCTTCCGGCTGAGCCGTTTGCGCAGCACCACCTGTTCCGACGCATCGACGCCATGCAGTTGGAAAATATACTTCGACGTATCCATCCCGATACGGATAATCTGGCTCACGGACGGCTCCTGTGAATGGGTGTGTGACAACCTCATTCTGGCACACTGATGCCGTAGGGGGCCGTCCACCCCATAACCACAGGGAGATGTGGTTGCGGGGACTCGGAGTTACCAGTTTTGCGCCAAACTCCTCCCTGTGGTGATGGGTCCCGGATCGGCGCGCGCTTGGGCGCGCTTGTCCGGGACGACAGCGGAGTGTGTGGCAGCAGCTAGCGCAATAACTCGACGCTAACCCGCCGCCTTCGCCTCCCGGATCGCCTGCCAGATCTTCTGCGGTGTCAGCGGCGTATTGAGCTGGGTGACGCCGAGCTCGGCGAGCGCGTCCATCACGCCGTTGGTGACGCAGGGCGGGCCGCCGATGGCACCGGACTCGCCGCAGCCCTTGGCCCCGAGCGGATTGGTGCGGCAGGGCGCGGAATCATCCAGCGTCACCACGATCGGCGGCACGTCGTCGGCGCGCGGGATGCAATAGTCCTGGTAGCTCGCGGTGAGGAGCTGGCCGTCGGCATCATACGAGACACCTTCATACAGCGCCTGACCGATGCCCTGCGCGACGCCGCCATGGATCTGCCCCGTCACCAGCATCGGGTTCACGGCGACCCCGACATCGTCGACCGTGGTGTAGCGCACGACCTTGGAGACGCCGGTTTCGGGATCGATCTCGACCTCGCAGATATGCGTGCCGTTCGGCCAGCTCGGACCATCGACCTCGCCCTCGGAATCGACGCTGAGCTTGGCGCCACTCTCCTTTTCGGCGATGTCGAACAGGCTGATACGGCGGTCGGTGCCGACCACGGTCAGCATGCCGCCCTGATATTCGATGTCCTCGACCGAGGTCTCCAGCACGTTCGCCGCCTTCTCGCGCGCCTTCTGGATCAGATCGTTGGAGGAGACCGCGACCGCCGTGCCGCCGACGAACAGCGAGCGCGAGCCGACGCTGCCAAAGCCCATCGCGAGATCGGTGTCGCCTTGCACGACATCGATCTTGTCCATGGCAATGCCGAGCGTGTCGGAGATCATCTGGGTGTAGGTGGTCTGCAGCCCCTGCCCCATCGCCATGGTGCCGGAATGCAGCACGACGCGCCCTTGAGAGGTCGCGTGCAGGCTGACCTTCTCGGTGTGGGCGCGGCCGCCGGTCCATTCGATGTAGGAGGTGAGCCCGCGGCCGTAGAGCAGGCCCTTCTTCTTCGCCGCCTTCTTGCGCGCGGCAAAGCCGTCCCAGTCGGCCAGCTTCACGGCGCGGTCGAGCATGTGCGCGAAGGCGCCAGAATCGTAAACCTGGCCCGCCGCATTGGTATAAGGCAGCTGCGCCGGCTTGATGTAGTTGGCTTTGCGGATCGCGCGCGGATCGATGCCGATCTTTCGCGCGGCGACGTCGAACAGGCGCTCGACGATGAAGACCGCTTCGGGCCGGCCGGCGCCGCGATAGGCACCGACGGGCGCGGTGTGGGTCATCACCGACTTCACCTCGAAATGCACCAGCGGCAGGTCGTAGACGCCAGTCTGCACGAACGGGCCGAGCACCAGCGGGATGATGTTCGCCGCGCCCGAGGAATAGGCGCCGGTGCAGCCGATCGACTTGACGCGATAGGCCAGCACCTTGCCCTTCTCGTCCAGCGCAAAGGAGGCAGTCGAAGTGAGATCGCGGCCGTGGGTGCCACCGACGAATTCGTCGGTGCGATCGCCGCGCCAGCGGATCTTCTTGCTCAGCTTGGTCGCGGCGTAAGCGACGATGCCGTCCTCTGGATAGAGGTTGGTCTTCTGGCCAAAGCCGCCGCCGATATCGCCGACCAGCACACGCACACTGTCCTTGGGACGCTTCAGCACGGCCTCGGCGAGCACGTCGCGGGTCGAGGCCGGGGTCTGCGACTGCACATGCAGCAGCAGGCGGCCGGTCTTCTTGTCGATCTCGGCGATGGTCGAGCGCGGCTCCATCGCGGACGGCACGAGGCGCTGGCTGACGAGATCGAGTTCGACGGTGTGCGCGGCCTTGGCGAACGCTTCGTCCACCTTGGCGGCATCGCCGTAAGCCATCGCGCCGACGATGTTGTCGGGCGCCTCCGGCCACACCACGGGCGCGCCGGGCTTGACGGCCTCGACAGGGTCGACCACCGCAGGCTGCACGTCGTACTCGACCACGATCGCCTCGGCTGCGCTCTGCGCCTCGACGCGGGACGACGCCACAACGGCAGCCACGGCCTCGCCGGCGTAGCGGACGACCTCATGGGCGAGCAGCCGGCGCGGCGGCACTGTCATCGGCTTGCCGTCGGGGCGCTTGAAGATGCTCAGCGTCGGGATGCTGCCGACGTCGTCCTTGACGAGGTCGGCGCCGGTGTAGATCGCGGCAACGCCCGGCATCGCGGCCGCCGCGCTGGTGTCGATCGAGACGATGTTGGCGTGGGCATGCGGCGAGCGCAGCACGTACAACCACAGCGCGCCGTCTCCCGGCTTGTCGTCGATGAACTGCCCTTTCCCGGTCAGCAGCCGCTGGTCTTCCAAACGCTTGACGGGCTGCCCCGCTCCGAAACGCAAATTGCCGGGAAGAATGTTCATTCCGTGGGGTCCTCGAAATCCGCAAAAACGACCGCGGCGGTTTTAACCGATTTTGCGCGCCAGACAACCGAGCCGCGACACATCTGCAATGCGCGTCTGCCCCCCTTGCGGGCGTGGAATTCGCCGTCAGGAACGCTCGATATCGATGATGCCTACATTGACGTCGCGGCTGTCCGAGCCGCGTTTGACCGTGAGGCGAACGGTCTTGCCCGCTCCGGCCTGCTCGAGCGCATCGGTCAAATCGGAGAGGCGCCGCACCGGCTTCCCTTCCACCGCGGTGATGATGTCTCCGACCGCTCCCGTCGAAAAGTTGACGCCGCGAATCCCCGCCCGCTCGGCGGGGCTGCCGGGGGCCGTCCGCACCACGATGACGCCTTCGACGCCAAGCCGCGTCGACACATCCTCGCCGGCGGCGACGATGCCGATGCCGGGCGTCGGCACGCGGCCGTTGCGGATGAGCTCGGGGACAATCCGGTTCACGACATCGACCGGCACGGCGAAGCCGATGCCGGCATTCGAGCCGGACGGCGATATGATCGCCGTAGTCACGCCGATCAGCCGGCCGGCGGAGTCCAGCAGCGGCCCGCCTGAATTGCCCGGATTGATCGCAGCATCGGTCTGGATGACGTTGGCGATCTCCCGGCCGCCATGGGTTGGAAGCCGGCGCTTGAGCGCGCTGATGATGCCAGAGGTCATCGATTGATCGAGCCCGAAGGGGTTGCCGATCGCAAAGGCGGATTGGCCGACCTTCAGGTCGTTCGAACTGCCGAGCGCCACCGGCTGCGGGAGCTCGCGCACGCTGCGGATCCTCAGCACCGCGAGGTCGTAATTGGGCGCCGTGCCGACGAGGTCGACCTGCGCGACTTCACCTGAGGCGAAGCGCACCGCGATCTCGCCACCATTGGCCACGACGTGATTGTTCGTCACGAGATGGCCCTCGCGGTCCCAGACGAATCCCGTGCCGGACGCGCCGCCGCCCTGGCCTTCCTCGCCCATGAGCGGACTCGCCGCCGATTTCACCGCCACCTGAACGACCGAGGGCGACACGCGTTCAAAGATGTCGATGGTCGCCTTTTCGCCATCGGACAGCGGGCCGCGCTGCTCGACGGCGCGTGCGGAGGGTGCCGCCCATGGGGCATAGGAGACCGGGACATGCAGGATTTTCGCGGCCGTGACGGCGAGCAGCAGGGCGGCGAAGGCTGCCGCGGCAATCGCGTAGCGACGATTCATGGGTGATCACCGTGTCTTGTGCTGAATGCGGGCTCTGAGATGCACATTGCATGGACAGAAATCGCTCACGCGGCAACGTCGCAAACGCTCGGAAGTTTCTCGATTGCGCAGGTTGGGACTTTTGGGGCTCCCGCACGAGCGCCGGGGCATATTGCCGCGTGACAACGAGCTATGTCAGCTCGCGCAGCGCCGCCTCCACCACCTTGCGCGCCTCGGCCGTCAGCGCCGCCTGCGGCGGGACGGGGTCGCCGACGTCGTAGCCCTGGATCGAAAGCCCCGCCTTGATGCAGGCTGCGAGGTTGAAGCGGGCGAAGGCTTCGTTGATGCGCCACAGCCTGCGCTGCAGCGCCATCGCCTCGTCCCAGCGGCCGGCCTTGCAGAGGTCGTAGAGCGCGACACTCTGGCGCGGGATGATGCAGGCCGGGCCCGCCATCCAGCCGAGCCCGCCGATCAGCATCACCGCGGCCGGGATGTGGGCGGAGGCCGAGAACACCCGCAAGGCATCGCCGCAGCGGTTCATGATCGAGAGCAGCCGGCCGGTGTTGGTCGAGGCGTCCTTGATGTAGCCGATGCGCGGGTGCTCGGCGAGGCGCGCGATGGTGTCGAGGGTGAGGTCGGAGCGCTGGAATTGCGGGTTGGTGTAGATGACGACGGGAATGTCGACGGCGTCAGCGATGGCCCGGAAATAGGATTCGATTTGGCCGTCAGTCAGCGGAAAATACGCCTCCAGGATCGCCAGGATGCCGTCGGCCCCACATTTCTGGTAGGCCCTCGCCTGCGCCACCGCATCCGCCGTCGAGGTCGAGGCGACGCCAGCGACAACAGGCACGCGGCCCTGCGCGGCTTCGATCGTGGTCTGCACGACCGCGGTGCGTTGTGCGGCATTGAGATAGGCGAACTCGCCGGTCGAACCCAGCGGCGTCAGCCCGTGCACGCCGGCGCCGATCAGATCATCACAGAGCTTTGCGAGCACGTTCGTCCGCACTGTGCCGTCGGCATCGACGGGCGAGACGAGATAGGGGAAGACGCCGTGGAATTCGGACATGTCGGGGGCTCCGGAAGCTGGCACCCGACGGGTCTTAGCAATGCCCGCCCCCGCGATCAAACCTTGAGCAAGCGTACCCGCGTGCCCCAGGGATCAATCGCCTCCACGCCGTCGGCAAGCGCCGTGACCTTCGCACCGCCTTTGCGCAGGCGCTCTTCCTGCGCGGCGAGCAGCTCCGGCTTGGCCATGACCAGCGAGAACCAGGCGAGACCCGTCATCTGGTCGTCGCGCTGGCCCGCGCCCTGGCTCTGCCAGACGTTGATGCCGAGGTGATGATGATAGCGGCCCGACGACAGGAACGCGGCGCCGCTGCGGCTGCGGGTCGGATCGAGGCCAATCGCGCCATGATAGAAGCCTCCGGCCTGCGCGAGATCGCCGACCCGCAGATGCATGTGGCCGATGCGCATTCCGTCCGGCGCCTTGGCGTAATCTGGCACGCGGGTATTGGTCAGCGACAGGAGATCGGGAATGTTGAGCTCGTCGGACGCCATCTTCACGCTGCCCTCGCTCCATTGCCATTGCGAGGGATCGCGGTCGGCATAGACCTCGATGCCGTTGCCTTCGGGATCGTCGAGATAGACGGATTCGCTGACGAGGTGATCGGCAAAGCCCGACAGCTTCACGCGGTGCGAGGCCGCGTGCACCAGCCAGCGCGCCAGGTCCTTACGGGTCGGCATCAGGAAGGCGGTGTGGTAAAGGCCGGCGGCATTGCGCGGCTCGATTTCCGCATTGGGGCGGGCCTCCAGCACCAGCAGCGTGACGCCTGATGTACCGAGCTTCGCCGCAGTCGCCGACCGCTCCATCACGGTGAGGCCGATCACGTCGCGATAGTAGTCCGCGACCTTGTCGAGATTCTTCACCCGCAGCGTCACCATGCCGACCCGCATCGGCGTTCGGCTGGCATAGGTCGGCCCGCCGCCCTGCGGCGTGCCCTCGGCACGCGCGGCAGCTGCGGCCGCCATCGCAAGCGAGGTCGCGCCGGCGAGTTGCAGCAGGGTGCGGCGGGTGAGGTCGATGGTCATCGGTCAGGGCTCGCTGAAACTGGTTGGGGCCGTGCGGCGCAATGTCGGGCCGATTGCTACACGTTCCCGTGAGCGGCTCCCAATCACATGTTCGTCGGCCGTAACAGGCGGTGTCCTGACCACCCGGCCAGTTTCGCGATTCCCCGCGACATCCCAGATTGAGGACAGCTTATAGGAGCCAGCTATGACTGACCCAACTCCCCTGTCCTCACTATCGTCCGCCCTCGCGGATGTGGTGGCGCGCACTGCGCCCGCAATCGTCTCTGTGCACTCGCATCGCTCCCGTGCGACCGGCTTCGTCTGGAAAGGGGGGCTGATCGTCACCGCCGACGAGGCGCTGGCCGACGAGGGCGAGGTCGAGATCGGTCTCGCCGACGGCAGCCGCGTGGCTGCCACGATCGCCGGCCGCGACCACACCACCGACATCGCGCTGCTGCGCACTGAGGCCGCTGCTACGCCGGTCAAGCTCGCCGCCACGGTCCCGCCCCTCGGCGCGTTGTCGATCGTGGTGGCCACCAACCGCGAGACGCCGAGTGCCGCGCTGGGGATGGTATCGGCGTCCGGCAGCGGCTGGCGCTCCCTGCGCGGCGGCGAGATCGATGCGCGGATCGAGCTCGATGTCCGCCTGCGCGGCAGCCAGCAGGGCGGCCTTGCGCTCGATGCATCGGGCGAAGCCTTTGGCATGGCCGTGCTCGGGCCGCGGCGCGTGCTGGTGATCCCGACGGCGACGATCGAGCGCGTCGCGGCGCAACTCGAGACGCGCGGCCGCATCGCGCGCGGATATCTCGGCCTCGGGCTCCAGCCGGTCCGGCTCGACGACGGCATCGGCGCCATGGTGATGAATGTCGACAAGGCCGGCCCTTCGGCCGCGGCCGGCATCCGCCAGGGCGACGTCATTGTGGCAGTTAACGACCAGAAGCTGTCAGGCGTGCGCGCGCTGTCGCGAACGCTGGGTCCTTCGAGCGTCGGCGCGGTGGTCGACGTCGCGGCGCGCCGCGGCGGCGAGCCGATCAGCTTCAAGGTCACGGTCGGCGAGAGGCCGGAGGCGTGAGCGAGGACCGGACGCCGGAGATCGTGCTTGCCCTGGAGATTGACGATCCCGCCCTCGCCGATCGCCTGGCGGCCTTGCTCGGCAGCGTCGCCGGGCTTCGCCTTGCCGCGCCCGGCGAGGCTGCCACGGCGACCGTCGTCGCCCGCGATCCGCGCGTGATGCCCGCCGACATCGCGCTGACGCAGCGCGAGCTCGACGTGCTGGCGCTGATGGCCGAGGGTGCCTCCAACAAGATGATTGCCCGCCGGCTCGGCATCTCCGTGCACACCGTCAAATTCCATGTCGGCTCGCTGCTCGACAAGCTGGACGCCACCGGCCGCACCGACGCGGTGGCGCATGCGGCACGCCGCGGCGTGATCGAGCTATGATGTCACGGGGAAGCGGAGCTCGACCGTCAGGCCCGGCGCATTGTCATGCAGCGCTACGCCCGCGCCATGAAGGCGCGCGACCGCAGCGACGAGGCTGAGGCCAAGGCCGTTGCCCGGCGTGTAGCGGCTCTGCTCGAGCCGGTAGAAGCGCTTGAAGACGTGATCGCGCTCCTCAGTGGGAATGCCCGGACCATCGTCGGCGATGGCGATCACCGCACCGCCATCGGCGCTGCGGCACGTCACGGTCACCTGCCCGCCTTTGCAGCCGTGCTTGATCGAATTGTCGACGAGATTGGCGATGGCATCGAACAGCAGGTCGCGATCGCCGGTGATCGGCACCTCGCGGTCTCCGGCGAGGCTGAGGCGCGTTGAGACCTGCTCGGCGGCGGCGTCATAGAGCTCGACGACCTCGCCGGCGATCTCGGCGAGATCGAGCGCGCGGAAGGCTCCGGTGCGGGCGCGGCTCTCGATCTCGGAGATCCGGGTGATGGAGGCGAACATGCCGAGCACGGCGTCGAGATCGGCGATGGTGTCGCCGATCAGCGCGGCATCCGCCTCGCTGTTGCGTTGGTGGTGATAGGCCTTCTCCAGCCGGCCGCGCATCCGCGTCAGCGGCGTGCGCAGATCATGGGCGACGTTGTCGCTGACCTGCTTGACCTCACCCATCAGCGTCTCGATGCGGTCGAGCATCTGGTTGAGGTTTTCGGCGACGCGGTCCCATTCGTCATGGCTGCCGCGCAAGGGGATGCGCTGGTCGAGGCCTGAGAGCATGATGGCGCGGCTGGTGGCGTTGATCTCCTCGATCCGCCCGACCGTGCGCCGCGTCACCAGCACGGCGGCAAGCCCGGCGAGCACCAGCAGCAGCACGGCAACCGCCGCCATTGCAAGCTCGATCATCGCGGTGAAACCGCGGTGATCGCCGGCGTCGCCGACCCGGCTCTCCACATAGGCCAGCGTGCCGAAATAGACATAGGCCATGATCGCCGCGACAATCAGCCCGAACGCCGCGATCGCGATCAGCGCCAGGCGGAAGGTGGAGGAGCGGAGCGTCTTAACCAGGAGCACGGAGGCAATATCCGATGCCGCGGATGGTGTGGATCAGCGGATAGGCCTGGGCATCATCGACCTTGCGACGGACGCGCCCGACATAGACGTCGATGATGTTGGTGGAGGGGTCGAAATGCAGGTCCCAGACGTGCTGGAGCAGCATCGCGCGGGAGACGACGCGGCCCTCGTTGCGGACGAGATATTCGAGCAGCTGGAACTCGCGCGGCAGCAGCGGGATCTTGCGGCCGCGGCGGCTGGCGTTGCGCGCGATCAGGTCGATGGCGAGGTCGCCGACCCGCAGCAGCGTCTCCTTGGCGATGGTCTCGCTGCGGCGGCCCAGCGCCTCGAGCCGAGCCAGCAATTCGGTGAAGGAGAACGGCTTGACGAGATAGTCGTCGCCGCCGGCGCGCAGGCCGCGCACGCGATCGTCGACCTCGCCGAGCGCGGAGATGATCAGGAACGGCGCGGCAACGCCGTCGTCCCGCAATTGCCGCATCACGCTGATGCCGTCGATATCGGGCAGCATGCGGTCGATCGTGATCACGGCATAGTCGCGCGCGGCGCCGTGGCTGAGGGCTTCGCGGCCGCTAGCTGCGAGATCGACGTCGTAGCCGGAGGTCGTCAATTCCTCGACGAGCTGGCCTGCTGTTTCCGGATCGTCCTCGACGACCAGGATGCGACGGTGACCTCCGGTCATGCAAAACTCCGCGCGACAATCGCCACCAGACTATCCCGTTCCGGGGCTGGACGGAACCGCCCGGTGGCGATCGCGACAATGGTGCGGTACGGCGATGCGACTACCAATAGTCTCCGCACACATTGACCCATTGCCATCCATAGGGCGTCCAGCTCCTGCGCCAGCAGCCATCGTTGTAGCCGGCGTAGATGAAGGGCGCGCCGAAGACGGCGAAACGACGGAAATGGTGATGATGGTGGAAGCCGCGATGGCCGTGCCAGCCGGCCCCGGCGAAACGCGGCCCGATCGCCGCATGGGCGAAGCGTGCGCCGCCAAAAGCGGGACCGCCGGCATGAGCGAAGCGTGCACCGCCAAAGGCAGGACCGCCGACATGGGCGAAGCGCGCACCGCCCATCCCGCCGGCGCGCATGCCGCCGAAGCCGCCTGCGTGCATGCCGCCACCGAAATGTCCACCGCCGCCGAAATGACCGCCGCCGCCGAAGCCGCCATGTCCGCCGCCGCCACGGGCGAGCACCGGTGAAGCGAGCGCCATCGCCGCGGCGATCGTCACCGCGGTGAGGCCTTTGAGAAGCCTGTTGTTCATCGAAGCATCCTCCTTGCAGTGCGGCGGTTAGCGCGTCGCACGAGGATGATCAGATGAGAGCAAGAGATCGGCGCCTTCAACTTACAAACGCGCCAGATTCTGACGCGAGTGTTAGGGAGGCGGAGCCCAACTCTCTCCCCGTCATTGCGAGGAGCCCTGGCGACGAAGCAATCCAGAGTCGTTCCGAGGAGGGATTCTGGATTGCTTCGCTGCGCTCGCAATGACGATGTGGAGAGAGCTCTCCGTACATCCAGCAGTTGACCTCTCCCCGCAAAGAGCGGGGAGAGGTTGAAAGCTACGCCCGCTTGCCGTTGTTCTTCTCCGCCGCGCGGCGCAGCGCTTCGGCGAGGGCGCCGCCGCCGGAGGATTCCTGCTTGCGCGGTGCGGACGACGTCATGCGTGACGGGTTGCGCGAGCTGTTGTCGCGCTGCATGCCGGGGGCGTCCTTCTTGGCGCCGACCTCGTCGTCGAGACGCAAGGTCAGCGAGATGCGCTTGCGGGCGACCTCGAAGTCCAGCACCTTGACCTTGACGATGTCGCCGGGCTTCACCACCTCGCGCGGGTCCTTGATATAGGTCTTGGACATCGCGGAGATGTGCACGAGGCCGTCCTGGTGCACGCCGATGTCGACGAAGGCACCGAAGGCGGCGACGTTGGTCACGGTGCCCTCAAGGATCATGCCCTTCTGCAGGTGCTTGATCTCCTCGACGCCTTCCTTGAACACGGCGGCCTTGAACGCCGGACGCGGATCGCGGCCGGGCTTTTCCAATTCCTTCAAAATGTCGGTGACGGTCGGCAGACCAAAAGTCTCGTCGACGAAATCCTTCGGCTTCAAGGTGCGCACGATCTCGCTGCTGCCAATCAGCGCCTTGATGTCGCTCTTGGTGGCGCTGAGGATCCGGCGCACCACCGGATAGGCTTCCGGATGCACGCCGGAGGCGTCGAGCGGGTCCTCGCCGCCGAGGATGCGCAGGAAGCCGGCGCACTGCTCGAACGCCTTCGGTCCGAGCCGCGGCACGTCCTTGAGTGCCTTGCGCGACTTGAACGGGCCGTTGGCGTCACGATGCGCCACGATGCTCTGCGCCAGGCCTGAGCCGACGCCCGACACGCGGGCAAGCAGCGGTGCGGACGCGGTGTTGACGTCGACACCGACGGCGTTCACGCAGTCCTCGACCACGGCGTCGAGCGACTTTGCGAGCTTGGCCTGGCCGAGATCGTGCTGATACTGGCCGACGCCGATCGCCTTGGGCTCGATCTTGACGAGCTCGGCGAGCGGATCCTGCAGACGCCGCGCGATCGAGACCGCGCCGCGCAGGGTGACGTCGAGACCGGGCAACTCCTCCGAGGCGAAAGCCGAGGCCGAATAGACCGACGCGCCGGCTTCCGACACCACGATCTTGGTCATCTTCAGCTCGGCCAGCCCCTTGACGAGATCGCCCGCGAGCTTGTCGGTCTCGCGCGAGGCGGTGCCGTTGCCGATCGCGATCAGCTCGACGCGATGCTTCAATGCGAGCTTGCCGAGGATCGCAAGCGACTCGTTCCACTGCCGCTGCGGCTCGTGCGGATAGATCACGGCGGTATCGACGACCTTGCCGGTGGCATCGGTGACGGCAACCTTGACGCCGGTGCGATAGCCGGGGTCGAGCCCCATGGTGACGCGGGTGCCGGCCGGCGCGGCCAGCAGGAGATCGCGCAAATTGGAGGCGAACACGCGCACGGCCTCGGTCTCGGCGGCGTTCCACAGCCGCATGCGCAGGTCGATATTGAGATGCACCTGGATCTTGGTGCGCCAGGCCCAGCGCACGGTGTCGATCAGCCAGCGGTCGCCGGCGCGCTTGAGGTCGGCGATGCCGAACCGCTTCATGATCTTCAGTTCATAGGCGCTCGGCACGCCGGGCGGCGGCGCCTCGGCCTCGGCCTGGATCTGCAGGTCGAGAATCTCCTCCTTCTCGCCGCGGAACATCGCGAGGATGCGGTGCGAGGGCAGCTTGGTCAGCGGCTCGGAGAACTCGAAATAGTCGGCGAACTTCTCGCCCTCGGTCTTCTTGCCGTCGCGCACCTTGGAGGCCATGCGCGCGTTAGTCCACATCTCCTCGCGAAGCGCGCCGATCAGGTCGGCGTCCTCGTCGAAGCGTTCGACCAGGATGGCGCGGGCGCCGTCCAGCGCGGCGGCGGCATCCGCAACGCCCTTCTCGGCGTTGATGAAGCCTTCGGCCACCACCTTCGGATCGTTGGTGGGCTCCGCCACCAACTGGTTGGCGAGCGGCTCGAGGCCGGCCTCCTTGGCGATCTCCGCCTTGGTGCGGCGCTTCGGCTTGAACGGCAGATAGATGTCTTCGAGGCGGGCCTTGCTGTCGGCGGCGAGAATCGAGGCCTCGAGCGCCGCATCGAGCTTGCCCTGCTCGCGGACTGATTCGAGGATGGCCTTGCGGCGATCCTCGAGCTCGCGCAGGTAACCCAGGCGCTCCTCCAGGGTGCGCAATTGCGCGTCGTCGAGCGCACCGGTCGCTTCCTTGCGGTAGCGGGCGATGAAGGGAACCGTGGCGCCGCCATCGAGCAGCGTCACCGTCGCCTCGACCTGCTCCGCCCGAACCCCAAGCTCCTGCGCAATTTTCTGGTTGATATTTGCCACGCGAGAATTCCTCTATCCAAGCACGCAACGCGGGGGCGAACCACCGGCCACGGGACGCCGCTTATGGACCAACCGGGGTTGATTCATCAAGGTACTGCGGCGGACCGTCGACAGGGGATTTTTTGTCGAACCGATGCGATCTCGCCACATTCGTGGGGACGGCGCGCGAACACCCTCGCGGATCCCGGATGCGCCTGCGCGGGCGATGACACCGAGTCTATGCGGCAGACACGGTGCCGTAGGGTAGGCAAAGGCGCACCGCGCCGTGCCCACCAATTTCAAACGCGGCACGAGATGCGTGGGCACGCTTCCGCCGTCGCTCTTCGAGCTATGGCGGACAAGTCGCTTTGCCCACCCCACGACGCCGGTTGTGTGTTGCAGACATGCCTTCACCTCCTCGCGGCGCTTCCGCCCGAGCTTTGCGCTCCGCATCGCGCCCTCAACGAAAGGGCGCAGGGAAGGCCGGGCGCCGGCTGGCACCCGCGGGTCCGTCGTGCGATGAGATGCACACGCAATGCACAACGGATCAACAGGTGAAGCCGAAACGTCCGGCCTTCCCTGCGCGATGTTTGACGGCCTATGGCGCGCTCTCCCCGGAGACGAGTTCCTGCTTGCCTCCGTCACCTCACGGATGGCGGCGCGCTTCGCCCGGTCGGGCTCGGCGCACCTCCGCAAGGCTTGGCTGTAGCAACGACAGCCAGGACCACGCGATTTGGCCGTACGCTTGAAGCGCCGTTCGTCCGCACGAAGCCTGGACCTCACGGGGGTCATCCCGCCCTGCTCCCGCCTCTCGTGCACGACGCTGCGCGTCCACCGCTCCCCGATCCGCGGCTCGTGACGACGTACGACCGCCCCTTTCGCCGGATCAGGATGGGCGACACATACGCCGAAACCGAATTTCGGTAAAGTGGAATATTTTTGTGCGCGGCAATTGACAGCGGGCGACACAGCAACGATGGCGTAGCCCGGATGGAGCGCCAGCGTAATCCGGGACGGTGCCGGATGCCGGGCGAGCGGCCCCGGATTACGCTGCGCTCCATCCGGGCTACAGGCTCCTCCGGGTTGCAACGATCGGACAACTGCCGGATTGGGATGACGCCGCCTTGCGACCTCTCCGCCCCGTGCAACCCTGCCCCTCGTGCCGGCTCAGTTGATTCAAGCGGTCCCTTGCGAAAAAGGTGGCGCCGCATCTTAAGGAGATCAGGACTTCATGACGTTGCCGATGAGCTGGACGGAATGGGCGCAGCACGATGGCGTCGCGCTGGCGGGGCGGGTCCGCAAGGGCGAGCTGACGGCGAAGGAGCTGGCGCGCCAGGCCGCCGCTGGTGTCGCCAAGGTCAATCCGGCGCTGTCGGGCGTGGTCGAGCTGTTCGAGGACGTGATCGCCGATCCCGCCAAGGACGGCGCCAATCTCGCAGGTCCGTTCGCCGGCCTGCCCTTCCTGATGAAGGACCTCGGGCCGACCATGAAGGGCCGGCTGCAGGAAATGGGCTCGCTGTTGATGCGCGGCAATCGCGCCGCGGCCGATACGTTCCTCACCGGTAAATTCCGCCAGGCGGGGCTCAACCTGATCGGACGCACCACGACGCCGGAATTCGGCGTGTGCTCTTCGGCCGACAATCCGGCAGTCTATGTCACCCGCAATCCCTGGAATACCGACTACACCACCTGCGGCTCCTCGGCGGGCAGCGCCGCGATGGTCGCGGCCGGCGTGGTGCCGATCGCGCATGCGACCGACGGCGGCGGCTCGATCCGCATTCCCGCCGGCGTCAACGGCAATATCGGGCTGAAGGTCTCGCGCGGCGTGTTCTCGCTCGCCCCGCACATGTCCGACCTCACCGGCCTCGTCTCGATCCAGGGCTGCCAGTCGCGCAGCGTGCGCGACACCGCCGCCTTCGTCGATCATACCCGCGGGCCTGCGCCCGGCGAGTTCATGCCGTTCTGGACCACGGCGCAGCCTTATTCCGAGATGATCAAGCGCGATCCCTCGAAGCTGCGCATCGCATTGTCCCATACATGGGGCAACTACACCGCGACGCCCGAGATCGCAGCCGAGCTGGAGAAGGCCGGACGCTTCCTCGAAGGCCTCGGCCATCACGTCGACTATGCGCTGCCGGAGATCGACCTTCCCGCTGCATTCGAGGCGCAGACCACCTGCTACATCTCGAACTTCGCCGTGGTGATCTCCAACATGCTCGCCGCCCGCGGGCTGGAAAAGCCGCCGGAGGATCTGATCGAGCCGATGAACATCCGCATCTGGGAAGCCGGCCGGCACACCAGTTTCGCCGAGCGTGCCAAGATGCAGGGCGTATTCAACACCACATCGCGCGGCTTCGGCACCTTCTTCGAGCAATGGGACGTGATCCTGACGCCGATCACTGCGCTGCCGACACCGAAGGTCGGCACCAGAGAATATCTCACCATTTCCGACAACCCCGATGTGCGCGACTGGTTCGACAATCTCTGGCGCTTCTTTGCCTTCACGCCGCTGGCCAATCTCTGCGGCATGCCGGCGATCTCGATGCCGATGGCAACGCAAGACCACGGCCTGCCGCTCGGCATCCAGGCCATCGCCAAGCAGGCCAATGACGGCCTGCTGCTGCAACTCGCCGCCCAGATCGAGCGCGCGCTCGACGGCAAGTGGAACGGCGGCAAGAAGCCGAAGGTGCATGTAGGCTGAGGCTTGGCTGTTTGTTTCAGCCTTGCGCTTGCGGCCATCCTTCGAGACGCCCGCCGTTGGCGGGCTCCTCAGGATGAGGTCTGATTTCGCAGCGATATCTTAGACCCTCATGGTGAGGAGCGCCGCCTTGCGGCGCGTCTCGAACCATGAAGGCCGACGCAGTCGCACCACCAGCTTCAATTCTTCACCGTCGGGATCTCCTCCGTCACCGGCTGCTGCTGGCCCTGCCGGTACATCGCCAGCGCCTTGTCGAGGGCTTCGCGCAGCGCCAGCGCGGCGGCCACGCTGCAGCGCAGGTGCGCGGTCTGGATCACGTCGACCCTGACCGCGGCACCGACCGGCATGAGCAAGTTCGCGGCGAGCTCGATCTGGATCGCGCCGTTGTGATGACCGAAGCAGGACGCGCCGTCGAAATAGATGATCGGCGCCCGCTCCGAGCTGGAGCTCGAAATGGTGACGGGCCCCTGATTGTTGGCAGGCGTTTCGGGGTCGGCCATGGGCGCTCCTTGCGGCTAGTCGGCGAACGGAGCGCCCACCATCGGTGCTTCGGCCTGCTCTGTCGAGGCCAATTCGGGGTTTTGCGCGGCGCCCGACACTGGTCTAAAACGTCCCCATGAGCACCATACCGACCACGCTCCCATTCGAGGAACTCGCCGACGCCATCAAGGGCCGCCGCTCCGATTACGGCCATATCAGCGGGCTCCAGCTGGATCGCTTTGCACCAGCTGAGGCCTGGTCGAGCCTGCCCTACCGGCCCGTCTTCGTCGGCGACACCGAGACCGGCGTGCTGCATGGCGGTGTCGTCACCGCGATGCTGGACGAGAGCTGCGGCATGGCGGTGCAACTTGCGCTCGACGGCACGCGCGCGATCGCAACCCTTGACCTGCGCATCGACTATCAGAAGCCGGCGACGCCGGGCCTCGACATCAAGGCGCATTCGGTGTGCTACCGCACCACGCGCTCGATCGCCTTCGTGCGCTCCACCGCCTATCAAGAATCCGAGGACGATCCGGTGGCGACTGCGACCGCCTGCTTCATGATCGGTGCCAACCGCACCAACATGCTCGCCGACCGCAGGATGGATGCGCGCAGCATCCCGGTGCTGGAGGCGCCGGAAGATCCGGATGGCCCGTTCGCGCGCAGCCCGTTCGCGCGCGCGCTCGGCATCTGCGTCAATGACGACGGCACGCTGACGATGCCGTTCTCGCCAATCATCATCGGCAACCCGATCCTGCCCGCGATCCACGGCGGCATGACTGGGGCCTTCCTCGAGACCACGGCCATCATCGGCGTCGGGCGCGAGCTCGGCGCCGCCGCGCCGCCGAAGCCGATCGGGCTCACCGTCAACTATCTGCGCTCCGGCCGTGCGCTCGATACGTTTGCCAACGTTTCGATCGTCAAGCAGGGCCGGCGCATCGTCGCCTTCGAGGCGCGCGCCTGGCAGGACGATGCGGACAAGCCGATCGCCACCGCCTTCGGCCATTTCATGCTGCGCCCGACGCCAGGAAGTGACGAGGAATAAGCGCATTTTGACTTGACGGCCGCAGCCCCGGCCACAACGATAGCACGTCCCCGCGAGAGGTATTGGATTGCGGCATCCGCTCGACATCGTCGCCATGTTCGCCGCACTCTGGCTGCTGGCCTCGATGATGCTCGACGCGTTGACGCCGAAGGAGCTGACCGCGATCATGATCGGCGTGGCGATCGGACCCGCCATCGTCATCACCGCCGTGTTCTACTACCTGCGCTGCCCGCGAACGGACTTTGCGGTGATGTTCGCGGCGCTCTGGATGATCTCGGACATCGCCATCGCCTTCGTCTCGCCGAAGGAGCTGCCGCACTTCCTGATCCTGCTCGGCTTCGTGCCGGCCCTGCTGATCGGCTCAGTGATGCACTGGCAACGCTTCCAGAATCGGCACGAGCGGCTGCCCGCGCCGTCGGTGAAGCGGGGCTAACGCGGCAGCAGATTCGTCTTCGCGAGGTCGAGCACCTCGTCGCCGCGGCCGTTCATCACCGCGCGCAGAACCCAGAGGCTAAAGCCCTTGATCTGCTCGGGCATGATGGTCGGAGGCATCGACAGCTCCTGCTTGGCGGTGACGACGTCGAGCAGCGCCGGGCCGTTATGGGCCAGCATCTCCTTCACCGCGCCCTGAAGCTCGCCGGGGTCCTCGACGCGCTTGGCGAAGATTCCCATGGCGCGCGCCATCGCCGCGAAATCGGGATTCTTCAGGTCGACATTGGTGTCGACGAAGCCCGCGGCCTTCATCTCCAGCGCGACGAAGCCGAGCACGCCGTTGTTGAAGATCACGACCTTCACCGGCAGCTTCATTTGCGTCAGCGTGATGAGATCGCCCATCAGCATGGAGAAACCGCCGTCGCCCGACAGCGAGATCACCTGGCGGCCGGGCTGGGCGGCCTGCGCACCGATCGCCTGCGGCATGGCGTTGGCCATCGAGCCGTGCACGAAGGAGCCGACCAGCCGGCGGCGGCCGTTCATGTCGAGATAGCGCGCGGCCCACACCGTGGGCGTGCCGACATCGGCGGTGAAGACCGCATCGTCGGAAGCATGATCGCTGATGACTCTTGCGAGATATTGCGGGTGGATCGGCTTGCTTCCCGGCGTGCCCTTGGCCAGCGAATCCAGGCCCTCGCGCGCCTTCTTGTAATGCGCGACGGCATCGTCGAGATGCTTGCGCTGCGTCTTTGCTTTCAGCAGCGGCAGCAGCGCCTCGATGGTCAGCTTGACGTCGCCGACGAGGCCGAGATCGATCTTGCAGCGTCGTCCGAGATTTTCCGGACGGATGTCGACCTGCGCGATCTTAGCATCGGTCGGAAAGAATTGCTTGTAGGGAAAATCGGTGCCGAGCATCACCAGGGCGTCGCAGGCGTGCATGGCGGCATAGCCCGAGGAGAAGCCGATGAAGCCGGTCATGCCGACGTCATAGGGATTGTCGTACTCGACATGCTCCTTGCCGCCGAGCGCATGCACGATCGGACTCTTCAGCGCTTCCGCCAGCTGCATCAAGGGTGCATGCGCGCCGGCGCAGCCGCGGCCGCAGAACAGGGTGACGCGCTCGGTGCCGTTGAGGAGTTCGGCGAGCGCCTGCAGCTCATCGGCCTGCGGCACCACCTTCGGCGCCGACAGCGCGAGTCCGCGCGTCGTCGACAGCGCGCGCTTGGGCGGGCTACGGAATGCGACGTCGCCGGGCATGGCGACGACGGCGACACCGCGCAGGCCCACCGCCGCGCGGATGGCATTCTCCAGCACGTAAGGAAGCTGGCTCGGGTCGGACACCAGCTCGCAAAAATGGCTGCATTCGCGGAACAGATTTTGCGGATGGGTCTCCTGGAAATAACCGCCGCCGATCTCAGCGGTCGGGATCTGCGCCGCGATCGCCAGCACGGGAACGCGGCTGCGATGCGCGTCGAACAGGCCGTTGATCAGATGCAGATTGCCGGGACCGCAGGAGCCCGCGCACACCGCAAGGCTTCCGGTCATCTCGGCTTCGCCGGCGGCGGCGAACGCGGCGACCTCCTCGTGGCGGACATGGATCCATTCGATCGTGCCGCGGCGGCGCAATGATTCAGTCAGGGCGTTCAAGCTGTCGCCGACGATGCCGTAGATACGCTTGACGCCGGCCTGCTCGAGCGTTGCCACGAACAGATCGGCCACGTTGTTGATCGCCATGTCGGTCTCCTGATTCAGCCAGTCACATAATACGATGCGCAAAACGTCAGCATCGCGACACTATGTGGCACAATAGGCCATGTCAGGATCACGGCTAGTTTATTGTCCGTTCAATCTTTCTGAATTGCCCGATCGTAAGCCGCGATCGTTGCCTTCGCTCGGCCTGCGACATCGGCCGCGCTCATGCCGGGCTTGTAGAGGCTGGAGCCGAGCCCGAAGGCGGTGACGCCGCCCCCGATGTACTCCGCAAAATTCTGATCGGAGACGCCGCCGACCGCGGCGATCATGACGCCTGGCGGCAGCACGGCGCGGATCGCGGCGATGCCTGATGCGCCGAGCACGCTGGCCGGAAAGAATTTCAGGCCCGATGCGCCCGAGCGCGCCGCGAGCAGCGCCTCGGTCGGCGAGAACACGCCAGGCAAGGTCACCATGCCGTGCTGATGCGCACGCGCGAGCACCTCAGTGTCGACATTGGGCGAGACCATCAGCCTGCCGCCGACGTCGTCGAGACGATCGACATCCGCGGTGGTCAGCACCGTGCCGGCGCCGATCAGCACGCCTGAAGGCGCCTGCTTCACGGCCGTTGCGATGGAGCGGAACGGATCGGGCGAGTTCAGGGGAATTTCGATCGCGGTCATGCCGGCCTCGATCAGCACGGCGACGATCGCCTCGGCCTCCTCCGGCTTGACGCCGCGCAGGATCGCAACCAGCGGCCGCTTCATCGGCGGAAAGGGAACGCTCATCTCAAAAATCCTTCTGCTTCGTCCAGATCGCGGCAGCCGCCATCGACAGGCCGCGGCGGACGGCCTCATCCGCGTCGACCGGAATTGCGTTGACCGACAGCGCCTCGAACGCCAGCCGGTACAGCATCGCAAGCCGCCCCGATGCAATCAGCTCGACGCCCGCTTGGGGAACGGGGCCGGAGAGCCCCGCCGCCAGCTCGGCGCCGATCAACGTGCCCGACAGCGTCTCGCGCGCCGCGGCCGGCGTGCCGCCGAACAGCAGCTGGCGCGAGCGCGCGCCGAACAAGTGATTGGCGACAAAGGCGGGCGCCTCATAAGCAGCTTTCACCGCCGCCTTGAAGCTCGCGACATCCTCGGCCTCGTCGGCGCCGGCGACCGCGAGCGACAGGATGGTCTCGCGCGAGACGGCGCTGAACAGCTCGCCTGTCATGAAGGTGGAGAAGCGTTCGACCACGCCGTCCTTCACGCGCACCCATTTCGAATGCGTGCCGGGCATGCAGACCAGCGCCTCGCCCGCGGCCTTGAGGCCGAGCGCGCCGAGCAGCTGCGTTTCCTCGCCGCGCATCACGTCCGGCGCTTCTGTCTCGCGCTGCGCGATGCCAGGCAGGATGCGGATGTCGCGGGCTTCGCCGGGGACGCGCACGGCCTGTTTCAGGATGGCGGCCAGCGGCGCCGGCGTGTCGACATAGCCGGCTTCGACCCAGCCGTTCCTGGCGCCGGCCATGCCGCAGACGAGAACCGGCAGATGATCCGGCGCCTCGACCGCGGCAAGATGCGATTGCAGCACGGCGGGAAAGCCGGTCTTCGCCGCGGCGAGCATGCCCTCGCCGCTGCGGCGCTCAGTCAGTACCTGGCCGGCACGATCGACCAGCCACAGCCGGAAGCTGCTGGTGCCCCAGTCCACCGCGACATAAGCGGGTTCGGTCATGCGAAACTGTCCTCGTCTCACGGCTGGGACGCCGTCTCGCGACAGTGAGACGACGTCTTGCAAGTCTGTGCCGAGATACCGGCTATTGCGCGGGCAAACCAGCCCTTTCTCCGCAATTCGAGGCTCCGCCGTGCTGGCACAGCGCTTGCTGAACCGCTGGCACAGCGCTTGCTGAAGCTTCGGCGCTCAACTCCGTCAACGCGCGACAAGACGCGTCAACATCAGATGAGGAAACCCATGGAGATCGGCTATTTCACGATGCCTTCGCATCCGCCGGAGTGCGGCCTGAAGGAAGGGAACGACTGGGACCTGCAGGTCATGCGCTGGCTCGACGAGCTCGGCTATCAGGAAGCCTGGGTCGGCGAGCACCACACCGCGCCCTGGGAACCCAATCCCACGCCGGACCTCCTGATCGCGCAGGCCCTGATGCAGACCAAGAAGCTGCGCATTGGACCCGGCGGCTTCCTGTTGCCCTATCACCACCCGGCCGAGCTCGCCAACCGCGTCGCGATGCTCGACCATCTCTCCGAGGGCCGGCTCAATTTCGGCGTCGCGGCGAGCGGCTTGCCGAGCGACTGGGCGATGTTCAACGTCGACGGCATGAGCGGGCAGAACCGCGACATGACCCGCGAGGCGCTGGAGATCATCCTGAAGCTGTGGACCGAGCCGGCACCCTTCACCCACAAGGGCAAATTCTGGACGGTGACCAAGCCGGACACGATGTTCGACTTCCTCAAGCCCCACATCAAGCCGTTGCAGGCGCCGCATCCGCCGATCGGCGTTGCCGGGCTGTCGAAGAACTCGGACACGCTGAAGCTCGCCGGCGAGCGCGGCTTCATCCCGATGAGCCTCAACCTCAACCCGGCCTATGTCTCCAGCCATTGGGACTCGGTCGAGATCGGCGCCGCCAAGACCGGGCGCAAGCCGAACCGGCAGGACTGGCGCCTGGTGCGCGAGGTGTTCGTCGCCGACACCGACGAGGAAGCCTGGAAGCTCTCGACCGGCGACATGATGGGCCGGATGATGAGCGAGTACTTCCTGCCGCTGCTCGGCCATTTCGGCTTCAAGGATTATCTCAAGCACGCCCCTGATGTCCCCGACAGCGACGTCACGGTCGAATATTGCGCCAAGCGGAACTGGATCGTCGGCTCGCCCGCGACCGTCGCCGAGAAGATCGAGAAGATCTACGACGAGGTCGGCGGCTTCGGCGTGCTGCTGGTGTTCGGCTTCGACTACAAGCACAAGGCGGAAGCCTGGCACCACTCGCTCTCGCTGCTGAAGAACGAGGTGATGCCGCGCCTTGCGCATCTCGGCTCCGCGAAGAAGGCGGCTTGACGCTCAGCGGGTGCGGCGCGATCGTGTCGCACCCGCTTCTGTTTTCGGAGATTTCCGCGTGACGGTCGACGCCAATCCTCTCGACGTGAAGGATTTCAAGCAGGCGATGCGCCAATGTGCCGGCGCCGTCGCGCTGGTCACGGTCGGCGCCGAGCACGGCAAGCGCACGGGATTGACGGTGACCTCGGCCTGCTCGCTGTCGGATAGCCCGCCCTCGCTGATCGTCTGCGTCAACCGCAACGCCAGCGCACATGCGCGCATCCGCGAGGAAGGCGCGTTCGCGATCAACTTCCTGCACGAGGACCACGCCCTGCTCGCGCTGACCTTCAGCGGCCAGAAGGGCGTCAACGGCGACGACCGTTTTGCGTTCGGACAGTGGACGCGTGGGGCCACGGGCGCCCCGGTGCTGACGGATGCGGTCGCCGCATTCGACTGCGTGCTGGCGCAGGAGTTCGAGACGACGACGCATTCGATCTTCGTCGGCGAAGTGCGCGGCGTGTCGCATCTGGCGTCCGCAGCGCCGCTGGTGTACCTGCGCAGCAGTTTTCACACGCCGCATGAGATGCGCGAAACGGTGACGGTCGGCGACCTCGATTCACGGCATCTGAGCTGGACGGATTTTTCTTAATCGTCACTCTCGCTGCGAATACAGTATCGTAGGGTGGGCAAAGCGAAGCGTGCCCACGTACTGCAACATTCGGTTAGAGATGGTGGGCACGGCGCAAGCGCGCCTTTGCCCACCCTACGATTCCGAGCCAGCGGAGAACGCGCGCCACGTGCAGCTGATCCCTACTGCGCCGTCTCGATCTTCAACTGCTTGATCTTGCGATAGAGCGTGGCGCGGCTGAGCTTCAGCGCGCGGGCCGCTTCCGTCACGCGGCCGCCGTGCTTACGCAGGGCTTCGACGATCGTGGCGCGCTCGGCCGCTGCAAGATCAGGCTCCGCTGCCCTCCCTCCGAACGGCGGCAGATCCAGATCCGCCTCGGTGATGACCCCGTTCTCCGCCGTGCAACCGGCGAGCCGCAGCACGTGGCGAAGCTGGCGCATGTTGCCGGGATAGGAATAGGCCGAGAGTTGCGACCACGCCTGGTCCGAAAGCCTGCAGTTCGGCGCCTCCTCGCGCGCGATCTGGCGGATGACGTCGTCCCGGTCGGCACGCTCGCGCAAGGCTGGCAGCCGCACCTCGAGGCCGCGCAGGCGGAAATAGAGGTCGGCGCGGAAGCCGCCTTCTTCGGCCATGCGGCCGAGATCGCGGTGGGTGGCGCTGATGAGGCGGATGTCGACGGCGACGGGCTTGAGCGCGCCAAGCGGCCAGACCTCGCGGTTTTCCAGCACGCGTAACAAGCGCGTCTGCAGCGCGATCGGCATATCGCCGATTTCGTCGAGGAACAGCGTGCCGCCGTCGGCCTGCACGATCAGGCCCTTCGAGCCGTCGCGCCGCGCGCCGGTGAAGGCGCCGGCCTCGTAGCCGAACAGCTCGGCGTCGATCAGGCTCTCCGGCATCGCCGCGCAGTTCAGCGCCACATAATTGCTGCGCGCGCGGTTGCTGGCCGCGTGAATGGCGCGCGCGAACACGTCCTTGCCGACGCCGGTCTCGCCATGGAGCAGCACCGCCAGATTGTGATCGCCTATGCTTCGGAGCCGCTTCACGCTTCTGATCAGCCCGGGATCGCGGCCGGCGAGCCGATGCAGGGCGTCGAAGCGATCGACAGCTGCATCGCGGCGCGGTGCAAGCGGGCGCGCCGATGATCTCGCCCGCAGCGGCGGCGCAACATGCCCTCGCCCTAACGCACTGCCATCGGCGCGGCGCAACTCGACCGTCTCGTCCGCGCCGCGGCCGGCATGATGATCGAACTTGACGTAGCGCGACAGATCGATGCCGGATGCGATCAGGCCGTCGGTGAGACCCAGCAGTGCCCGCGCCGAACGGCAGGCGCCGACGATGCGGCGGTCGTCGTCATAGGCGAGCAGACCGCTGCCGCCGTCGCCCGGCACGGTCGCGATCCAGGCGTTGCGGAAATGACCGCGGAAGATCGCACCCTCCATGCGCCGCGTCGCCTCCATCGTCACCGCGAGCGCGAGCTGATGCGCAGCGCGCTCGAGATCCTCTCGGCATGAGGTGATGTTCACGGCACCGGCGAGGCGACCGGCCTGGTCGAACAGCGGCGCCACGGCGCAGGAGAACATGTGCCACTGCGCGCGAAAATGCTCGTCACGATGCACCAGGATCGGCTTCTGCTCCGCGAGTGCGGTGCCGAGCCCGTTGGTGCCTTCGAAAGCCTCGGAAAAATTCGAGCCGGTATAGACCTTCCAGCGCATGAAGATTTCAGTATCGGCCGGGCCGGGCAGCCGGCTCCACAGCATCGTGGCGCTGGGGTCGGCGAGATTGACGCAATAGCCGGCCTCGCGCAGGACCCGCGCGAGGTCTTCGAGCTCCGGCGTCGCCAGCTGGATCAGCTGCTCCATCGGTTCGGCGACATGCCGGACCTCGGCTTCAGTCAGCGTCTGCGGCGGTCCCTGCCGGGCGGGGTCGAGCTTGTGGCTGATCAGGCAGCGCCGCCAGGAATCGGCAATGCGCGAAGAGGCATCGACGTCGGCCAATTGATTGGCGACGGACAAGACACGGGCGACATGGTTCGAGGCCGACAGGCTGGCCATCGCGGACGTCTCCACCCTGTATTATTGTGCAAAGTCTGGCACCACAGGCGGGGATGTCAATCGGGAACCGGGAACGGCTTGGAGGCACGCTGTCTCTTCTCGTCATCCCGGGGCGATGCGAAGCACCGAACTAGGGTGTGCCCTTGCGCACCCTAGGATCTTGAGATTCCGGGTTCGCGCTGCGCGCGCCCGGAATGACGGGCTCATCTATTGCTGCACCGCCCTCACCACGTATCGATGCATGGCCGCTTCTTCCCGGCCCTGGCCGGCGGCTTCGGCACCGAACGGAGTCCGGCCATGATCCAGCGGCGCGTCTCGGCGGGGTCGATCACGTTGTCGATCTCGAATACCGATGCGATCGAGACCGCCTTGCCGTTGGCATAGAGCTCGGCGACCTTGTTGCGGTAATAGGTCTCGCGCTCCTCGGGGTCAGTGATCGCCTCCATCTCCTTGCGGAAGCCGAGGCGGACGTAGCCCTCCAGGCCCATGCCGCCGAATTCGCCGGTCGGCCAGGCCGCGGTGAAGAACGAGGCGTGGAAGCCGCCGCCGATCATCGACTGCGCGCCGAGACCGTAGCCCTTGCGCAGCACGATGCCGAACAGCGGCACAGTGAGGCTCGCGCCCGTGACGAACATGCGCGAGACGTGACGCACGATCGCGGTCTTCTCGGCTTCCGGGCCGACCATGAAGCCGGGCGTGTCGCAGAGCGAAACGACGGGAAGGTCGAACGCGTCGCAGAGCTGGAGGAAGCGGGCGGCCTTATCGCCGGCATCGGCGTCGATGGCGCCGCCGAGATGGCGCGGATTGTTGGCGATCAGGCCGAACGGCTTTCCTTCGATGCGGATCAGCGCGGTGATCATGCCGACGCCGTAGTCGCGGCGCAGCTCCAGCACGGAATCCTTGTCGGCGACGAGATCGATCACGCTGCGGATGTCGTAGACGCGCAGCCGGTTCTCGGGGATGGCGCGTCGGAGCAGGCGCTGGTCGGCGGCCTCCCACTCCGTCACCGCGCCCTGGAAATAGGACAGATACTTTTGCGCGACGGATGTCGCCTCCTCCTCGTCCTCGACGAGGATATCGATGACGCCGTTCGGCGACTGGAACGAGACCGGGCCGACCTCGGCCGGATGATAGACGCCGAGGCCGCCGCCTTCGATCATCGCAGGGCCGCCCATTCCGATCGAGGCGTTCTTGGTGGCGATGATCACGTCGCAGCAGCCAAGCATCGCGGCGTTGCCGGCGAAGCAATAGCCGGAGACGACACCAATCACGGGCACGAGGCCGGAGAGCCTTGCGAATTGCACGAAGGACGGACCGTCGAGCCCGGTCATACCGAGCCGGTCGGTGTCGCCGGGCCGGCCGCCGCCGCCCTCGGCATAGAACACCAGCGGCACGCGCCAGTCTTCCGCAAGGGTCAGCATGCGGTCGATCTTCTTGTGGTTCATGTGGCCCTGCGTGCCCGCGAGCACGGTGTAGTCATAGGCCACGACGATGCAGCGCGCACCCTCGGGCCCGAACTTCTCGCCATTCACCGTGGCGACGCCCATCACGAGTCCGTCAGCCGGCGTGTTCTTGATGAGATCGTCGAGCTTGCGGCGGCGGCGCTGCGCCGCGATGGCGAGGCTGCCATATTCCATGAACGAGCCTTCGTCGACGAGCTGGGCGACGTTCTCGCGCGCGGTGCGCTGGTTGGTGTTGCGGCGGCGCTCGACCGAGGCGGGGCGATTCGCATCCAGCGTGTTCGCCTGGCGGGCAATCAACTCGGCGAGATCGGGCCGGATGTGATCCAGATCGATGTCGGCTTCGGCCGTGGCCCTATCCGCCGCAACGTCGAGCGGCTCGAGATACATGATCGGCTCGCCATGCATCAGCGTGGCGCCGTCGCCGGCGGCGAGCGTCATGACACGGCCGCCCTGCTCGGCCATCACCAGATGTTCCATTTTCATGGACTCGATCACGGCGAGCTGCTGGCCGGGGCGCACGATCTCGCCTTCCTTCACCTGAATGGTGACGATGGTTCCCTGCAACGGTGCGGCGACCATCACCGTGCCTTCAGGCACCACTTGCGCGACGTGCGTCTCGGCACCGTGAACGCCACTTCCTTCGGTTGGCGCAAAGTAAAGCGGCTTGGCCGCGCCATCGGCCGCATCGACGAGCTTTGCGATATTGCGATCGATGAAATCGGTCGCGATGCGGTTGGTCCTGAAATCAGGATGCGCCAGCACCGCCTGGAGGAAGGCGATATTGGTGACCACGCCGTCGATCCGGAACTCGCGCAGGGCACGCGAGGCTTTTGCAACGACATCATGCCAGGCTTCGCCCGGCGTATGCACGATGACTTTTGCGAGTAACGAGTCGAAGGCCGCACTGGTCTTGTAGCCGGCGTAACCAAAACTATCGACACGAACTCCGGGGCCTGATGGGGGCTCGAAAACGGCGAGCACGCCGCCGGTCGGATGCGTCGCGCCCGTCTCGTCCAGCGTTTCCATGTTGACGCGAACCTGCATGGCATGGCCTCGTGGCTTCGGGATCGATGCCTGCGCAAGGCCAAGCGAGGCGAGCGTGCTACCCTCCGCGACCGCAAGCTGGGCGCGGACGAGGTCGAGCCCAAGCACTTCTTCGGTGACGGTGTGCTCGACCTGCAGCCGCGGATTGGCCTCGATGAAGGCAAAACTGTCCTCGGCCGTGCCGTCGACCAGGAACTCGAACGTGCCGAGATTGTCGTAAGCCGCCGCCGTCGCAAGTTGCTTGGCCGCCTCGATGATGCGGCCGCGCAAGGGATCGCTCAGCGACGGGCTCGGCGCCACCTCGATCAGCTTCTGGTGCCGGCGCTGGATGGTGCATTCACGCTCCCAGAGATGAGAGATCGCGCCGTGACGATCGCCGATGATCTGCACCTCGATATGCCGCGCCTGCCGGATCAGCCGCTCGGCATAGACGCCGTCGAAGCCAAAGGCCGCCTTGGCCTCGGACTGGCAGCGCGCATAGGCTTCCGCAAGATCGGATGCGTTCTCGACCACGCGCATGCCGCGACCGCCACCGCCGGCCATTGCCTTGATCACGATCGCAGCATTGCTGCCGAGGGAACTGAAGAACGCCGTGATCTCCTCCAGCGAGGACGGCCCGCTGGTGCCGGCAATGATCGGCACGCCGCAACGTTTTGCCAGTTGCCGCGCCGCGACCTTGTCGCCGAACAATTCGAGCGCCGCCGGCTTCGGCCCGACGAAGGTGAGGCCCACGTCCGCGCACGCCTTGGCGAATGCGGCATTCTCGCTGAGGAAGCCGTAGCCGGCATGCACGGCATCGCACCCGACGCTTTTCGCCGCCGTCACCACCGCATCGATGTCGAGATAGGCCCGGGCGCCGCGGCCGGGGATTTCGACCGCCTCGTCGGCCACACGCACGTGCAGCGACAGCGCATCATCAGTGGGATGGATCGCAACGGTCGCGATGCCGGCATCGGCCGCCGCGCGCGCGATGCGGATGGCGATCTCGCCGCGATTGGCGATCAGGAGTTTCTTGAACGACATCGTCTCTCTCACTCAGACAGCAGCAGGAAGATTCGGATCGAGATCCTGCTTCTTCACCTTGCCCGTCGCCGTCAGCGGCAGGGCATCGATAATACGCACTTCCGGGACCTTGTAGACGGCCATGCGCTCGGCGCACCAGGCGCGCAGATCTTCCGCAGAGATGGTGCCGACCGCCTCCGGCTTGAGCTGGATATAGGCCACCGGCACCTGCCCCTTGTCAGGATCGTCGCGCCCGACCACGCCCGATCCCAGCACTTTCGGATGCTGGCCGAGCAGCGCCTCGATCTCCGGCGGAAACACGCTCATGCCCTTGACCTTCAGCATCTCCTTGCGGCGGCCGAGGAAGTGCAAAAAACCGTCCTTGTCGATGTTGCCGATATCGCCGGTGCGCAGCCAACCGTCGACGAGCGACTCGGAGGTCGCCTCCGGCTTGTTCCAGTAGCTCTTCAGCAGCGACGGCGTCCGCACGCGGATCTCGCCTTCCGCGCCGAGCGGCAGCAATGCGCCGGTCTCGAAATCGGTGATCTTGAACTCGGCGCCGGGGACCGGCAGGCCGACGAAGATCGGCTGATTGTTGAGGTCGAAATCGTCATCCTGGAAGCCCGCCGTGAAGGTGTTGGAGGTGTGGGTTTCCGTCATGCCCCATGCCGCCTCCATCAGGATCGTGCCGGTCAGACCCTTCCAGCGCTTGCGATAATCGGCGTTGAGCTTCTTGACGAAGGAGACGACGCGGACCTGCTGCAGCGACGACAGGTCGAACTCGCTCCAGCGCGGATGGTCCATCAGCTCGACCGCGCCGTCGACCGGCATCGCGGTGATGGTGACCTTGTATTTGTCGATCGCCGCCATCGCGCCGACGGCATCCCAGCGCGCCAGCAGCACCAGCGTCGCGCCGGAGAACAGCGGGAAGATCAGGCCAAAGTTCTCGCCGGCGATCCAGAATTCCGGAAAGAACGACAGGAACACGCTGCTCTCGTCGGACAGCACCGAGATGCCGTAATTGGCCGCGGCCGTGTACACCATGTCGCGATGGGTATGGACGCAGCCCTTGGGCATGCCGGTGGTGCCGCCGGTGTAGTTGAGCGCGGCAACGTCATCGAGCCCAGGCGGCGGCAGCGGCATAGGCGTGGGCATTGCCGCCAGCGTCGGCAGCAGATCGGTCGCGCCCGGGACCGCAACGCGCGGCGCGCGGATCGAGTCCGGCGTGGGGAACGCGGGCGTTACCGGAATGACATCGGCGAAGCTGGTGACGATGATTTCGCGCAGGCGCACCTCGCCTTTCACCTGCTCGACGACGGGGACGAGCTGGTCGAGCGCCACGATCACATCGGCCTGGGTGTCGTTCAGCTCGTAGGACAGCTCGAACGCGCGCGACAGCGGGCTGACGGGGACATGGATCGCGCCGAGCTTCAAAATGCCGAAGAACACGATGTGGAATTGCGGGCAGTTCGGCAGGAACACGGCGACGCGGTCACCCTTGCTGACGCCCTTGGCTTGCAGCAGCGCCGCAAAACGGTCGCTCAGCCGGTCGAGCTCCGCGTAGGTGGTGACGTGGCCGTAGAAGTTGATTGCGGGCCGCTCCGGGCTGCGCTTCGCCCAGGCGCGCAGATATTCCGTCAAGGGAACTTCGCCGTGCAGATAATTCGGCGAACGCGGCATGCCTTTCGGCCAGGCCCTATCCCACAGGCCACGCAAGGTGGCGAGATAATCCTTCTCGTTGAGGCCCGCGCTCATGACGTCTTTCCCGTGTTGCTTTTCTTTTCGAAGGCACGCACGTGCCGTCAATCGACATCGCTACACGTCGAGCACGGCAGAGGTCATGTCAAGAAAAACAGCATCGGCGTCGCGGCCGATGCCGCGACGCGGAAAAAGAAAGTCTCTCGCAGCGCGTTTCGTTACGCTGCGCGCACGCCCGCGACGAAAGCGCTGACCTCGTTTTCGAGCGATTGCAGCTTCTGCGTCAGCCGGCCGCTCGATTGCAGCACGAGGCCTGCGGCCTGGCCGGTCGCCGCGGTCGCGTCGGTGACGCCGGAGATGTTCTGCGAGACCTGATCGGTTCCGGAGGCAGCCTCCTGCACACTGTGGGCGATCGCCTGCGTCGCGGCGCCCTGCTCCTCGACGGCGGCGGCGATCGACGAAGAGATCTCGTTGACCTCCATGATGGTGGCGCGGATGCTCTCGATGTTGCCGACGACCTGGTTGGTCTCGGCCTGGATCGCGGTGATCTGCGCGCCGATCTCGTCGGTCGCCTTCGCGGTCTGGCTCGCCAGCGACTTCACTTCGCTCGCAACCACCGCAAAGCCCTTGCCGGCTTCACCGGCGCGCGCCGCCTCGATGGTGGCGTTGAGCGCGAGCAGATTGGTCTGCGAGGCGATCTGGTTGATGAGGTCGATGACCTCGCCGATCTTGTGCGCGGCCGCTGCCAGCCCCTGCACGGTGTCGTTGGTGCGCTGGCCGTCGGCGGCGGCCTTGTCGGCCACCGTCGCGGCCTGTGCGACGCGCTGGCTGATCTCCGAGATCGAGGACGACAGCTGGCCGGCGGCGGAGGCCACCGTCTGCACGTTGCTCGAGGCCTGCTGGCAGGCGGAGGCGACGAAGCTCGCGCGGTCGGTCGCCTTGTCCGCGGTTTCCGACATGCCCTGCGCGGCCTGCTGCATCGCGCGCGCCTCGTTGAAGACATCGCGGACGACGGCCTGGACGCTCGCCTCGAACTTGCCGGCGAGGTCAGTCATGGCCTTGCGCTTCTCGTCGTCGGCCCTCTGCTTCAGCTCCTGCTGCTCGGCATGCATGCGGCCGACGGCCGACGCATTGTCCTTGAACACGGCCAGCGCCTTGGCGAGCGCGCCGACCTCGTTGTTGCGGTCGGTATAGGGCACCTCGAACGCGCTGTCGCCGGCGGCAAGCCGCTCGGTCAGCGCGGTGATTTTTGCCAGCGGCCGGGTCACGCTGCGGCCGATCACGAAGGACGCGCCGAGAACCAGGACCAGCACGGCCAGACAGACATAGCCGAACGTCGTCGCGGCCTGGCGGAAGACGGCGTCGACATCGTCGAGATAGATGCCGGTGCCGATGATCCAGCCCCAGGGCGCAAAGCCCTTCACATAGGAGATTTTCCCGACCGGCTGGTCGAAGCCGGGCTTCGGCCAGAGGTAGCCGTAGAAGCCCGCGCCCTGCTTCTTGACGACGTCGACGAAGCCCATGAACAGCGCGTTGCCGGCGGGATCCTTCATCCCGGACAGATCCTTGCCGTCGAGCTCGGGCTTGATCGGATGCATGACCATCTTGGGGGCCATGTCGTTGATCCAGAAATACTCGACCTTGTCGTAGCGCAGGCTCTTGATCTCGGCGATCGCGGCGGCCTGGGCCTGCTCGCGCGGGAGTTTCCCCTCGCTCTCGAGCTTTTGGTAGTGGGCGAGAATGCCGTAGCCGACATCAACCACCTGCTGCGTCTTGGCCTGGCGATCGGCGACCATCTGCGTGCGCAGGGTCGACAGGGCGATCGGTGCCAGCGCGATCATGCCGAGGAGGCTGATGCCGACAATCAGGACCAGCTTGAAACTGATGCGGGAGAAAATCATCGGAGCTCACGAAATTTGGCGGGACAGACATGCCAGATTATCCCGATCCCCTTAGCAAAGCTTTAAGCATTCGGGTTCCCCAAGCGGCCGCCGAAGCCCTGCGGCCGCGCACGGTTTTCGCACCCTCGCGGCGCCGCCCCCGCTTGCGAATATAAACCTCTTCAAAACTAGAAGACCTCGATATCGCCCCTGCGAGCGTTGACTTGGAGAGTGCTCCGGCAGAACGATCGATGCAGACAATCAGCGCCAGCTGTGGCGTGAGCGCAGCCAAGGGCCAGAGGTTTCATGCATCAATCGACATCATCAGGGTCTCTCGACCTTCCCGCGCTCAGTGCGGCCGAACGGCTCTTCATCTGGGGATTCCGGGCCAAGGCACGCAGCGGAGGCGCCGTTCCGACTGCAGCCGATATCCAGGAGGTGTACGACCATTTCCGCGTGGGCGATGCCGTGCTCTCGCTGGAATCCATCATCGAGATCTTCGCCTGCACGGCCCATACCGCGATCGAAGTGCACTGCCCGACCTGTCCGCGCATGTCGGACAGCGAGCGCGGGATTCTGCAGGCCATCGCCGCGGCCCAACAGGATCGCATCGACATCGTGCGCGAACGGTTCGAGAGCTGGCTGCCGCCGGTCGGCGCCGATTGGGCGCTGGCTCCCGTGCGGGGGCTCGCCACGATCTTCCGCATGGCAGGCCTCATCCTGCCCGACCGGCAGGTGCGATCATTCGACCATGACCGCACCATGGCGATGAAGAGCTGGCTGGTCGGAAGCCCGACATTGCACTGACGAGATCGGTCATGACCCCAGCTATTTGCGCCTCGGTGCCGGAAGCCGGCCCATCGCGGCTCTGTCCGCTCCAGGCCGCGCTTGGAGCGCGCCCCTGCGTCGACAGCTACGATGATTTCTGCCGCGTCGCGCTGTCGCTGTTCCGCTTCATCGGGGCGGCCTACACCACCGGCGCCTCCGATTGCTGGGAAGCCGCCTATCGCTTTGCCGACGAGGCGACTGGCGTTGCCGACAGTCCGCTGCTGGTCGCGCGCGTGGCAGCGCTGGTCAGGATCCTGCGCAGCGGCCGGCCATGCGAACTGTGCTTCATGCCGCCGTCCTGCCGTCGGCTGTCGAAGGACGAGACGGAATTGATGCGATTGCTGGCGGTCGCGCGAAGCAAGCAGCCGGGCGAGCTCGAATCCATCGTCTGCGCCTTCGTCGGCTCGGGCAAGGAAGCTGCGGCAACGCGAGCGGTCAACGCGCTCGCCTTGTGCTGAGGGCTGTTGTTTGCGCATGATCTTTCCGGAAAACCGCTTCACACTTTTCCGGATCATGCGCTAGCCGCCCTTCCTGCCGAGCACGAGATCGATGGTGTGCGCGGCGATCTTGCGCAATTGCGGCTCGTCGCCGAAGGCACGTTCGAGCACGGCGAGGCCGCGCGTCACGGTGATGATGTGCAGCGCCGCGGCCCCGGCGTTGCCGTTGAACTCGCCGCGCTCGGCGCCTGCCGACAACGTGTCCTGAACCAGTGCTGTGATGCGCGAGATAAGGCCCGCAAAGACCTGGCGCGCTTCTTCGTCCAATCCCTCGCCTTCCGCGGCGCCGAGCTCCATCAGGCCGCGCGTGGTCGGACATCCGCGCGGGGGCGTGCCCGAGCGGAAATTGGTGATGGTCAGATCGAAGAAAGCGGTGAGGCGCTTTCGCAGGCTGCCCGTCCCGAGCGCCTTCTGCAGCGCGAGGAGATAATCCCCGGCATAGCGTTCATAGGCCTGCAGGAACAGCGCTTCCTTGCTGCCGAAGGCGTTGTAAAGGCTGCCGCGCTGGACGCCGGCATCGCGCGCGATGTCCGACAGCGAGGTGCCGCGCACGCCCTTGCGCCAGAACTGGTCGAACGCAATGCGCAAGACATCGTCATGGTCGAATTCGCGCGGCCTCAAGCTGGGCTCCTTTTTGAAGTATTTGACACGACGTCAAGAACATGCTTTCTCGACATCGTGTCAAAAACCAATTGGAATTGATAGCCCATTTCAACACTGGGCCGAACAGCGGCGTACGCATTCGCCCTGCTGGTCGGGCCCGCATGCAAAGGGACGCGCGATGCCTCTGCTCCACATCTCGATGCGCGCCGGCAAGCCGCAAGCCTACCGGCAGGCGATTCTCGACGGCCTCTACCGCGCCATGCGCGAGGCGCTGAACGTGCCCGTGGACGACGCGTTCATGGCCATCACCGAGCATGAGCCGGCGAATTTCCGCTGCGGCAATGCCTACGGCGTCGAGCGCAGCGACGACGCGGTGCTGATCCAGATCACCGTGTTCGCCTCGCGAACCCCTGAGCAGAAGAAGGCGCTGTATCGCCGGATCGCGGACCTTCTCGGCGAAAGCCCGGGTATCCGGCCCGAGGACGTGTTCGTGAACGTGCTCGATGCCCCCAAGGAGAACTGGTCCGTCGGTCATGGGCTGGCGCAATTCGCGTGAGCTGGGCGGACCTGCCGGTGCCCTGCCGATCGAGGATTGAGGCGCCTGATACGCCCTGCGATCGGCGCGGATTGCCCTACTCGCCTGCAACGCACGCTTCCATGATGCCGTCGAGCTCGGCTTTCGACAGCACCCCGAGCTCGGCGATGAACACGATCCGCGTCCGCGGTATGCCCGGCGCGGGCGCATCGCCCGGGGCGAGCGTGGCGCGGCCGGCGGCGAATTGAAACACCATCTGGCGGCCGGGCTGCTCGACCGTCTCGAACAGGCCTTTCGCACGCGCCAGCTTCGGCGCGAGACGGCCGATGGCCTGCTGCAGGCGCGGCAGCGAGATCGGGCGGTCCGAGGTCCAGCTCAGCGTCTCGAAGCGCTCTTCTGCCGGTCGTTTCGGACCCGGGTCACGCGGCGCGGGCGCACGCTCGACGTTCGCGGGGAACAGGAGTGCGGACGGAATCTCGCCATGTCGCGCATCGACCACCACGGCGGGAAGGCGCAAGGCGCGGATGGCCTGACGCATCCGCGCCCCCGCGTCCTCGTCCGCCAGATCCAGCTTGGTCAAGGCCACGATATCGGCGACGCGCAATTGCGAGCGCTGGAGAGCGTCGTCCAGTGCGGCCGGCGGTGTCGCGGCGTCGATCACGCACAGCACCGTCTCCAGCGGCGCCTCGCGCAGGATCACGGGGTCCATCAGATTGCGGACGATGTCGGTGGGATCGGCGACGCCGCTGGTCTCGATGACGATGTGTTCGGGCTTCGGATCGCGCCGCAGCAGCGTCGAGAGCGTGCGCAGCAGATCGCCTTCGAGCGAGCAGCAGATGCAGCCATTGGCGAGGCTGACCACGCCGTCGCTGGCGCCCGCGATCAGCTCCGCATCGATGTTGATGGCGCCGAAATCGTTGACGATCGCGGCGATCCGCCGTCCCTCCGCATGCGCCAGGAGATGGTTCACGACCGTGGTCTTGCCCGCCCCCAGAAAGCCCGTCACCAGGAGAATGGGGACCGGCACGGGTCAGCCCCCGACCACGGGCCGGCGCACCGGCTGACCCGGACGCGCCGCGAGGTCCAGCACGCCATCGCTGATCAGCACCTGGCCGCTGACCACGAGATGCCGCACGCCTTCGGACGGACGGTTCATCGCCGTGAAGGTCGCGCGGTCCGAGAGTTTTTCGTAGTCGAACACGACGATGTCGGCGTCCGCGCCCTTCGTCAGCCGGCCCTTGGCGCGCATCGCCGGCGTGCTCTGCGACAGGATTTCCGCCGGGATCAGCGCGCATTTGCGCACGCCTTCCAGCAGCGACACGGTCTTGCGCTCGCGCACCCATTCGCGGATGAAGCGGGTGAAGCAGCCGGCTGAGCGCGGATGCGAGGTGGCATCGTCAGGCAGCGGCCAGGCATCGCCGGTGTAGGTCTTGCCGTCCGACGTCGTCCACGGCATCGCATCGGACGCGATCGCGCCGCCGGGATACAGCACCGACATGTCGAGCAGATCGCGGTGATGCGAATTGTTCTCGATGTCGAGGATGTGCCAGAGCACCAGCGAGGACGGCTCCTCGGCCTGCGCCTTCAGGAGCTCCTCGCGGTCGTGGAAGCGATAGCCGTCGGTCACGCGCTGCACCGAATCGTAGCCGGTGCCGTTGCGTTCGACGAATTCGGGGTCGCTGAAGAAGGCGGCGGCCAGCACGGTCGAGCCGGTGCCGTAAGGGTAGGCTTCGACCGTGATTGGCAGGCCCTGCGCCTGCGCCTTCGCGATCAGCACACGGCAACGCTCGACGTCGGTCTTGCTCGACGAGTTGAAATGGCAGATGTGCATGTGCGCGCCGGTGGCGCCGGCATAGCCGATCAGGCGGATATAGGCTTCCACCGCGCTCTCGGGGTCGATGCGCGACATGAAGGCGACGTGGGTGAAGGTCGGCACATCCTTGGCGGCGGCGAGCTGGCAGACCGCGGTCAGCTCCTGCACGCCGGCGCCCGGCGCATAGGCATTGAGGATGCCGACGCCGATGCCGCCTTCATCGAGACCGCGCCCGAGACGCTCGAGAATGCCGGCGACCTCCGCATCACTCGCCACGTTGTCCATCCAGCGGCGGTCGCGCATGGCGTTGCCGAACGCCTCCAGCGAGCTCTCCGCATTGGAGCCGGTCATTGCGCCGATGCGCGCAAACGCCCAGTTGGTGGCGGCGCCGTAGTTCAGCACGCGGCCTTTTCTCGCCTGGCGCTCATACCAGGACCCGACCGGCAGCACGCCGGCCTCGAGATCGAGCGTCGTCGTCACCCCATCGAACGCCTGCATGCGGTCCGCCGGGATCGATTGGCCATGCGCGTGCAGGTCGATGAAGCCGGGGGCGACCACGAGCCCGGTCGCGTCGATCACGCGCTCGGCGCCGCCAAGGCCCGTGCCGACCGCGGCTATCCTGCCATCCACCACCGCCACGTCGCCGACGGCGTCCATCCCACTCGCGGGATCCACCACCCGGCCGCCAGAGATCACCAAGCCGCTCATATCGTCACTCCCTCCACCTCGAAATCGCATCAAGGCAGATTCCGGAAGCGACGACCACCTCCACTGAAGCCGACGCAGCATGCTCGCACGGAAGGTCATTTCGCAGGCAACCCGCGGACGCGCGCCCGCGTCCTCGCGGCATGTTTTGCCCGAGTGATGCTGCTCTCCTCACCCTCTCGAAAGAAAGGGCGCAGGGAAGGCCGGGCGCCGGCTGGCACCCGTAAAGACCCCCGTGCTGAACAGATTGCACACGCAATGCACAGGGGAGACACAGGGCAGCCGAAACCAGGCCTTCCTTGCGCGATGGTCTGACGGCCAATATGCCGCGCTCTCCCGGGAGCCGAACTTTCCTTCTGGCCTCCCTCGCCCCGCGAATTGGATGATGCAGTCTGCCCGGTTGGGCTCGCTCGCATCTCCGCGAAAGGCTTGACCGTAGCAACGACGGCCAGGACCACACGGTTTTGCCGTACGCAGGCCATCCGGCTTCGCCAAGAGGCTCCGCCGGACATGGGCGCCGTTCGTCTTCGCAGGTCACGCATGCTCACGAGGTTCTCTCGCCCTGCACGCGCAAGCTCCGCCTTAACGCCGCCCGCGTCCACCGCAACTCCCAGCCCGCGCTCGAAACGACGTACGACCGCCCCTTTGGTGGGCTGGAATGGCCGACACATACGACAAATCCGAATTTCGGTAAAGTGGAATATTTTTGCGTGGAGGGGTTGACAGAACTTTGGCCTGTTTCGCTTGACGGGCGCCGATCGATCTGTGGCACGCCTCGAATGCGCGGTCCCGGCTTGAGAAGCAAACGGCCGGCGAGTAACCTCCGTGGTCTCCGGTAGGCCGCCTGTGGCCGACCAAAGGAGTACGCAGATGGCAAGGAAACTCCCGCCGATTCATCCGGGAGAAATCCTACGGGAAGAATTTCTCGTTCCGCTGAAGTGACGCCCTGCGCGGTCGCGGCGGCCCTGAATGTGCCACGCACTCGGATCGAGCGCGCGAAGAAAAACCCGTCACGGCCGACACTGCGCTGCGGCTCGGAAAGTTCTTCAAGACAGGCGCCGCGTTCTGGATGAACATTCAGACCCGCTTCGACCTCGAAACGGCAGAGGACGTGCTCGCACCTCAGATCAAGAATATTACGTCCTACGAGGCCGTTTGAGAGTGCGCCATGACTTGAACCCGCCGCGAACCGGCTCCGCCGTCTTCTCGCCTGCATTGTCATTCAGTGAGCTAGGCGGGGCGGCGTGAGGTGGGCAAAGTTCCCAAAGGTTCCCAGTGATCGTCCGACGTCCTCTGCAACGCGATTCCCGTCACTCCGTTTCGCGCCGCGCTTTCCTCGGCGGACTTATGTCGGCAGGGAGTGCCCTCGCGCTCGGCGGATGCGCCGGCCTGGGTGCGACCGGCGCGCGCTTCGATGCGTCGTCCCTCTCCGCTGACCCGACAGTACTCGTCACCACCACGCGCAAGCCCGTCAACGGCGCCCGTGCCAAACCATGGTTTGGGCCGGAACGCGCGACGGCCATGACGGTCGCACGGGCCAAGCTTGCGGCGCCGGACGAGAGCCGTCTGTCCCTCGCCTCGGTTGGACTTGGCGATTGGCGCCTTGATCGGGTCGAACCGGTGCCGGCCGACGCTGGCGATCTCGCTGCGCAGGCCGGGACAGGAGACGTGCTGATCTATGTGCACGGCTTCAAGCAGACGTTCGAGACGGCCGTGCTGGACGGCGCCCATCTCTCCGACGGGATCAAGTTCCGCGGCCGGACCATGGTGTTCTCCTGGCCCTCCAAGGCCGGCCTGTTCGACTATGCCTATGACCGCGACAGCGCGATGTGGTCGCGCGACGATTTCGAACGCGTACTCTCTGCGCTGGTGTCGGCGCCAAGCGCCGGCCGCGTGCACATCGTCGCCCACAGCATGGGAACCATGCTGACGCTCGAAAGCCTGCGGCAGCTCCATGCGCGTTACGGCGACACGGTCACGAGCAAGATCGGCGCCGTGGTGTTTGCCGCGCCTGATATCGACATGGACGTGTTCTCGTCGGCGATCCAGCGCATCGGCCCGCTGGCCGGCAAGATCACCGTGATCGCCGCGACGAACGATCGCGCACTCGCGCTGTCGGGACAGCTCGCAGGTGGCATGACGCGGGTCGGCGCGGCCGAGAAAGCGGTCATCGCGCGGCTCGGCGTGCGTGTGGTCGATGCCTCCCAGGAAGGCTGGGGCATCATCAACCACGATCTGTTCCTGTCGAATTCGGAGGTGCAGAAAGTGATCCGCCGCTCGATCGACGGCACGACGGCGTGAGGGAGTGGCTGTGCCGAGCCATGCGCGAAGCTTGCCCCTGAGTGCCAGTCTCGACCGATGGCGCTCCGCGCAGAAGAAAACCGCGAACACTGAATTGCAGCTTGCGGATGGAAGACCTATGTTGGGTCTCTAGTCAGGCAGCCGCCCATCGTATGGCGAGAGTCTGCAGGGTCGACCTCGCGGTGGATGGTTTGCATTCCGCATCGGAGGTGATGCCATGGCCATTGCTCCCACGCTCCAGAAATACCTCGCCGCTGAGAACATCCAGTACGAGGTGATCCCGCACGAACTCAGCATGACGTCCGCTCGAACGGCCGAGGCATGCCATATCTCGGGCGACCGCCTCGCCAAGGGCATCGTGTTGCGGCGCGATGGCGGATACATGCTGGCCATCCTGCCCGCATCGCATCACCTCCGCCTGTCGGACCTGAGGACAAGCCTCGGCGACAATGTCCACATGGCCAATGAAACCGAGGTCAATCGGCTGTTCAGCGACTGTGCACACGGTGCGGTTCCCGCCGTCGGCAAATGCTACGGATTGGACATGATCGTCGAGGACAGCATCGAGGCACAGCCAGACATCTATATGGAAGCCGGCGATCATGAGACGCTGCTCCATATGGGTCACGCGCAGTTTGCGCGCCTGACGGCCAACGCACCGCACGGGCGCTTCAGCGCGCATGACTGAGGTTTTGTAGACCGCCGATTGCCGTTGCGATCTTGGGCGGGAACTCTGGCCGTGAGGTCGCCGTCATACTGTTCCGCAGGGTGGCGGCGAGAGTGTCTGCGCTTGTCTGGTCGGAGTTCGGAAGATTGGGGGTGCCGTTGCATTGCATCAACGCACTTGAAACCCACGAACGGAGGCTCGCCATGAAAGTCAAAGACGTGATGCACAAGGGTGTCGACTGGGTCAGCCCCAACACCCCAATCAACGAGATTGCCAAACTGATGCGGGCGCATGACATCGGCTGCATTCCGATTGGCGAGGATGACAAGCTGGTCGGAATGGTGACCGACCGCGATATCGTCTGCAAAGGGCTCGCGAGCCACGGCTTCGATGCCGGCCGCGCGACGGCGCGCGACGTGATGACCGAGGGCATCCATTGCTGCCGCGAGGACGATGACCTCGCTAAGGCGATGCATCATATGGAGAAGCTGCAGGTCCGCAGGCTGCCGGTGATCAACAAGAGCAAGCGGATGGTCGGCATCATCAGCCTGGGCGACGTCGGCCATTCCGCGTCCGGTGATATGCTCACCGAGACCGTCAGGAGCATTTCGGCGCATCACTGAACTTGCGGCCAGGACTTACGGCCAGGGCTTGCGGCCAGGGCTTGCGGCCAGGGCTCTCTCGCGATCGCCGCTCAAACAGGCGTTGAGGGGGAGCCCGAGCCACGCGCTCGTCATGCAACCATCGCGCGGCACAGAAGCGACGGCGCGATGTGGCTTACTTTGCGCCGGAGTGAATGTCAGGGGCGGGCTCACTCGATCGCTTCATCAGCGTCGACGCTGCGGCGCGCAACCTATGACCAAGCGAGATCGCGCGGCCGGACGGGGCCGCCGTCGGATAGGGTCGCAGCAAAAAGTCGAGGAATATCGCGGATTTGGCGCTCCCTAGGGGAATCGAACCCCTGTTTCAGCCTTGAGAGGGCCGCGTCCTAACCGCTAGACGAAGGGAGCGTGAGGGCTAGCCAATAGCCTCGAATTCACGCCTTCCGCCTCGCATGACTCCAGTGCTTCTCGTCCACAATCGTCAACTAGGACGAACAACGTAGCAGCACAACGTAGCAGCACAAGCACCGGAATGGCAGTCGGCCCAAATTTCTCAAAAGATCGCCGGTTCTAGTGCCCAGCGGTTGGAATAGGGAGATCGCCTAGCTCATTCGCCCCCCGCTTGCGATAATTAGCTTTGACGCGAACGCGTTTTCTCTTCGGCCCCGCCGCGCTAGCGGCCCCGTTGGTCTGTCCTCCAACTGCTGAGGCCCATCGAGGTCCGAGACCACCCTCGCTAACAAGCACCGAGAGGTCCGCCCTTGTGCGAGGCCAGTGCAAGAACTGGTTGCCGATCACCCAAGCATTATGGATCGACCGGTTATGGAAGCTCTTCTTGAACAAAGCTATTCGGCCTCTGAAAGTGGCGCTTTTCGTGCAGATGGGACACCCACATCGCATCACATCCGCCGCGTCAGTACGGCCCAAAATTTTGCGGACCGCTCGCATGTCGGCACCAGGCGAGACTATGCGTTGACTTTTTAACGGCAAGAATACGGAGCCATACCCCGCCGCCTGCCTCCAGCCAATTGAATCCGCGGAATCTGCGCCAAGAGCGACCATCGCCGGAAAAGTTCGAGTGCCGCCCGCGCCAAACACATGAATTTTTGAACGTTGAAAGCGCGACCGCGTGGCCTGAACGCACATTGCGATGAAGGATTCTGGACTGCCTTCCCAATCAGCAAGTTGCCTGCGCCCTAGAAGGAGCGGCACGACTCCTCCAATTCCAACCCAACGTGGCCGCGATGAAATTGAAGCAATCAAGTCAAGGCAGACCTCCACCTCGGCCCGTGTCCGACCATGGACGACGGGCATTATGATCTTCTCAGGGAAACGTTCTGAGAGAAGCTCGTAGTTCATCACAGACCTGCGTATCTTCCGCATTCTGTCTCGCGCACCGTCGGACCTGTGAGGCGGAAGATCCAACGTTACAAAGATGTCCGCCTGTATCTCTTCTATGGCGCTGCTCACATGCCGAACGGACCAACGGGCCGAAGGAGCCATCGATAAAGCGAACCCGCCAGAATCTATCATCAATGGACCGGTGAGGCCCAACTTGCTTCGAAGATCAGCATTCAGATGAGTTCTTCGGAGTGATGGTCGCCGGATCGCACAGCCAAGGCTCGTCAGAAACGGCAACGAGTTGAGTTCTTCGTAGCCTGCGCAGATGCTGCTTGTGTCAACGCTTTGACCAAGCCACACTTTTAGACCACTTAGAAAGGTCACGCTTCGGTTGCTCCCGCCGAACTACTCAAGCCGACGCGGGATTCAAATCCGAATTTGAAGTCGGACAGACCAGTAGGCGGATGACCATAGTCGGTGAGCGCGTAGTGACCGTACTTTCCCCTCTCAAACCGTTCGAGGATAGAGGGATCGTTTAGGATGGCTTTGATGAGAAACCCGGCCGGCGGCAGAAGTCCGACATCCTTTGCTCCCGGTGCCACGAAATGAAATACCGAACACATGTCTCTCGGTAGACTATGCCACCTGACGGCATCTACGTAATGACGGTCGCAAAGGAAGTTGAAGATGTTGACCTTGCGCCCGGCGGTATGTGCATGGCGGACATAGGCCGAGATAGCTCTCGTATAAAGCTCAAGCCAGTGAGCTTTCACCTCTAAAAAATCACCTTTGTGAGTATCGGTTAAATGTATGTCGTAGTTTTGGATCGCTTCGGTAGGTTCAATCAGGCCGTATAGCCCCGACATAATCAGAACTTTGACGCCACCTTGCTTGCCGAGGTAGCTCTGCCAACCATCGCTCCCGATTTGGTGATAAAGGCGACCGGCATAGCGCTCGAAGGCTGGCAGGTACTGACCCGTCGTTGCGCTGCCGCCGATATCACGACCGCGGACAAGATTTTCGTTAGCCGGCTGGTGCGAACGGTTTCCTCCACGTTCAATGTTGTCTTCGAGTTTTCCGTCGTGCAGGGCAGAGAAGATGAAATTGCGCTTTGCTAGCAGGTCCTGCCTAAGAGAAGTTTCAGGCACCCAATCGAGCGGCTCACCAGAATAGGCTGCTCCACCCGAATTCTTAGTATGCGAACACGCGATCAAAATCAGGCGGTCAGGCAAAACCTGAGCAGCTTGGCTTCTTGAGATGTGGGGTGCCGCTACTTCTGCGTCTCGACTGATTGCACTTACGGCGTTGAGAGCGTCCCGTATGGTCTGGACTAGTACCTCAGCTACATAGTCGCCGCGTTGCCGTCCCTTCGCAAATCCCGTGTGGGTGCCGGGAAGAACGCCGGCCTCGTCATCATCGTCCGTAAAGTTATCTTTAACATGCTTGGCGATTACACGATCATCTGCAAACCTGAGGTGAAGCAGCTTGGGCCTGCTCGGCTTTGGTTCACGTTCCCGCGCCTTACGAATCGCCAATCGATATTCCGCGAACAAATGTTCAGGATTAGCAAGCTCTGCGACTTTTGGATTCAGGCGTGCAACGCCACGAAGAAGCCAATTGAAATACGGAACGCCTTCGAGAGGTGTTCCAGCCGTTATCACGGCTGTTATCTTTTGTAGAAGCTCGTCAGGCCCTTCGACTAACAGCTTGCGGCAAGCTTCTCTAGCAACTAGGCCCCCAAGGCTATGCCCAATGAGAAAAATGGGTTGGTGATCCGGGAATTTCGTCTTGAGGAAGGTCAGAACCTCACCAGCACTGGTTTCGAGATCGGATGGACTGAGCTTGCCTGCACTGTAGGTGGCTTGTCTGACATCAAAGTCAGAGCCCAAATACTTCTCTACGAAATCCGGCACTCCGTGCCAGCTAGTCTCGTCACCGAACAAGCCGTGAAGAAATAAGACCAAACCTGTCATGAATCGCTTCCCCCCACAGTTTATTGTTAGTAGTGGCGGGCCTCGACTTCAACCGAGTTGAGGGGCGTCGGCATACGTCTTTGGTCAGGAGGCGCTGGCTGTAACTCACCTATCCGGCAGCGTCGTAGAGGATGAACGCGTCCACGCAATCTGTGGACACGCCGCCCGGGCGCGGGGCGAGGAATACAAGGGCATCACCGTCAAGAAGTGGATAGAGGCGATAGCTGCATTCCCTCGCTACAAGGTCACCGACGCAGAGCGAGCAGAGGCAGCGTAGGCCGGTCTGAAAACTGCGAAAAAATGTGAGACGGTAATCGCTCCTGTTGTGGCCCGCATGACCCCCATGGGGGCCTCAGAAAAGCCGAGCGGCGGGACGACACGTAAGGTCCCAATGGGTGTTGTTGCCGATGTTCTCATACATCCAATCGAACTCGGCACTCCCGGTAACCCGGTCGATCCCGCCAGAAATGGTCGGCCTCCCCTTCGCGTACTGGCTACTGAATCCGACCATTGTGGGTGTGAGCGTTGTTATGGGTATTACGTTGTCGAGGAATGAGACGGTTCGATTGCCCGCGTTCACGATGACGCCGAGATTTGTGATCGGGTCAGGTTTCAAATCTGCGGCGGATGCCACCATAAACTTGCTTACTCCGTTACAGGACAGCGTGATTGTCGAGCCTTGTTGCTGCGCATTCGCGGACTGCGTCAGCACCAGGAATAGAACCGCGCAAGCGAACCTCATGGATGCCCCCTTTTCCGTCGCGATCTGTGACAGCGATTTTGTCGTTGCTCAAGCCGTCTGAACTGACCGAATTGGAACGCAAGATGCTCACAAAGGTATGGTTCTGTGAGTCATGCGATCATGGCCCGGAAACGCGCTCACAAGGGTTGACAGCAAGTCTGTGAGCATATTCTATGTGATCATTACCCTTGTGATCATGCGGGGCAGCATCGATGACTACTTTTCTGTACGCCAGAGTATCGACCGCAGAGCAGACGCTTGACCACCAGCTTACCCAAGCCCGTGAGGCAGGGTTCGCTATCGATGATGACCATGTCATCGCGGATCACGGTGTCAGCGGTGTTGCCACCCGGCTCTGCGAGCGTGAGCAGGGCAAGCGGTTGTTCGACCTGCTCAGACATGGTGACACGCTTGTGGTCCGGTGGGTTGATCGTCTTGGTCGCCGATACGATGACGTGGTGGAGACCATTCAGCACTTCATGAAGAAGGGCGTGATCGTTAGGACCGTCATCAACGGGTTCACGTTCGATGGCAGCACCAAAGACCCGATGCAGAAGGCCATCAGGGACTCGCTGATCAACTTCATGGCCGCGATGGCTCAGGCACAGGCCGAAGGTGCGAGAGACATGCAGAGGGCTGGCATTGCCCTTGCCAAGGCCAGTGACCAGAAAGCGTATCGAGGGCGCAAGCCGTCGTTCACCCGTCAACAGGTTGAGAAAGTGCTGGCGCTTGCGGGACAAGGCGCGATGAACACCAGCCAGATTGCGAAGGAAGTAGGCTTGCAGAGGATGGCCGTGACCCGGATCATCCTGAACCCGGCCAACGCGAAACAGCAGCTTGCGACGTGGGCAATGTGACGCTTGCGTTGGCGGAAAGTGAGCCACGAGTCGAGAGGCTGTAACCTCGTCAGATCTTCTCCAGAATCGACAACGAGGTGCCTCCTCCGTAGGTCTACGGGGAAAAATGAAGAAAACCCTGTGTAAGTGGCGGATAGATGTTAGGAGCGACGCCGGAAGCGTTGCGAGTCTTACCCGAGAATCATTCAATGAGGGTACGGCGTCACCACCGATTCGTGGTGCTGCCTAGAAGGGTCAGGATGCCGATCCGTTGACACCGGAGAAGAACTCGGCCCCTGCCCCTTCTGGCGCTCAGCTCCCGAAGATTTCCTTCGGGGAGCTACTCCCGCGGAGTGGTGGTCAGGTCATCTCCGATCTGGCCACCACTTTCCGGGAACATGATCCGAACAAGCTGTGTGTACGCTTACGGTACCTATCGCAGATTTTTAGTAAAGCTAAAGTTGACCGCCTGATGGCCCAAACGCGCAACCGTCAACAACCTGCGAGGCCCTCTGTGGACGTACTTCGGCTTAGTCCAGGAGCCGCCTCTTTGATCGTGTCTGGGCCTCGAACGCTTGCAGCACGAGCAGGAGCTGAAGTCGGCCTTCGTGTTCACCAGCGAGCAGACTGGCGCGTTCACAACGGCCGTTCGCTCGCATGATGCAGCGGGCGGGCGTTGAGGCTGGGATTCCATTTAAGGCCACACATGCTGCGTCATGCTTGCGGGTTTGTCCTTGGCCAACAGAGGACACGACAAACGAGCCTTGCAGGCTTATCTCGGACACAAGAACATCCGGCACGCCGTCAGATACACGGAGCTATCGCCGACGCGGCTGAAGGACTTCCGGAGGGGCTGAGCGCATCGCGGTGTGGGCGGGATTGCACGACCAATTTGACTTGGACGACAGAGGCTAGCGAGGGCTTCACCTCCGTGCGCAACATGCTATAGGGTAGCAAGAAGCGCGAGATGCACGCAATTATTGAGAGATAAATGAAATTAACGCCTTGGGATCCGGATGTAAGAAGCATCGTTGATCGTATCCATCGTGGTGACATCGATCTTCAACCCGACTTCCAAAGACAGGAAGTTTGGTCGCTAGCGAAGAAAAAGAAGTTGATCGACACGATCTTACGAGAGTGGTCTATCCCTCCCGTCCATCTTGTTATGACTGAGACCAACCAGCTCGAGGTGCTTGATGGTCAGCAACGGCTCGCCACGGTCCGAGATTTTCTAAATGATCAGTTCTCTATCGACGCGAACATAATTCCTCTAGATGGGCGGCTAACGCCCCTGCACGGCAAATTCTATTCCCAATTGGATCCCGCCACACAACGAAAGATCGATCAATACACCATCCGCGGATTTCGGATCACCGATTTTGAGCCCGACGAGCCGAACGAACTCTTCTACCGGTTGAACCAACCGACCGGCTTGACGGCCGGCGAAAAGCGCAATGCGCTATATAGTTCTGCGCGAAAGCAACTGAAGACCTTGGTAAGTCGGTTTCAGGCGCTAGATAATACTAAAGAAACCATCGGCTTTTCGAACGCCCGCATGGCGTACGATGACGTGCTAGCCAAGCTCCTCTTTTTCCTTGATAGAGGCACGTTCTCAGTAAAAAGCACTGAAAGCTTGATCTCCGATCGCTTTCGAGATCCGCAAGGCTTTAATGACGCGGTGATCGCACGAGCAAACGTGTGCATCGACAAATTCTCCTCCGCACGGGAGAAAATCGGGCCGCGCAGATTCAACAAAGCTAGCGTCCTTTCTTGGTTGCTATACTGCGCGAGGCTTGATGCTCACGACGAAGCCGGACCTACGATGGACCGCTTCTTTTTCGCTCAGGCGTCGAAGTCTGGCAGAGACTATCTTTCGGATGCGATAGGCGTGTTTTCCGACCGCGCGAGTTTACGGGTATCGGACGTCTCGTCCGTTGCTTACCGCGACTTTTGTCTTTGGTATTTGCATTTCTTCGCCGTCAGCACCTCTGTCCCTGCGTCTATCCGCGTGGACCGAATAACACTCGTGCACGACACGCTGAGACAACGCTCAGATGTCACTTTAGAGCACGTGCTAAATGAAAGCCTGAGCATTGCAGAGTGGAGCACCCTGCAATGAGACATGCTCGTGCGCAGGATTTCTACCGGCGAATCCGAGAGAAGCCAGAGCATTGGCCCGTCCGGGTAGACCGCATCTCATTCAAGGGGGTTCCGAGCCTCGGTGAAGGTGACATTCCACTCACTTCGGTTCTAACCGTGTTATGTGGTCCAAATGGCGTTGGCAAGACATCCTTGCTAAGGGCGATTTGGGCGACGCTCGACCCAGCTGCTGCGGCTCGTAAAGTGATCACCGCTCGCAAGCTCTCTGCTGGTACCGCTTCGGTTGGCCTGCATGTTGGGAGTGAGATTCTGACCTGCGAAGTCACCTTTGTAGAAGGCGAGATCAAAGGTGGAAAGGAGCATGGCATCGAGATTGTGCACCTCGATAGCTCCACTGAAGTTCTCCAACAGCAAGAGGTTTTCTGCTCTTACGACAGCGCAGAAGACGTGATCAACGGCGAGGGAGGCAGAACGCTCGACGAAAAAGAGCTAGCGACGCTGAACTACCTGACCAAGCGAGATTATCGCACGGTGCAGGTCTATGAGCTGGAGCTGGCAGAAGCCGTGCTTCCGTTTTTTGAGGTCACATTCGGCGCTGATCGCTACGATAGTCGCACAATGGGCGCTGGTGAGCTTGCCGCATTTTACTTATGGTGGTCACTCGCCAGGGCTGCTGAGGGATCCATCGTCCTTATAGAAGAGCCAGAATGCTACCTCTCTCCAAGTTCGCAGGACGCGTTTCGCGACTACGTAGCGAGCATGGCATTCCTACGAAAGCTCTGCGTGGTGATGACGAGTCACTCCGCTCAAATCATCGCGCCGCTAGGCAAAGAGAGTACCCGTTTCTTCCGCCGCGACGCTCAGGGGATTAAGCTAGTAGCCGATCGGCCCCCGCCGATTCTTCTCGAGACGCTTGGTATTAAGCCGCCCGTTGACACTATCGTCTTCGTCGAGGACGCTGCGGGAAGCACGTTTTGTCGGCTTTGGCTGGAAAGGCTGGACCCCAATCTGTCTCGACGGATCGAGATCATGGCTCGGAACGGCGAAGGCGAGATCATCAATGCCGTAAGACAGCTTCGCGGCCCCTTTAAGTTCATTCGCTTTGTAGGTCTCTTCGACGGGGACATGAGGGGAAAGATTCCGGATGACGTGCAGCCAATGAGCGTTCATCTTCCGGGAGACAAGGCAATAGAGATCGTGTTCAGAGAGATGGTTGCCACAGATCCAATCAAGGTTGCTGAAGCAACAGGATGGACAGATCTCGAGACGATCCTCTTTGGTCTACAGGGCTCCGATCACCATGACTGGTACCACAAACTGGGCCAGCACGTGGGCCTGACCAAGCCGCAACTTTTCGCGGCGCTGTTCACCATCTGGATGAAAGACGAGGCTAACAGCACAGCGGCCGGGGCTTGTTACCGTGACCTGCTGAATTTGATGGATGGCACCGCGGATGTACCTCAGCCGGTCTGACGCTTCGGCAAGTGCGTTTTCGAGAGATACGATGACCTAAAAGCTCAGCGCCGCAAGTGCTCATACGGGTCATAGAGGCCCTCAGCTTTCTACGTTCCGACTTGCTTCTCGGGGGGGGAGACGGTTGCGCCATTTCTTCAGTGACTGCGGGCCCGCCACATGCATCCACGGGTGGACTGCCTATCCACACATGGATAGATTATTCAATGATTTCAATGACTTAATCTTGCCACACTCTCGTTGAAAAAGCTCTCTCGACGCTGACTTGCTCGATCCCGTGTACGTCGCGATGCGCCTCAACCACGACAGTTCGTGTCTGTCTGTTGGGGCATGGCTGCAGATCAACGCAACTAGCAGGGCTACAATGAAACCACGCTGCCGTGTGAACGGCTGCGCGAACACTCGCGCCGGTCACTCACTCCTCTGTTCGAAGCACAGGTCCCGCAAACGCCGTCATGGTCACGAAGAACAGCGGACCATCAGCAAGGGCGATCTGAAACCGTTCATCGACAAGGTTCAGACGCGGATCGCCAAGCAACCCGATGCCAAGCTCTGGTCTATCTGTGACCAGCGATGGGAAATCGTGACTGCCAGTTGGCGGGCCGAACTTCCCAAAACGATTGTTCGCTACGTGCGAGCGGGGATGAAGGAACTGGTTCGACTGGCCGACACCGTGTCTGGTCGTGAGGTCGCAGTCGCTGTCATCGCAATGTACCTCCTCCAGGATTACGACCCTCGCCTGTTCAAGGACGAAACGGGTTTCCGCACTCAGCTTGTCAGGCGAGTTAGGGGCCTATCCAGCACCAGCTTCTCCCACTGGAACGGGGCCAGCGATGGTCGCGAGCGGCGAGCCATGAAGGAGCTAGAGCCGAGAACCGCCGAGTATCTAAGTGGTTTGCTGGTGGAACTGTTCGGCCCTGCTGGAGTGCGGGTGGCACAACTTGAACGGCGTGAGGAGGAGCAGCAGCGCAAGGAGCGGCTTGCCTATTTCGATGCGCTTGGCGAGGTGCAGTGAAATGCTCGCTTCAGGAAGACTTTTGCCAGCACCTGGCTGGCTCACAAATCCAAACCTTTGGGATCACCATGATCATCGAACGTTTGGAGCGGCAGGCTGATCCTGCCGAGGAAGGGTGCGAAGACCGCCAGCGTTTCGCCTTCAACCCGCAACCAGCATGAGGACCACAATGATAGAAAAGGCTATAGATGAGTTCATGAGGAGTGAGCCGAGTCGGGCTTTTGCAGCACACAACGTTTCCGCAAAGCTCGACGACATCTCCTACCTGAACCTTTACTCGCTGCGCAGGATGATGGAGCCTGTTTGGCGAGAGAGGGGCTTCCACGTCACGATGTCAGATGTGGTGGGTTTCTGCATCTATCAGACTGCAAAAACATTGGATTGGAAGGCGTAAGAAACTGACCCATCGTACAGCCCTCGGATGTACGGTGGGCCGCTCACCTTTCCCTTAGCCATCAGAACCGGCCACCCTTATGGCGGACAAACGCTCGACAAAACGATGCCGGGTGACGGCTCGCCAATGGGAAGGTGATGGAGACGACCGTCGTAAACCCCCTCAACGTGCTGATCTTCTTTAGCATGGTGAGGAGGTTTTCCTGATGAAGTTGGATCGCCCTTTTCCCTCACCCAACCCGAACCACCGACCACTCGCACCGTTGAAATCCGAGAAAGCCGTGCTGACACAGTTAGAAAACGCATACGAAGCAGCCATGCAGAGACAAGCAAGGCTACGTAATCGAGAGATCACCAACTTCGACAGGGAAGTCTCACAGTCAATCTTCACGGCTGGCCTCTTAGCAATCGAGGACAGTGAGCGTGGTGTGGCTCAGTATAGGGTCGTGTCCGCTCCGACAGGCAGCGGCAAGTCCAGTTATACGCAAGCTTTTGCCAAGGCTTTCATCGAAGTCCACCCCGAAGGCTCCGTTCTCTTCCTTGTCGAGACAATCCAACAAGCGGACGACACGTACCGGGAGATGTCAGCCCTTGTTGGCCAAACGAACGTTGCGATCTGGACCAGTGCCCATGATAGCCGGACCTCGCGAGACACCATCGAACATCAACACGGGTTTGTCCCCGAACACCGTTTTTCGGTCGATGATCTTGCGAACTACCCTGTCGTCATTGCCACCCACAGGTTCTACATGGGGTCGCGAGCGGACAAAGCGACAGTGTATCGCGGCAAGGCCCGCAGGCTGACGTTCGTCGATGAAAAGGCGGCTGACGTTACCATCTTCGACGTAGATACCGGGCTGATCAAGACAGTCCGGGACAGGCTGGCGGAGAAGCACACCTCGAATTTGGCTCATGTTGCTCAATTGACCAGATTGCACGACCACCTTGAGGCGGTATGGCAGGCCGCAGCCGGCAAAGCTTCGTTCGATGAGATACTACGAGCCGGGAAGATCGACCTGACTTGGTTCAACTCCGAACAGGCCAACAATTACATCGCGTCATCTGATGACCAGGTGAAGAATGTCTTCGGCTTCGGAAGATCGCTGGCTAAGGGGTTCGCCTTTTTGTCCCGCTATGATGAGTACGGCAAGGGTGCGCGGTTCGTCGGCTACGAGATGAACATGCCGCTCAGACCGGGGACCATCCTCCTTGATGCTACTGCGGACATCGACGGTGTCTCACTGCTCGTCAACAATCGTAAGCATGTACGGGTGCCACGGGTCGATTTCAGCAAGCTCACGATCACTCACATCGAGCCGGATATACCGAACGGATACACAGTCAGTCAGATCATCAAGGAAGCAAAACGAGCGAAGCCGTATGCTGCTTGGATCATGGAAACTATCAGACAGAACAGCCACCCCGGTGAGCAGGTGCTGGCCGTCGTCCACAAGGGGCTTCTGGACCACGAATACCTCCCGAACGACAAACGGGAATTCTCTGATCCGTTTGATCTCGATGCACGAAAGGTCTGCTTCATCCACTGGGGGTCGGGGATAGGCTCGAACCGCTGGAAAGACGCAACCGCCGTATTCCTGTTCGGTGAATTTCATGTTCCCAAGCGAGCAATGGTCGGCACCAGTTTGGGTCTGAGGGAGGAACAGGCGACCGCATCTGCACTCGCCCCCTTTCAAACGCCTAACCCAAGAAGCAGCCAACTACGCTGGATACGAGAGGGGCATCTGTGTCGGCACATGAAACAGCTCGCGATGCGAGGCAATGCGAGAAACATCGATGCCGATGGCGTCTGCGGCGAACAGCGCCTTTACGTTACGGCGGAGTTCGACCGACTAATCGGACATAAGGACCAGACGTTTCCCGGTGCCAAGCTGATTAGCCAAAGCAAACCGGGGACGAGGAAAGATGGAGGCGTAAAAGGTCTAACGTTGCTTCTCTACAGCACGGCTGCGCCAGAAATAACAACTGTTGAGCTTGAGAGACTGACAGGCATCTCGTTCCAGAAAAACAAGAGCCGTTATCTTGCAAACCCTCTCGTCCAAAAAGCGATGAAGGAAACGGGCTTCACGTTCTTGGCTGGGAAAGGCCGGGGCAATCCAGGCCGCTTTGCTCGTTGTAATATGTTGTCGAAAGCCGGTTAATGCCATGCATGTCATGGATCTCTACAATCTCACTCCATCGAACCTTACTTTGCTAAGCTCCTCTGCTAGCCGGGGCAGCGGATAGCCGGTATCCCTCACGCCATCAGCGTCACGCTTTCGTCCGTATCGAGCGCCGACACTGCTATTAGAATGCCCGACAAGGTGATTGATCACGACCTCATCGACGCCAGCAGCGCGGCCGAACCGTTTGAATGTGCCGCGAAACGAGTGAAACTTCTTCACCGGATCATCAACGACGTGCTCTGCGAGGTAGGCGTTAAACCACTCGCTCCATTTATTGGCACGGCTTGCCAGCTTGCTCCTGTCCTCAAATCCGGGCCAAAGGCTCGACAATGGGCCAACTGCCCTGCGGCGCTCCTCCACGAATGACGGGAAGCCGAGGCGAACCAGTTCAGGATGGATCGGGACACGCCGGATCGAGGACACGGTTTTAATCCTCTTGTCACCTTCGCGGTCGAAACGCAGCGTCCAAATGTCGGTTTCCGGGTCTTTGGCTATGTCCTGAACCAATAGCTGGATCACCTCCGTGCGGCGAGCACCTTGAAACAGAGCGAGTAAGGGTGCCCACATTGCCGTCTCACAACGTCCCCCCTTGGGGCGCACACCGGCAGCGAACACCGGGCTCGCCATCAGCAGCTTCAACTCGTCCTTGGTGAACGGCTCGTAATAGTCCTCATCGGCGGAATCGACGTCGAACGCCACGTCAAACGGGTTGCGCCATCCAGTCCCGTCGAAGTGACCGTCCTGTTCGGCACGGGCAAGTACTGCGCCGAGCAAGGTCAGGGATTTGTTGATGGTCGTTGCTAAGCGTGGTTCGTACGCACTCAGATCCCGTTGCAGCAAGTCCGGCAGGGTAAGCTGCTTCAAGTCTGCCGGAAGACCCTTGGGTATTCGGCTGATTGCGTCCCGATACTCGCGGCCATGCCCTTTGTTGATGTGATGTACGGGCAAGTCTCCGAACAACTCAACGAACCTGCGACGGGCTGCGTCAGTTTCGGTGACGGTGTTAGGGGCAGGCGTCCTTGTGCCCTTCGCTCCGCCCCCGCTAGACCATGCATGGAACGCCTTGGTTATCGTGGGGACATTTAAGGGCGCAGCCATGAGTCCACCGAAGGCCTCAGCACCTGCCGGGGCCTTGGCTGACTTCGGAAGCGGCAGACAAACGGCGTTTTGTACAATCCCAATGCAACCTGTTGCAGGTAACTGATCGTCACCTGTCAATGGGACAGCTTGTTCGGGCTGATAGTTGCCGGTCAGGAACGCTCTCGCCGCGTCGAACAGGTTTAGATGTTGTGCGATCTGAATGCCAACACGCTGCTTGGCTTCGCGTTCGACCGCCGTTCTCAACGAAAGCCAGACTGCCGTCTTGAAGCGACCGAGCCGCGTGGGGCTTTCCAGTTGCTTAATTGTCAGCGGGATCGAATGCGGTAGTGGCAGGCCCGCGAGATCGTCAGGCAGATCGATCTTGAACCAATAGATTCCGTTACGCCTGATCAGGTGTGAGACACGCGGCATTCCATCGCTTCCCGTAGCACGAAGACGTAGCAAACGAGGAAGCTGCACCGAGCAATGCCAGCGATGTCAGGCAGTTAGGAGGAAATGGCGCTCCCTAGGGGAATCGAACCCCTGTTTCAGCCTTGAGAGGGCCGCGTCCTAACCGCTAGACGAAGGGAGCGTGAGGGCTAGCCAATAGCCTCGAAATTTGTCCGCCGCAAGGACCCCGAGGAGCCTTTTACGGCTCATTGGCGAATTTCAGCCGCCCGGCCGGCTTGAGCGTGTGGGCGTCGAAGGTGCGGATCTCGATGACGCCGCCGACATCCAGGCTGACCACGAGGCGGTCGCCGGCGAGGCCGGTCGAGACGATTTTGGCGCCCTTAGGCAGGATGGCGGTGACGTCACTGGCCGCCTCGGCCGCCCTTCCCTCCGACTTGAAAAGGCGGTAGCCCACCGCGATTAGCACGGCGCAGATCGCCAGCGCCGTGGTCAACCCCGCGATCAGCATCATCCGCCGCACCCGCGCGAACAGCGCGGCCTGCTCGGGGCTCGGTTCGGGAACAGCGGTATCAGTCGTCGTCATGGAAAATTTTGGCTCTGCGCAAAGGTTGGAGGTCGTGGTCGCCGGCAACGAGGGGTCGGCCCGGCTCGACCGCGTGCTGGCGGCACACCTCACCGACCTGTCGCGATCGCGGCTGAAAGCCCTGATCCTGGCGGGCGCGGTGAGCCTGAAGGCCTCCGCGGTCCGCGACCCCGCTTATCACGTCACATCCGGCGATACGATCATAATCGACGTGCCGGCGGCGGCCCCGCCGGAGCCGAAGGGGGAGGATATCGCCCTCGATATCGTGTTCGAGGACGATGACATCGTCGTCCTCAACAAGCCGAAGGGGCTGGTGGTGCACCCCGCGGCCGGCCACGAGACCGGTACGCTGGTGAACGCGCTGATCGCCCATTGCGGCTCTTCGCTGTCGGGCATCGGCGGGGTGCGCCGGCCCGGCATCGTGCACCGACTCGACAAGGACACCACAGGGCTGATGGTGGTCGCCAAGAACGACCTCGCCCATGCCTCGCTGACCGCGCAATTCGCCGACCACGGCCGCACCGGTGCGATGCGCCGCGGCTACATGGCCTTTGCCTGGGGCGTCCCAGGCCGCCATCGCGGCACCGTCGACGCCCCGATCGACCGCCATCCGCATGCACGCGAGAAGATGGCGGTGCGCCAGGGCGGCCGCGAGGCGGTGACGCATTGGGAGATTCTGGAGAGTTTTAACGGACGCGACGGCAAGCCGATCGCGACGCTGCTCGCCTGCGAGCTCGAGACCGGGCGCACCCACCAGATCCGCGTCCACCTCGCTCATATCGGCCATCCCCTGATGGGCGATGCCGTCTATGGCCCGCATTTCAAGACCAAGGCGAACCAGTTGGCGCCCTCGTCGCAGGGCGCTCTGGCCGCGCTTGGGCGGCAGGCCCTGCATGCGTATTTGCTGGTATTGGAGCACCCGAGGACCGGAGAATTACTCCACTGGGAGGCGCCTTTGCCGGAGGATTTGCTTCTCCTCCAGAGCACCCTGAAAGCGGCGGTATGACGCAGGCCCTTTAAGAAAAGCGTTACATTACAAAAGATTATAGCTGCCACACGGGGTCGTGACGTCAGCAATCCTTCCCTTTTTGCCCCCCCATGGGGTATATTGCGGCTGCGTTGGAAATGACCAACGGAACATCGCAGCTACGGCCGGCTTTAACACAGCGGTCGTCTGCCTGGCCCGCCGCTATCGGGGGCCTGAACCTTTGGAGGGCTTCAGTATGGCCCGTACCGCTGCTTTGCCGGTCCTCAATGGAGAATCCGGCCTTTCCCGTTACCTCGCCGAGATCCGCAAGTTCCCGATGCTGGAACCCCAGCAGGAATACATGCTCGCCAAGCGTTGGCGCGAGCATGACGATCGCGACGCGGCGCACCAACTCGTCACCAGCCACCTCCGGCTCGTGGCCAAGATCGCCATGGGCTATCGCGGCTACGGCCTGCCGATCTCCGAGGTCGTCTCGGAAGGCAATGTCGGCCTGATGCAGGCGGTGAAACGTTTCGAACCCGAGAAGGGGTTCCGTCTCGCCACCTATGCGATGTGGTGGATCAAGGCGTCGATTCAAGAGTACATTCTGCGTTCCTGGTCGCTCGTGAAGATGGGCACCACCGCGAACCAGAAGAAGCTGTTCTTCAACCTGCGCAAGGCGAAGAGCAAGATCAACGCGCTGGACGAGGGCGATCTGCGTCCCGACCAGGTGAAGATCATTGCCAAGCGCCTCGGCGTCACCGATCAGGACGTGATCGACATGAACCGCCGCCTCGGTGGCGACGCGTCGCTCAACGCACCGATCCGCGACGACGGCGAAGCCGGCGAGTGGCAGGACTGGTTGGTCGACAATACGCCCAACCAGGAAGCCATGCTGGCCGAGCACGAGGAGTACGACGAACGCCGTGACGCGCTGAACGGCGCCATGGGCGTGCTCAACCCGCGCGAACGCCGCATCTTCGAGGCTCGCCGCCTCGCCGATGAGCCGATGACGCTGGAAGACCTCGCTGCCGAGTTCGGCGTGTCGCGCGAGCGCGTCCGCCAGATCGAGGTCCGCGCCTTCGAGAAGGTGCAGTCCGCGGTCAAGGGCACGATCGCAAGGGCCGAACAGGCCGCGCTGGAAGCCGCGCACTAAGCGGGGCTTTTCCGCGGTAAGAGATTGGCGGATCGAGAAAGAGAAAAAGCCGGCGGCAACGCCGGCTTTTTTGTTGGGTGAGCTGCGCCAGCTTCGCGAAGCTGGCGGGGGCACTTGAACGCCTATGACGGGTCGCCCGACACATGATGGTCGGATCACATCACAAGAGCGGGCACGCACCGTGTCGATCATCCTGCAATCCACCGTCGGCGGCTTCTCTCCCCAGTTCATGCGCAAGCTGCCGCTGGTCGAGCAGGCGATGCGCGAGCATGGGCTCGAGCCGTCGGAGTTCGTGATCTCCAAGGACTATGCAGGCACGGCGACGATCCCGCTGATGGGGCCGTTCTTCTTCAGTTACAGCGTGTTCTTCGGCGAGGAGACATTCACCGTCACCGAGCCGAACGACATGGTGTTTCTGGATTACTTCTTCAAACGCGTGCTGGCGGTCGATGATCCGCCGGAATTGCCGCAGCGGCCGGGATTGATGCGACGGTTCTTCGGTTGGATGGCGCAGGCGGTGTAGCCAATCCGGGCCGCCGGTCGTTCACCTCGCCCCGCTTGCGGGGAGAGGTCGAATTTGCGCGAAGCGCAAATTCGGGTGAGGGGGACTCTCCGCGAGTCCAACTCTCAGCGTCCCCGTCCCCGCAAGCGGGGCGAGGGAGCGCACCTCCTACTCCCCCCACATCCTCGCCAGCGTGGCGAGCCAGCAGCCTTCGCAATAGCGCGCGTCCTTGTAGTCGATCCAGTTGTGGGCATAGACGCGGTCGAGCGGGATGTCGTAGCGCGCGCGCAGGACCTGAACGAGCACGCGCCACGCCGCGACCTGCGCGTCGGTCGGACCGGTCGTCACATCAGGATAATTGCCGGCGAACTCGACGCCGATCGAATTGTCGCGCACCACTTGCCGATAGGTCGCGCTGTTGTCGATGAACTTGTTGTCGTTGCGATTGGCGCCGTCGCCATGGGTCGGCACCAGGTTTTCCGCGACCGCCCAATAGACCGTGCCGTCGGTTTCCACCCACACGGTGACGCCGCGCCGCGTCGGGGTCTTCGCTTGCGCTTGCGCACCGCCGCGCGCCGAGCCCGCCGGCCCTTCGGTCTGGTGCACGATGATGTTGCGCCAGGGTCTTGCGTTCCGGACGTCACCCCAGGGCGCCAGCCAGACCAGCTTCAGGCCGGGAATGTCGGGCGTGCCGGAGGCGCGTGCGAGCTTTGCGAGCTCGGCATCTTCGGCAGCGGCGGGGGCGATCAGAAAGAAAGCGGCCAGAACGGCCGCGAGCAGGCGAGCGATCATCATGCGGGTCCAACGGTGACCGCAACCTAGCATGGCCTCAGGCGAAATGGCGCGCGGTCTCGCCCCGGCCGATCGGCTCAGGCGAGAGCGGCGGCGACGGATCGTAGACGGCAAAATCGTTCTTGCCGTTCTTCTTGGCGGCATAGAGGGCGTGGTCGGCATTGGCCATCAGGCGATCCGGGAATTCGCCGATGCCGCGATCCCACTGCGCGACTCCGATCGAGATCGCGATCGGGATCTCGCTGCCGGTGCAGGCCTCGGCATCCTGACGGCAGACCTCGAGCACGCGGCGGGCGATCGCGGCGGCCTCGCGCAAGGACGAGGACGGCAGCACGACGCAGAACTCGTCGCCACCGGTGCGGGCCAGCATGTCGCCGGGCCGCAGCCGCGTCTGCGCCATCAGTGTGAAGTGCTGCAGGCAGGCATCGCCGGCGGCATGGCCGTGGGTGTCGTTGATGGTCTTGAAGCCGTCGAGATCGATCACCAGCAGCGAGAACGGCGCACCGCTGCGCTCCGAGCGGGCGCATTCCTCGGTCAGGCGCTGCAGCAGATGCCGCCGGTTGGCGACGCCGGTGAGATCGTCGAGCAGCGCGAGGTCGGCGACCTCGCCCCGCAGCCGGTCCATCGCCATCAGCAGGAAGCCGAAATTGAGCGTCATCGACAGGAACAGCAGCCCCAGCACCATCACGGCATGGGTCTGGCCGCCGGCCTTCGCCGACAGATCGTGGCCGAGCAGATTGCCGATCGTGCGGGCAATGAGGATCGCGATGATGGTGAGGATGACGATGCCTGACAGCCGCGCGCCCGGGCTGACGCGCCCTTCCGGCGGCGACAGCAGCAGGCGCAGCGCCAGCATCAGCGGCAGGGCCTGACCGAGCGTGTAGCTGAGCATGCGCAGCTGCATGTGCTCGAAGCCGACCATGAAGACCACGACGCCGGCAAGGCTCAAGGCTCCCGTCGCCGTCATCAGGCGCCATGAGACCGGCCGGCCATAGAAGCGCTGAATGCCCATCGCGGCGAGGCAGCTCGCGGCGATCACACCGGCCGCACCGAGCAGAAGCGGAAGGGGAGACGCCACGAACAGGCGCACCAGCGCCGTCATCGCCCCGATCGCACCGACAAAGGACGATGCCATCCAGAACCGCGCGGCGGCAAATTTCGGATAGGAGCGCGTCACGTAGGCCCAGATCACGCCGAGCGCCAGGAAGTTGACGACGAAGACGGTCCAGAGCGTCGGTACGTTCAGCATGACGCGCGCGGCATGCGCAGCGTCGCGCCCCCCGTCCCTGGCAGCCGTCCGTCCATGACCCATCCCCGTTTTCTTGCGGAGAAGAATGCGGCCTTCGCGCTTAATGGAGTCTCACCGCGTTCCGGCAAAACGCGCCTTTGGTTTTGGATTCATGAACGGCGCCGCTCCGTTGTCGGATCGTTAGGGATGTCGGCGGCGACGCCGCTTCGACGCCGCGATGCGGATTCGCGCACCAAAATCACCCGAAAATGCATCTGAGCTGTGGATAACGCGATGACACGGATGTGACAGCGCGGGGCAGGAAGGCGCGAATCTGCTGAGTTTGTCGTCGAGGATGTTGCGAGGCTGGCCCTCCGCCGAGCATCCCTCGTGTCGCGTTCCACCATTAACCCTTAAGAGGATCCTATGGCTAAGAAAGCGAAGAAGGCGACGAAGAAGAAGGCGAAGAAGGCCAAGAAGGCGAAGAAGAAGTAACGAGGCTTGTTCTTTGCCCGGGTGGAGCTTGCTCCGCCCGGGCGTCGGGTAAGTTTGAAGGTGGCGGGCGCGAGGCCCGCTTTTTTATTGGGTGGTGTTGAGAACGCTGCCCCTCCTGGACGCCGCATCAAGAACGTGGATGCCCGGGACAAGCCCGGGCATGACGAACCTTTCAAAAGGTGAAGGAGAAACTACCTCTCCGCAAAGGCCAGCTTGGCGCCGAGCGCGGCGAAACCGGCGGCGAAGCTGCGGCGCAGCCAGGCCATGATGCGCGGGCGGGAGATGACGTGCTCGCGCACCGAGGCGGCGCAGAGGCCGTAGACCACGAACACCGCAAGGGTCATCGCCATGAAGGCGCCGCTCAATTCCAGCATGCGCGCCAGCACATGGGCTTCGTCCGCGGCGATGAATTGCGGCAAGAAGGCGAGGAAGAAGATCGACAGTTTTGGATTGAGGATGTTGATCAGAAAGCCGGTGACGATGACGCGGCCGACCGAACGCTCGCGGATCTCGCCCTCGACCGCCAGCGCACCTTGCTCGCGTAGCGCCTGCCAGGACATGTAAAGCAGATAGAGCACCCCGCCCCATTTCAGCGCGGCAAAGGCGAGCGCGCTGGTGTGGAGCACGGCGGCGAGCCCGAGCATGGCCGCCATCATGTGCGGCACGATCCCGAGCGTGCAGCCGAAGGCGGCCGCGAGACTGGCACGCGAGCCGCGCGTCAGCGCCGCAGCCAGGGTGTAGAGCACGCCGGTGCCGGGCGAGGCGACGACGATGAGCGAGGTGAGCAGGAAGGACCAGGACATGGGGCCGACCTTATCAACCCGCCTCGCGGCGGGGAAGTCAGGTCTCGGGCCTTCAGTCTCTGACTGTCAACCTGAGGTGCTCGCCCGCTTGGGCCAGCCTCGAAGGGCGACGGCCCGGCTGCATCGCGGCCGTGCATCCTTCGAGGCTTCCCATCGGGCGCTTTGCGCCCGATGCCTCGCACCTCAGGATGACGGATTTGATAGCAAAACCTTCGCTTCAAGCCAGCTGCGCGAGCTCGGCTTCGCGCAGCACGTCGAGCGGCGCCCAGGGTTTGGCCCAGAACTTTGCGCCGTCGGGCAAGGGCTGCATCAGGGGGCGGCCGGAGGTGACGACGACGTCGAGCTTGGGATTGCGGTCCTTGGCGACGTGCGCGAGCTCGACACCGTTCATGCGCCCCGCGAGCTGGACGTCGGTCATCATCAGGCAGAGCGCGCCGGCGCTCTTGTCGAGGACGCGCTCGGCGGCCTCGGCGCTTTCGCACTGGATGACGTGGTAGCCGCTCTCCTCCAGCAGCAGGCTCAGCATCTCCCGCTGCATGACGTCGTCTTCAACGATCAGCGCAGTTGCACGAAATGGCTGTGCCTGTCCCATCAGCGTCTCCCAATGATCGCTTGCGTAACGTATGTTAAGGAGCCAGGGCGCCTGCGGTTCAGTTCCATTCTGAAAAAATGTAAATCATGGTTCCACGCGCAGGGACTTGACGGGGGGTTCATGACCACGATTCGCGGCGCCGCCGCCATCACGGGAGCCGCCAGCGGCATCGGCCGGGCGCTGGCGATCGAGCTTGCACAGCGCGGCTGCGATCTTGCGCTGGCCGATCGCGACGAGGCCGGGCTGAAGACGCTCGCGGCCGAGATCGGCGCGGGACGCAAGGTCAGCGTGCACCGCGTCGACGTCGGCGAGCCCGACGACATCGCGCAGTTCGCGAACGAGGCGACCTCTACCCATCCTGCGCTCGGCATCGTCGTCAACAATGCCGGCGTCGCGCTGATGGGCTCGTTCGAGGAGATCGACCAGGCGCAGATGGACTGGCTGTTCGACATCAATTTCTGGGGCGTGGTGCACGGCACGCGCGCCTTCCTGCCGCATCTGAAGACGAGGGCTGAGGCGCACATCGTCAACCTTTCCTCGATCTTCGGCATCATCGCGCCGCCGGGGCAATCGGCTTACGCGGCGGCCAAGTTCGCTGTGCGCGGCTTCTCCGAGAGCGTGCGGCACGAGCTTGCGGTGGCGGGCAGCCCGGTCAGGCTGTCGGTCGTGCATCCCGGCGGCGTCGCTACCGCCATCGCGCGCAACTCCCGCACCGGGGTCGGTGTCACCGACAATGCCCGCCGCGCGCAATCGATCGAGCGGTTCGAGACCGCGGCAAGGACCACGCCGAAGGACGCCGCGCTGCGCATCATCAGGGGTATCGAGAAGAACGAGCCCCGCATCCTGATCGGCAACGACGCCCGCTTCATGGACCTGTTGCAGCGGTTTCGGCCGGCAACGTATTGGGCGCCGCTGCAGCGGCGGCTGGAGAAGATGGCGAAGGGAACGTGAATTCGTAGGGTGGGCAAAGCGTAGCGTGCCCATGATCTCTTTGCCGCCGACAGAAGTCGTGGGCACGCTACGCTTTGCCCACCCTACGAGACTGAGTATGTGGTCACTGTCCCGCAAGGCGATCGGCGAAATACCCGATGGTCTTGCGATACACCACCGCCCTGTTCCACTCGCGCATCGCCTCGAAATTGGCGGTGCCTTCGCCATAGGGCTGGCCCATCTTGAAGCCGCTGGTGTGGAGCAAATTCGCGGTCGAGGCGAGCACGTCGGGGACGCTGTGACGGAGGTCGACATGGCCGTCACCGTCGAAATCGACGCCGTATTTGATGTAGGACGACGGCAGGAACTGGGTCTGGCCGATCTCGCCGGCGAAGGCGCCAATCAGGTCGCGCAGCGGCAGGTCGCCGCGCTGCACGATCTTCAGCGCAGCGAGCAGCTCGCCCTGGAACAGGTCGGTGCGGCGGCAATCATGCGCGAGGGTTGCCAGCGTGCGGACCACCGGCATCTTGCCGATGTCGCCCTTGCCGAAATCGCTCTCCAGCCCCCAGATCGCGACCAGGATATAGCGGGGCACGCCGAACTGCTGCTCGATGCGCGAGAGCAGCGCGGCGTGGCGCTGCAAGAGGGCACGACCGCCATTGATGCGGCCGGGGCCGACGCGGGTCGAGACATACTGCTCAAAGCTCTTGTTGAAGGTGTGGCGCTGGCGCCGGTCGAAGGCAAGCACCGCGCCATCGGGGGTGACGCCGCTGAGCGCCGCGTTGGTCACGCTTGCCGAGACGCCGGCTGCTTGCGCTTCCTGGGCCATGGTGGCGACGAAACTGTTGAAGTCCCCGCCGCAGCGCGCGGCCTGCGCCCCGCCGGCCAGACAAATGACGGACGCGGCGGCGAGAAGCAGTCTCAGCATGTGGAGCAATCCCCTTAAAAATCTCAAGCTGCGAAGCAGCGCGCGGATCATGCCCGGGAACGCAGCGAGCGTCAAAGCAGCAAGCTTGATCCGCATCAAACTGTCTCACGCCCTGCTGTCTAGATTGCGAATACACGGGAGCCGCCAAGGAGAAGCCTCCATGACCGGCCGGATTGATGGATGAGAGAGCTGGCGCTGTGACAATGTTGCTTGCGCCACACCGCTGCGCGATCGACGACGACGTTGAGCCAGGATGAAGCGATCAACCATGTCCAACCATCAACATCCTCACCGGCCAGCCCGCTCCCTCCTCCGCATTCCCCTGTTCCGCCTGCTCGCCATCAACCTCGCGATCGGCGCCTGCGCCGCGACGCTCCTCGTCGGCGGCCTGCTCTGGCTCAACCCCGGACATCTGCGCGAGCTGATCTTCGCCGACAGCTCGCCCGGCATCGCGCTCGCGCTGCTGGTGGCTTCGTTCCTCATCACCTTCGGCTCGGCTGCGATGGGCAGCGCGATCATGGCGCAGGGACTTAAAGAGCACAGCGGCAAGGGCGGCGGACGCGGGTCGCGGCTGGCGATGCAGGAGACGGCGCGGCGCACGCGCGCGCATTGAGACATTAGCCGCGGCGATGGAACCCGCTTTTACAAATCGAGATCACACTGTCTGCACGCAGGCGGGAAGAGGTGCAGGCTGGCGCGCCTTCCGACACAGCGCGCCACGCGCGTTGCATCGCGAGGGCCGGCAAGATGAACAAACTGGTTTGACGCTCTAAACAATTGCTTCGATGTGAATCGAAACCAGATGTCGCGACCATCGCATATCTGATCCGCTCGCTGCGACATCAACGCCGCCACGATTTGCCTTGCCATCGCAGGGCGTCTTCTATAGCCTTCTATTTTAGGTTGTCACCCTGCCAGCCCCGGGTGACGCTGAAGACCAAAAATAAGCGGCGGGCTTCGGCCCGCCGTTTATTGAGGCAAGGATCCCTTGCGCAGCGGGCCCACGGCTCCGTACCGACCCCGGCGACGCGCGAAGTCATTTGACTATGACGCGGCTATCGACGACAAGCCGCCATGGCCAAAAAACCCGGAACCAATCCCAAAGGCGAATTCGCCTTTTTCAACGTCTTCTATGAAGACGATTCCCAGCGCTCCAACCGCCGCGTACCCAGCGAGCTGCTCGGCGGCCTCGACGGCGACGAACCCGCCCGCGCCTTCATCATGGAGCAGGACCGCGAGATCGCCGAAAAGAGCGGCCGCCCCGCGCTCGAGATCAAGCGGATCGAGCGGGTCGGGGTGAAGAAGAAGTAGGACGACATAAGCAGGCGCTCACCAGCGCCCGCTCCTTTTATTCCAGGCAAACAGCAGATCGGCAAACCGGTCGTAGCCGAACCGCGTGAATGGCAGCGCCACGCGATTGCCGAACAGCGCAGCAAGCCAGCCCTCCCCCGGAGTCAACCTCCACAACGCAATCGCGACATCCGCACCGACGATGAGCCGCCCCGCTTCATCGGTCGCATGCAGGCGCCGCCTGATGTCGTCGAGCGAAGCACCAAAGTGCGCCAGCGCGTCGGGCTGCTCGTTGATGTCTCTGAACTCGACCGTACCCGCGCGCACCAGCGCCAGCAGCTTGTTGCGCTGCCAGTCGATGCCGGCGTCGCAGACGGGGCAGCGGGTGTTGTACCAGACGGTGAGGTGATAGTCGGGCATAGCTGGCGGGGTTGAAAAAAGCGGAAGAGCAACGGAGATGGAATGAGCAAACCAACGGCATCCGCCTCGCAATTTACTATCCGACGCAATCCAGGCGCTAGCACAAAGAAAAACGGCGGGCTTTTCGGCCCGCCGTCTTCGTTACGATGGATGCCCGGGTCGGGCCCGGGCATGACAATCCCGATCAATTATCCAAGAAGCTCCGCAGCTTCCGGCTCCTCGACGGATGCTTCAGCTTCCGCAGCGCCTTGGCTTCGATCTGACGAATACGCTCGCGCGTCACCGAGAACTGCTGACCGACTTCTTCCAGCGTGTGGTCGGTGTTCATGCCGATGCCGAAGCGCATGCGGAGCACGCGCTCTTCGCGCGGGGTGAGCGAGGCGAGCACGCGCGTGGTGGTCTCGCGCAGATTGGACTGGATCGCGGCGTCGATCGGCAGGATCGCGTTCTTGTCCTCGATGAAATCGCCGAGGTGTGAATCCTCTTCGTCACCGACGGGCGTTTCGAGCGAAAGCGGCTCTTTGGCGATCTTCAGGACCTTGCGGACCTTCTCCAAGGGCATGCCGAGCTTCTCGGCGAGCTCTTCCGGGGTCGGTTCGCGGCCGATCTCGTTGAGCATCTGGCGGCTCGTGCGCACGATCTTGTTGATCGTCTCGATCATGTGCACGGGGATGCGGATGGTGCGGGCCTGGTCCGCAATCGAGCGGGTGATCGCCTGCCGGATCCACCACGTCGCGTAGGTCGAGAACTTGTAGCCGCGGCGGTACTCGAACTTGTCGACCGCCTTCATCAGGCCGATGTTGCCTTCCTGGATCAGGTCGAGGAATTGCAGGCCGCGGTTGGTGTATTTCTTGGCGATCGAGATCACGAGACGGAGGTTGGCTTCCACCATCTCCTTCTTGGCCTGGCGTGCCTCGCGCTCGCCCTTCTGCACGGAGTGCACGATCTTGCGGAACTCGACGATCTCGAGGCCGGTCAGCGCGGCGAGCTGATGCACCTCGTGACGCAGATCCTTGATGCGGTCCTTCTCGTGATGGACGAAGTTCTTCCAGCCCTTGGCCGAGAGCTTCGAGACGCGATTGAGCCAGCGCGGATCGAGCTCCGAGCCGGTGTAGTTGCGCAAAAAGTCCTCGCGCGCGACGCCGTGGCTGTCGGCAAGGCGCATCAGGCGGCCCTCATGCGAGACGAGGCGCTTGTTGATGTCGTAGAGCTGCTCGACGAGCGAGTCGATACGGGCCTGGTTGAGGCGCAGCGACTTCACCTCGACGATGATCTCGTCCTTCAGCTTCTTGTACTTGCGCTCCTGGTGCGGCGAGAGCGACTCGTTCTGGAGCTGGTTCTGGATGTCCTGCTCCTGAAGCTTGCGCAGCTTCTTGTAGCTGTCGGCGATCTTGTCGAAGATCTCGACCACCTTCGGCTTGAGCTCGGCCTCGATGGCCGCGAGCGACATCTGGTTCTCGAACTCGTCGTCGTCCATGTCGGACTCGGCCGCAGCCTCGCCCGGATCCTTCTCCTCGCCGGCTTCCGTGCCGCCCGGCGCAGGCGCGGCGCGGAACGGGGTCGGCGACGGCGGCGCGGCGGGCGGGGCGACATGCGCGGGCGCGCCGGTCGCGGCGGCCTGGCCGCCCTCGGCGGGCGCTTCACCGTTCTCGCCGGTGGGACCTGCGATCATCGCATTGTTCATCCCGGCCTTGGCGTCGGGGCCGGCATAGGTGGCTTCGAGATCGATGATGTCGCGGAGGAAGATCTTGCCTTCGTTGAGCTCGTCGCGCCAGATGATGATGGCCTGGAAGGTCAGCGGGCTTTCGCACAGCCCTGCGATCATCGCCTCGCGGCCGGCCTCGATGCGCTTGGCGATGGCGATTTCGCCTTCGCGGGAGAGCAGCTCGACCGTGCCCATCTCGCGCAGATACATACGCACGGGATCGTCGGTGCGTTCGCCCGGCTCGCTCTTCTTGACCTCGGTGACGGCCTTCTGGGTGACCTCGACGAGCTCGTTGTCGGTCTCGTCCTCGCCGCCCTCGTCCTTGTCTTCCTCGCCTTCGCTATCGTCGGCTTCGGTGACGTTGATGCCCATGTCGGAGAGCATCGACATGATGTCCTCGATCTGTTCGGGCGAGGTCTGGTCGGACGGCAAGACTTCGTTGAGCTGATCGAAGGTCACGAAGCCGCGCTTCTTGGCCTGCTTGATCATCTTCTTTACGGCGGCGTCGGACAGGTCAAGCAACGGCGAGGGCGCGTCCTGGGAATCCTTTTCCGGCGCGTCCGCTGCCTTGTCGTCTTTTTCCTTGTCCTTCGCCTGCAGCGTCTTTGCCTTGGTGGCCATCCATTGCTCCTAAACGCGCTTCAATGCAGTCGGCTCGCCGCGTCTGCCTGAATTCACATGAACCTGTTGCCCGACGCTCTCGCTTCGGCAGCTCTCGACACGGAAAGGGCGGCGCACATATCTCTCGCCACCCCCAACTCTCTCTCGCCGGAAATGCCTAACGCTTCGTCAGCCTCTTTGTCGCAGCGGATGCAGGTGTAGTGCCAACAGCAATTGCGCGGATTCATTCCTGACGCGTCTGTTCTGCCTGCGGCCGCCTGGTGGCCAAAGTGCTACAAGACCGTTAAGCCTCGATTAACCCTGTTTTTGCCGCCAAACCTTGGATTTGGCGAGTCTTTTAGCGGTTCCGGCTCCGGCCGTCCGCATGATTCTTTCATCACACGCTCTTCTGGAACCGACCCGACAGCTCGCCAAAACCCTCGATCAGGGCTTCGGTGCCATCGACCTCGGCCATCCGGGCCTTGACGTCACGCAGCCACGCCAAATTGGCCTCGCTGGGGTCCTCCCCCAAGGCCAGCTCGGCGTCTTTCAGCTCTCTAAGTAGTGAATGCCATTGCCGATGCAAGGCAACCAGCTGATGCCAGGTGGCGAGAACGTCGTCGGGCGCGGCGCCTTCGCGGGCACCCCACACCGCCGCGGTGGTGATGCCGTTCTCAACCCGTTGAAGGACTTGCGAAAATCCGCCTTTGGCGAGATCGCCGCGCATCTTTTCGGCCTGCTCGCCGGGGTCCGGGGAATGGTGGTGGTCGTTGGCAAAGGCGGCGATGATGCCGGCCCTGAGCTTGTGGGCCTCGGGATGAGCGAGCTCCAGGGCGGCGACCTCCTCGAGGTGATCGTGCAGCAGCCAGGGGTGGTTGATCAGGCATTGCAGGATCAGGGCCTCCCGGCGGGAGATGGCGCTGCGCTGGCCGCGCATGATCGGGCTTGCCGCCAGCTGCGGGCTCGCCGCCTGGTAGGGGCCGGAGGGTAACAGGGTGGGGCCGGGCGCGCCCCGGCGCCCGCCGCCGAGGCCTCCCCCGAATCCCTGCCCCCCGAATCGATTCGCGCCTCCCGCAGCCCGGGGCTGGAATTGGCGGCCGGAATTACCTTGGAGATTGCCCCGGCCGGCAAAGCCGCTGCGGCCACCCTCAGGCGCGAAAGTGCGCCGAAGCCGCTCGGCAAAATCATCGCGGTAATAGCGCCGCACCACCTCGTCGCGGATGCCGTTGGAGAGCTCCTTGACGCGCGCCTCCAGCGCGGCGCGGCGCTCGGGGGTGGCGAAATTGCCGCCTTCGAGCTCGCGCGACCAGATCATCTCGGCAAGCGGCTTCGCCGCCGCGATGACTTCCTCGATCGCGCCGCGACCGCCGGAGCGCGCGAGATCGTCGGGGTCCTGCCCCTCCGGCAACAGCGCGAAACGAAGACTCTTTCCGGGCGCGAGAAATGGCAGCGCGAGATCAGCGGCACGATAAGCCGCCTTCTGGCCGGCGCGGTCGCCGTCGAAGCAGAGGATCGGCTCGTCCGCCATCTTCCAGAGCAGTGCCAGCTGGCTTTCGGTGAGCGCGGTGCCGAGCGGCGCGACGGCGCCGGCAAAGCCCGCGGTGACCATGGCGATGACGTCGACATAACCTTCGACCACGATCAGCGCGCTGCCGTCATGGGTGGCTTTGCGCGCGGTCTGGTGATTGTAGAGATTGTCGCCCTTGTGGAAGAGCGGCGTCTCCGGCGAATTGAGGTATTTGGCCGGAACGTCCTTCTCCAGCGCGCGCCCGCCGAAGGCGATGACGCGGCCGCGCAGATCGGTGATCGGGAACATCACGCGATCGCGGAAGCGGTCGTAGGGAACGGGAATATCGTCGCCGGCCACCAGCAGGCCGGTCTCGACCATGTCGTCAACGGAGACACCGAGCTTGCCGAGATGCTCCTTCAGCGCGAAGCGATCGGGCGAGGCATAGCCGAGGCGGAACTGCAATTGAGTCGCCGGCGAGATCCCGCGGTCGGCGAGATAGCCGCGTGCCTTGGCGCCGACGCGCGAGGCCAGCGTCTCCGCGAAATAGGTCGCGGCGAGATCCATGACGTCATGCAGCGTGCGGCGGCGCTGCTCCTGCCGCGCCGCATCCGGCGTCACCGCCGGCAGCGCCAGGCCCGCCATGCTGGCGAGCCGCTCGACGGCCTCCGCGAACGGCAGGCCGTCGGTCTCCATCACGAAGGAGATGATGTCGCCGTGCTTGCCGGAGGAGAAGTCGTGGTAAAAACCCTTCTGGTCGTTGACGTAGAAGGACGGCGTCTTCTCCTGCTGGAACGGCGACAGCCCCTTCCACTCCCGCCCGGCCTTCTTCAGCTTGACGCGCTTGCCCACGACTTCGGAGACCGAAAGCCGGGCACGAAGCTCGTCGAGGAATTGGGGCGTGAAGCGCATGGGGGAATGGAACTCTGTCAGTGGCCGCACGGAGCCGCCCAACTCAGAAAGGCAAATCGTTGCCTTGCTTCAATTGCTCATTTAATGTTCTTGATACGTTCCGTCCATATCCACTTTGTCCACATACGCTATTTGTCTCCAAGACGAATACCTACACGCGAATATTGACAGCGCCGCGGACGCATCAGCGCGAGCCCAATGCCACGAGCGATTGCTTTCATCCGTCACCCTGAGGTGCTCGCCTCTTCGGCGAGCCTCGAAGGGCGTCGGCCCGGCTCTAACCGCGTCGAGTACTGAGCATCAGCGCGGCCGTTCATCCTTCAAGCTCCCGGCGCGATGCATGGCATGGCGCCACTCGCGCCTCAGGATGACGGGACCGTAGTGCCGAAATGACGAGCCCCTTGAACCTAACCCGGTTCCACGCTTCCATATCCCCATGTTCAGGACCTTTCGGGGCGGACACAGCGGGGGCTGGCGCGTGGTCTCGATCGCGCCCGTGACCGGCGAGCCCCTGCCCTTCATGCCGGCGCTGTCGGTGACGGACAGCGAGGCCGTCTCATTGCCGCTGGTGCCCTCGCGCAATGCCTGGCGGCTGGTCGGCGCCCCCAGCAATTTGCGCTACACCGAGCGGCCCGAGAAGCAGCAGCTCACAGCCGTGCAGGCCGGGCTCGGCCGGATGGAAGCAACCAGCGCGGCGCTGATCCCGATCCGCAAATCGCAGGCCTGGTGGGAGTTGACGCAGGAAGAGCGCCGCCAGATCTTCGAGGACAAGTCGCACCACATCGCGAGCAGCCTTCGTTTCCTGCCCGCGATCGCGCGCCAGCTCTATCATTGCCGCGACCTCGGCGAGCCCTTCGATTTCCTGACCTGGTTCGAATTCGCCCCCGTGCATGCCTCCTTGTTCGAGGAGCTGGTGGCGATGCTCCGGGAAACCGAGGAATGGAGTTACGTCGAGCGCGAGGTCGACGTGCGCGTGGTGAAGGAAGTGCTGTCGGCTTAGAGCATGATCCGGAAAAGTGCGAAGCGGTTTTCCGAGAAGATCATGCTCGAAAACAACTAGTGCGCCAAGAACCGCCCGGACTCGATGAGCGGCAAACCCGTGAGGGGCCAGTTGTAGACATAGGTCCAGGCCTTCTCCGTGGTGCCATCAGGCAGCGTCACGTCGATCAGCCGGCGCAGATATTCGGTCGGCTCGGGAAAACCTTCGCCGCAGGCCTCGTACATGTCGAGCTCGCCCAGGAGCTCGTCAGGTACGCGCATCCGGAAGAGCTCGCCATGAACGATGTCGGAGGCAGCATTCGACAGCAGCAGTCCCGGATAATGCTTCACCAGGACGAGCCGGCCGCGGCAGGTCGCTTCACCCACAAAATCGGCGTGGCCCGCGAGCAGTCGCGCCATCGGATGGTCGAAGCCGCGCATCAGGGTGCCGTAGACGAAAAGGCGATCGGAGGTCATGCTGCTCTAAAGTTGCGACGTCGGTGCAATATCGTTACTCCGTTTAGACACGTAATCGTTTCATAGGCAATCAGGATGGATCTGCACACGGCCGAGGCCGCCGATCAACTGCTCGGCGAGGGCGATATTTTGCCCGTGCATGAGGTAAATGCCGAAGGGACTTCGCCCTTTCTGCTCACCTCGGATCATTACGGACGGGTGCTGCCCCGCGCGCTCGGCGATCTCGGCATCGCGGAAAGCGAGCTTGTCAGGCACATCGGCTGGGACATCGGCATTGCCGGCGTCGCCGAGCGGCTCGCAAGGTTGCTGGGTGCGCATCTGATCGCGCAGCGCTATTCGCGGCTCGTGATCGACTGCAACCGCCCGCCTTCTGCTGCAAGCTCGATCCCCGTGATCTCCGAAGCCACCGCGATCCCGCGCAACGAAGGGATATCGGATGGGGAGCGGGAGGCACGGCGGCGCGAGATTTTCGAGCCTTATCATGATCGCATCGATGCCGCGATCGACGCCCGCCTGCACGACAAGCGGCCGACGGTGCTGGCGTCGCTGCACAGCTTCACGCCCGTCTATGCCGGCGTCGCGCGGCCCTGGCACATCGCCGCGCTCTACAACCGCGACACCGTGCTGCCGCAACTGCTGTTGAAACATCTGCGCGCAGAGGGCGATCTCGTTGTCGGCGACAACGAGCCTTACGCGGTCAGCGACCTCACCGACTACACCATCCCCGTCCACGGCGAAGGGCGCGGCCTCGTCAACACTGGCATCGAGATCCGGCAGGATCTGATCGCCGACCACACCGGCCAGCAGCAATGGGCCGAACGGCTGGCAAGGATCCTTGCCGAGGTCGAGATGGAGCTGAAGGTGGAGCTGTTGGTGTAAGCCTCACTTCGCCCTGGTCAGCGCCAGCCAAATGCCGCCGCCGATCATGAAGCCGCCGGAGATGCGCGACATCATCCGCGTGCGGCGGGCCGAGAAAAATTTTCGCGCGCGGCCTGCGGCGATGGCGTAGAGCGCATCGGTCACCACGGCGGTGACCATGAAGGTCGCGCCCAGCAGCGCCACTTGCGGAAAGTGCGGCTGGTTCATGTCCATGAACTGCGGGATGAAGGCGCCGAAGAACACCAGCACTTTCGGGTTCGACAGCAGCACCAGGAAACCCTGCAGGAAGAAGCCGCCGCGCGGCGGCGGTGGCGGTGTGTCGACATCGACGCCCTCGACCGGCGCCCAGATCAGCTTGATGCCGAGCCAGACGAGATAGGTGGCGCCGGCAAAGCGCACCCAGTCGAACCAGTAGCCCATGGTCGCCATCAGCGAGGTCAGGCCGACCGCGACGATGCCGATGACGATGGCAAGGCCGGCCTGCGCACCGGCCACGTTGGTCAGCGCGGCACGCGTGCCGTGGCGCAGGCCGTTGGCGATGACGAGGGTGACGATCGGCCCCGGCAGCAGCGCCAGCGCAATGCAGGCGGCGACGAAGGCGAAATAGGCTTGCATGGACATCATGGGGGAGACTCGGCTCGGAGCGGTTGGGCCATATTAATGCATGGGACGGGCGCAGAGGGAAGTGAGATGAGCGCAAGGTGCGCGCTCAACCAACGGTGTCATCCCCCGCGAAAGCGGGGGATCCAGTACGCCGCGACGCCTCCGCACTTCACCAACGTCTCTGGAATACTGGATTCCCCGCCTGCGCGGGGAATGACAGCGGAGAATGTGGAAGCGACGTACCAACATCGACGCCGACATCGGTCCGCGCCGCATCATCAGTTCTTCGGCAGGCCGGCGACATTGCGGGCCGGGCCGGTCAGCTCCAGGATATGCAGGCCGGTATTGGCGCGGTCGACGATGTAGATGTAGCCGCGATCATCGGTCTCGACATTGTTGGTCTGGATCGCGACCTTGCAGCGCTCGCCGCCCTCGATCGGGATGCAGCGCTTGTCGGTCGCAGCCGTGATCGAGGGAATGAAATAGCCGACCTCCTTGGGATGATAGGGATCGCGGATATCGAGCGCGCGCACGCCGGCATTGAAGAAGGCAATGAAGGCCATCTTCTTGTAGTAGACCGGCGCCATGCTCTCGTTGGAGGAATGCGCGCCGAAGCGCCCGCCGCGCTGACAGAACCGCCCGCTCGCCTCCGGCACGGTGTAGCTCGAGATCATCATCGGCCGCGTCTCGGTGGTGACGTCGGCGAACCACACCATCTGCCGCGCCTCGCCGCATTCGTTGAGGATCGCTTCATTCACGATCATGACGATGTCGCGGGTCTTGCCGTCCTTGTCCTCGGCGAATTCCGCGATGGGCATGTCGAGCATCGGAAACGTCGTGTGCGCGCCGTTGAAGGCGGACATCGGCATGCGCGCAATCTCGGGATAGCGCAGATTGTCCGGCGTCGGCTCCTTTGCCCCGCTCAAGAGCTTGTCGCGATCGACGATCTGCAAAATGCCGCCCTTGTTGGTGCCGTAGCCGAAATAGACGCGGTTGCCGTCGGGCCCGGTCGAGATCGGCCCGTGCAATTCGGTCGGCACCGCGCCGGTCGAACCGGGCTCCTGACCGGGCAGACCGAAATCGCGGATCTTCTGCGGGCGCGCGGGATCGGAGAGATCATAGATCTGCGTCATCCGCCGCGTGCGCCAGTCCGGCGCGCCCGAGACGAGATAGGCGATACCGGTGTCGCATTCCCACCAGCTCTTGTGGGTGTCCTTCAGGCCGCCGATGCGGGTGATGAGCACGGGGCTCGCGGGATCGGTGACGTTCCAGATCTCGTGCGCCTCGCCGCCGAACGTCCTGAGCATGTAGACCGCGTTGGGATCGCCCCTCGGCAAGGCCTTGCCGTCGCACACCCGCACCATCTGCGCGCCGCCGGATTCGTACTTGCCCTCCTGCCCCGGCAGATGCCGCAGATATTTTGGACGCGCGGGATCGGTGACGTCGACGATCGAGGTTCCGTTCGGCTCGGCCTTGCCCGTCATCGGGTTGACGGGCGCGGGCACATCATCAGTGCCGCCGTGATGGCCGATATAGGCGATCCAGCGATCGCCCTGGTGATGGATGGTCGGCTGATAGGCGCTGCGGGCCTGGAGGTCGTTGCTCCCGACTAGCTTCATGTTGGACGCTTCGGGCGGCGCGCCGATGGTCTGCTTCTGCGCCTGGGCCGCGGTGCTGCACGCGAAAAGGACGAGAGCGGCAACACGTGAAACGCGACGGAACATCAAAATCCTCCCGGAACCAATCTGCGTTGGCTGAGCGTCGAGGCTAGCACGGCCGACTGCGCGCGCCAAAGACTCCATCTTGACATGCAACCATTTGGTTGCCTATTATCGACACCATGGATGAGGTCTTCAAAGCGCTCGCCGATGCGTCACGACGGTCGCTGCTCGACAGGCTTCATGCCAGGAACGGCCAGACGCTGAACGAGCTCTGCGAGGGCCTTGCGATGACGCGGCAGGCCGTGACCAAGCACATTGCGATCCTGGAAGAGGCCAATCTCGTCACCGCCATCAGGCATGGCCGCGAGAAGCTGCACTATCTCAACCCGGTGCCGATCCATCAGATCGGCGAACGCTGGATCAAAAAATTCGAGCGCGGCAAGCTCGCCGCGCTCAGCGAGTTGAAACGCCAGTTGGAGAAGCGCGATGAGTAAGCCGGAGTTCGTCTACGTGACCTATATCGAGACCACGCCGGAAAAGCTGTGGGAGGCGTTGACGTCGAGCGAATTCACCAGGCAGTACTGGTTCGGCGCCGAGGTCCGCTCCGACTGGCAGGTCGGCTCGCCCTTTGCGCTTACGCTCGATGGCGAGGTCACCGATTCCGGCGAAATCCTGGAATCCGATCCGCCGCGCCGCCTGTCCTACAGCTTCAAGCACCAGAAATTCGAAGAGCTGCGCGGCGAGCCAATCTCACGCGTCGTCTTCACCATCGAACCGTTCGGCGCGCTCGTGCGTTTGACCGTGTTGCATGACGGCTTCGTCGAGGGCGGCAAATATCTCGGCGCCGTCTCCAATGGCTGGCCGGCGATCCTGTCCGGGCTCAAGAGCCTGCTGGAGAGGGGCAAAGTGCTCGCCATTCCCCGCACGGCGCTCAACAAGGGATTCGACGCAAAATGAACCTCGATCAATTCAAGCCGCTGACGGTCTACACCATCTACATCGCCTCGACGCCGGAGAAAGTGTGGGAGGCGCTGACCTCGGCCCAGTTCAGCAAGCAGTATTTCTTCGGCAATGCCGTGGAGGTCGAGCCGCGCCTTGGCGGCGCGTTCACCGTGCGCACGCCCGATGGCGCGTTGCACATCAGCGGCGAGGTTCTCGCCTACGATCCGCCGCGAAAGCTGTCGGTCACCTTCAACGTCAACTGGCCCGAGCTGATCGAGAAGCTCGGGCCGACTCTCGTCACCTACGAGATCGAACAGGCCGGCGATGCGGTCCGGCTTACCATGAGCGAAGGCCACGACCGCCCGCTCAGCGAGGACATCCTCGCCGGTGGCCGTTCGGGCTGGCCCGCGATCCTGTCCAGCCTCAAGAGCCTGTTGGAAACCGGCAAGCCGCTGGCGGTGAAGATGGGGCCACCGCAGCGGATGCTGGATGCCCTGAAGGCGATGGGGATCAAGACGCCGTAGGGCGAGACGGGGTCTGTCTCCGCGAACTCGGCATCGTAGGGTGGGCAAAGGCGCACTTGCGCCGTGCCCACCATCTGTCCCCGGCTGAGAGGGGTGGTGGGCACGCTTCCGCCTTCGCTCTTCGAGCTACGGCGGACAAGTCGCTTTGCCCACCCTACGGCACCGCCCAAGGGCAAAAGGACAGCGACTAGCTACACCGGCACCACCAGCCGCCGATAAAGATGCCAGGTCGCATGCCCGAGCACGGGTAACGTCACGATCAGCCCAAGAAAGTAAGGCAGCGCCGAGACGATCAGCAGCATCACGATCACGGCGGCCCATGTGATCATCGGCAGCGGGCTCGTCACCACCGCGCGCACGCTTGTCACCATCGCCGTGACGAAATCGACCTCGCGGTCGAGCAACAGCGGAAACGACACCACGGTCAGCGAGAACAGGATCAGCGACAGCACCGCGCCGACCGCATTGCCGATGCCGAGGAACAGCAGGCCTTCATTCGTGGTCAGCACCACGGTCATGAATTCCTGAAGGCTCGAGAACGAAGCGTGCAGACCGAGCAGCAGCGCGATCAGGAGCCGCACCTGATACATCCAGATCACGAACACGAACAGCGTGACGAACGCCATCCAGCCGATCTCGCTGCGCGCGCGCACGGCCGACCAGATCGCGCCGAAGGAGACCGGCTCGCCGCGCTCGCGGCGGCGGCTGACCTCATAGAGCCCGATCGCCACGAATGGCCCGATCAACGCGAAGCCTGCCGCCAGGGGATAGACGAGATAGACCATTCCGAAGGCGGTGAGGCACAGCATGATGGCGATGCCGCCGGCGGCGTAGAGCGCGCCGAAGCAGAGACCGTAAAACGGTAGCGCCTGGAAATCGCGCAGACCCTCGACCAGCGCCTCGGCGATATCGGTCGCCGCGACGCGACGTACCACCGGATCGACCTTGCCGGAGATGGACATCAGCTCCCTCCACACATCGGCGCGATCTTTCGTCGCGCGCATGCTGCGATACTAGCGCCGCCGCGCGCAGGCGCAACTTGATGCCAGCCGGTGCGAAGAGCAGCGGCGAGGTAACAATGCTCGCGATGCGAAATCCTTCACCATCGGCGCGATTTTCGCGCCAATGCTATGGACTGGGCAGACGATCGTCCGCAAATTGTACCTCCGAGCAGATGCGCCTGAGAGCGGACCGCCCCACCGATGAGCCTGCGTACCCGGTTACTGATCCTCGTCATTGCCGCCATGCTGGTGCCCGCGATCCTGGTCGGGCTGCGTTTTGTGCAGAACCGGGCCAGCGAGATCGACGCGGCGCTGGCCAATCTGGCCGCATCCGCCGACGACATCGCGAGCGATCTGAACGAGAAGATCCAGGGCACCGCCCAGCTTCATTATGGGCTCGCCCGGGCCCGCGACCTCGACACGCGCGACAAGGCGGCGTGCTCGGCGTTCCTGTCGGAAGTGCGCGAAGAATATCCGCAGTTCACGGGCATCTTGACCATCGATCCCGACGGCAGCCTGTTCTGCGACTCGCTTCGGACCAACCGCACCCTCGACCTGAACGACCGCGGCTATTTCAAAGAGGTCAAGGGTCTTCAAGGCGTCGTTGCCGCGGAGCCGGTGTTCGGCCGCCTCACCGGGCTATCGGTGCTCCAGATCGCCTATCCCGTGCGATCGGAGGCGGGCGCGCTGAAATTCGTGCTGCTCGCATCCTTCAACCTGAACAAATTCGCGGAATTTCACGACAAGCGGCTGCTGGCCGAGAAGGACATCCTGTTCGTCGACGCCAAGGGTACGGTCCTGGTCGCCCCCAAGGGCGGCGGCTGGAGCGTGCCCATTGGCGGGACCATTGCGGGCTCCGATCTGTTCCGCTTTGCGGCAGCGCCCGATGGCGAGCCATTTCGGGAAGTCACCGACCGCGGGGGCCGCACGCAGATCTGGGGCGTTGCCCGCTCGCCCTCGATGCGCAAGGCCGGCCTCACCATCATGGTCGGACGCTCCAAGGACGGACTGGTCGCGGCAGCGAACCGCCGGCTTTACGAGGACATGGCGATTCTCGCGGTGGCCTTACTGCTGCTCCTGGCCGGCTTATGGATCCTCACGACCGTGAGCATCGGCCGCCAGGTCGGGCGGCTCGCCACCATGGCGAAGAGGCTCGGGCGCGGAGATCTCAGCGCGCGCATTCCGGAGCCCCATCCGGGCGGCGAGCTCGGCGGATTGATGACCCTGCTCAACGGCACCGCCGAATCGCTGCAGCGGCAGCGCGCCGCGATCGCGGATCTCAACCAGAAGCTCAGCCAATCCCAGAAGATGGAAGCCATGGGCCAGCTCACCGGCGGCGTGGCGCATGACTTCAACAATCTCCTGACCGTCATTCTCGGCAACTCCGAGCATCTTGCCGACCAGCTGGCGGGAAACAAGGAATTGCACCGCATCGCCGGCGACATCGCGACCGCCGCCGAGCGCGGCTCTGACCTGACACGGAGCCTGCTCGCCTTCGCACGCAAGCAGCCGCTGCGGCCGAGAGAGATCGACATCGCCGAGAAAGTGCTCGGCATGGAGCAGCTTCTGCGTCGGACACTGGGCGAGCACATCGAGTGCCGCTTCGCGCTCGAACGGGATTTATGGCCGGCCAGCGTCGATCCCGGCCAGCTGACGACGGCCCTGCTCAACCTCGTGCTCAACGCGCGCGACGCGATGCCGGAGGGCGGCAAGCTGACGGTCGAGGTGCGCAACAATTCGCTCGGTGAATCCGACCTCGACGTCAACGGCGAGCCGCGGCCCGGCGACTACGTGATGGTGGCCGTGACCGATACCGGCAGCGGCATGAGCGCCGAGGTGGTCAGCCGCGCGTTCGAGCCGTTCTTCACGACCAAGGAGGTTGGCAAGGGGACCGGCCTCGGCCTGAGCATGGTCTACGGATTTGCACAACAGTCCGGCGGACTTGTGCAGATACAGTCCGAGCCGGGACGAGGCAGTGTCGTCAGGCTGTTCTTTCCCCGTCTCGAAACACCGCCGGGCGAGGACCTGCGCCCAGCGGAAGCGACCGTCACACAAGCGGGACACGAGACCATTCTCCTCGTCGAAGACGACGACATGGTGCGGGCCTATGTCGAGAACGAGCTCAGCACGCTCGGCTACCGGGTCATCGCGACGTCGAACGGACCGGCAGCGCTGGAGGTGCTGCGCCAGCCCGGAGACATCCAGCTGCTGTTCACCGACGTCGTCATGCCCGGCGGCATATTCGGGCCGGAGCTTGCGAGGCAAGCAACCGAGCTGCGGCCTGATCTCAAAGTGCTCTTCACCTCGGGCTACAGCCAGACTCCCGTCAAAACACCGGACGGGGGCGGCGACGCCCGCATTCTGACCAAGCCGTTCCGGCGAAAGGATCTTGCGGCGATGCTGCGGGCCGCGCTCGCGGATCCGTCGCGGTAGATCAGGACGCTATCGCGAGCTGAAGCGCCACTGCGAGATTGGCCGCGAACAGGCCCGCGTCGATGACGAAGATCCGGAGCATCGGACCCTTCAACACCGGCCAGTAGGCGACCCCGACACGTCCGCCACGCATCAGCACCGGGAGGTTATAGGCGAACTGACTGAAATGGCAGGCCGAAAAGAACAGGAACAGCGTGAGCTGCGCCTCGACCGGCTGGAAGAAGAGCGGACGCGCAACCAGAAGGTAGAACGACAGCAGCCCGATCGGCAGGTTCATCCCGCCCAGGAACGCAACGCTGGCCGCCAGGGTCGGCGCGATCGGATTGCTGCGCTCTTCCCGCGGCAGCAAGATCTTCAGCGTGTTGGCCTGCGCAATGCTGAACTGGATGAAGGCGCCGCCGAACCACAGCGTGTTGAGGAGCAGGACGATATCCGAAAGGCGCATGGTCATTTTCCGTAAAAGGCTTCGCTGCGCACGACGCGGCCAGCGTCGTCAAAATCCATGAACTCGCTGGCGCGCGTGTCGCCGAGCTGCCACCACACCGTCAGGCGCGCGATGGTGTCGTCCCAGCTCCAGCTCAGGATCTTCAGGTCCGCGCTTTCGATGTGGCCATAGGCTTTGCGCCAATAGGCGCGGATATTCTCGATGCCGGCGACGACAGGAGAACCGGTCAGCGTCAGCGCCAGAGGGCTGCGCATCTGCGCATTCTCGGCGAAATGCGCCACCACCGCGTCGATCTCGACCTTGCACCAATTCGCGCACCATGCCGCGACGAAGCGCTCGGCGGCCGCGCGATTCATCTTCTGCGCGCTCAATGGATTCTGTCCGCTCATGACGACACGGGCCCTCCCCGGCCTGTTGCCAGGACAGTGGCAAAGCCCGCTTCTCATGTCAACTACATTGACTTTAAGAACCGTCAGTTATTGTCGGCGATCGTCCCCATGACAGCCATCCATGCCGCCGCCCCCGATGCGCCGACGCGATCGAACGCCTCGCGCAAAACCTTGCGCTCGTGGTCCGAAGCCCGTTGCTCGATGCGCTGCCCGGCGGCCGTCAGACGCAGCAGCTTCGAGCGATGCTGCTCGGGCGAGCGCCTCGACGTCACCAGCTTGCGCTCCAGCAGCAGACTGAGCGGCCGGCTCAAGGCCTGCTTGGAAATGCCGAGGACCTCGAGCAGCGAGCCGATCGCGATATCGGGCCGCCGTGCCACCACGTAGAGGATGCGATGATGCGGACGCGACAGGCCCTGCTTCGCAAGATATTCGTCCGCTTCCAGCGTCATCCCGCGCCAGCCGTAATACATGAGCTCGAGCGCCGCATCGAGATCGTGCAACTTGTCGAGCGAAGCGCGGTGAAGTCCCGCGGCTTGAGACGTCTTGGCCATTGTCGGAAGTCAGCCCTTTTAAGAAGTCAGCCCTTGGCCCGCAGCTCGCGCCGCAGCACCTTGCCCGTCGCCGTCATCGGCAGCGTCTCGGCGAATTCGACGAAGCGCGGATATTCATGCGCGGCGAGCTGCACCTTGACGAACTCCTGGATCTCGCGCGCCAGCGCGTCGGTGCCGGTAAAGCCCGGACGCAGCACGATCCAGGCCTTGATCGATTCGGTGCGGATCGGATCGGGAATGCCGATTACCGCGGCCATCGCCACCGAGGGATGCTTCATCAGCGTGTGCTCGATCTCGGACGGGCCGACGCGATAGCCGGCGGTGGTGATGACGTCGTCCTCGCGGCTGACATACCAGAAATAGCCATCCTCGTCCTGCACGCCGAGATCGCCGGTGAGCAGGAATTCGCCGGCATATTTCTTCGCCGTCGCCTCGGGATTGCGCCAATATTCGAGCATGGTGACGGGGCATGGCTGGCGCACGCCGATGATGCCCCGCTGGCCGCGCGGCAATTCCTCGCCCTTGTCGTTGACGATGCGAACGTCGAAGCCCGGCGTCGCCTTGCCCATCGAACCCGGGCGGATTGGAAACAGGTTGGAGTTGCTGCCGATCACGAGATTGCACTCGGTCTGGCCGAACACCTCATGGGCGTCGATGCCGAAGGTCTCGCGCACCCAGCCGAGCAGCTCGCCGCCGAGCGATTCCCCGCCGGTGAAGATGCTGCGGAGCTTGACGCCCGCGTGCTTCACACCCGCCTGCCGCATCAGCTTCAGCGCGGTTGGCGGCAGGAAGACGTTGCGGACGCCGAGATCGGCCATCATCTGCATCGCCGCCTGCGGCTCGAATTTGCGCGCGCGATGCCCGACCAGGGGGATGCCGTGATACCAGAATGCGAGCAGGCCGTTGACGAGGCCGCCGATCCAGGCCCAGTCCGCCGGCGTCCACATCAGATCGCCGGGCCTGGGTAAGAAGTTGTGACACATCTCGACATTGGGGAGATGGCCGAGCACCACGCGGTGCGCATGCAGCGCGCCTTTGGGATTTCCCGTCGTGCCCGAGGTGTAGATGATCAGCGCAGGATCATCGGCGGCGGTGTCGACGGTCGCAAAGTCCTCGGACGCGGTTTCGATCGCCGGCCAGAATGGCTTTGCGCCGGCGTGGACGGCGCCGCTCGTGATGTAGATGTCCTGCAAATAGGGCAGCCGCTCGCGGATCTTCGTGAGCTTCTCCCAGCCCGCCTCATCCGTGATGATTGCCTTCGCCTGTGAATTCGAAAGGCGGAATTCCAGCGCGTCCTCGCCGAACAGGGCGAACAGCGGGATCGAGACCAGGCCGGAGCGGAACGCCGCCATATGCGCGATCGGCAGCTCCAGCGATTGCGACAGGAACACCGCGACGCGGTCGCCGCGCGAAAGCCCATCGGCCTTCAGCACGTTGGCAAAGCGGCGCGACATGTCCGCGACCTCGTCGAAGGAGGTGCGCGTGGTGGCGCCGTTCTCGTCGACATAAACAAGCGCGAGCCGGCCGGTGCCGTCGGCATGGCGATCGCAGCACGCTTCCGCCATGTTGAAGTGCGCCGGGATGTCCCAGCGGAAGTTGCGGACGAGCTCGTCGTAGGTCTTGGCTTCGGTGAGCATGGGCTTGGTCGTCTTCCCGGGTCTCGTCGTTGTTGCCCAGTCTAGAGAGTTACCGCATCGTCCGGAAGAATTTCCTGACATCGCGCACGAACAGCTCCGGCTGCTCGAAGGCGGCGAAATGGCCACCCTTCTCCATCTCGCTCCAATGCGTGATGTTGTGAAAGTTCGGTTCCATCCAGCTCCGCACCGGCGTGATGATTTCCTTGGGGAACGCGGCGACGCCGGTCGGCACCTTGACGACAGGCGTGGTGCGGCGCTTGCCAAAGCTCTCCCAGTAGAGTCGCGCCGAGGAGGTCGCCGTCTCCGTCACCCAATAAAGCATGACGTTGTCGAGCAGCTCGTCCTTGCTGAAGATGTTCTCAGGGTGCCCGTCGCAATCGGTCCAGGCCCAGAACTTTTCCAAAATCCAGGCCGCCTGCCCGCTCGGCGAATCCGTGAGGCCATAGCCGAGCGTCTGCGGGCGCGTCGATTGCTGCTTGGAATAGCCGGAGTCGAAATCGACGTAATGCTTGAGGCCGGCGAGTGCCCGCTTCTCCTCCGGCGTCGGCTCGCCCTCCATGCGCGGCGGCGAGTTGAAGGACAGCGTGATGTGAATGCCGGCGCAGTGCGCCCCATCCTGCGAACCGAGCGAGGCCGTCACCGCCGAGCCCCAATCGCCGCCTTGCGCGCCATAGCGCGCATAGCCCAGCCGCTCCATCAGCTTCGCCCAGGTCGCGGCGATGCGATCGACGCCCCAGCCGGTCGCCTTCGGCTTGGCGGAGAAGCCGAAGCCGGGCAGCGAAGGACAGATCACGTGAAACGCATCCGCAGGATTGCCGCCATGCGCGACGGGATCGGTGAGCGGCGCGATCACCTTCTGGAATTCGACGATCGAGCCCGGCCAGCCATGGGTGATGATCAGCGGCAGCGCGCTTGGTTCTTTCGAACGCGCATGAATAAAGTGGATGTCGAGCCCGTCGATCTCGGTGGTGAGCTGCGCGAAGCGGTTGAGCTTTGCCTCGCGGGCGCGCCAGTCATATTCGCTCGCCTAGTAGGCACAGACCTCCCGGATCCACTTCAGCGGTGCGCCCTGGCTCCAGTCGTCGACCAGCTCCGCCTCCGGCCAACGCGTGCGGGTGAGACGCGACTTGAGATCGGAGAGAATGTCGTCGCTGATGGCGATGCGGAACGGTTTGATGGCGCCGGTCATCGTGCCTCCCGATTTTTCTTGTCCAGAGAGTAGACCGGATCGCAGCCACGTCAAAGGTACCGATCCTCCCCTGGAGGGGGAGGATCGGTTCGCATGAAGCGAAGCGGCATGCGAACCGAGGTGGGGTGGCAGTCTTTCCGCGGAAGCGCTGCCCGAGTGGAGAGATCACCCCACCCCGCTCGCGCTTCGCGCGATCGACCCTCCCCTCCAGGGGAGGGTAAGCAGCTAGCCCGACAGCGCGGCCTTCACGAGGCCGCTCGCCTTGCCGAAGTCCATCTGCCCGGCATACTTCGCGCGCAGCACGGCGATCACCTTGCCCATGTCCTTCATGCCGGCGGCACCGGTCTCGCCGATCGCATCCGCGATCGCCTTTTTCACCTCGTCGTCGGCCATCTGCTTCGGCAGATACGCCGAGATCACCGCGATCTCCTCGCGCTCCTGCGCCGCGAGCTCGGCGCGGCCGCCCTTGTCGTAGAGCTCGACCGCCTCCTGGCGCTGCTTGATCATCTTCTGCAGCACACCGAGCAGATCGGCGTCCGACAGCGGCGGCTTGCCGTTGCCGCGAGCGTCGATGTCGGCGTTCTTGATGGTCGAGTTGACCATGCGCAGCGTGGACAGCTTGCGCTCGTCCTTGGCCTTCATGGCCTCCTTGACCGCATTGTTGATGTCGTCGCGCAACATGATCGTGATCCCTTCGAATATCTGACGCCTGATCTAGGCCGTTCGCGGCCCCTAGACAACCTCGGTTCCGAGCCATTCGGTCAGGGCCCGCACTGTCGCTTCGGGCTGCTCGGCTTGCGGCAAGTGCCCGCAGCGATCGAGGACTTTGAGCCTTGCGCCGGCGATGCCCGCGGCCATCTCCCTGGAGAGCGCGTTCGGGATGGTGTTGTCGGCATCGCCCGTCAACACAAGCGTCGGGCATTTGATGGCTGCAAGCGTCGGGTGCGAATCCACCCGTGCGATGATCGCGGTCTGCTGCCGCAGATAGCCCTCGACACCGACATCCTCGTCCTGCGCATGCACCAGCTTGAGAATATCGGCATCGTCGCGCCGCGACGGATGCACGAGCTCCGGAAAGCTCTCCTCGCGAAGCGCGCGGAGCTCGCCGCGCCGGGCGCGTTCCATCAAGCCGCGCCGGCGTGCGGTTGCCTTCGGCGTATCTGGCCGCGCCTGGGTATTGATCAGCGCGAGCTTTGACACCCGTTCGGGCGCCTGGCGCATGATCTCGAACGCGATGTAGCCGCCCATGGAATGGCCCGCGAGCGCGAAGCGCGGCGGGGCCTCGCTCAGCATGCGGGCGGCGATCGCCGCCATGCTGTCGTCGCGGATATGGTTGGCAACCATGACCGGGCCGAAACGCCACAGCGCCGGGATGACCGGAGCATAGATCCGGGCCGAGGAGGCCAGCCCCGGAACCAACAGAATCGGGGTGGTCTGGTCCATTATTGCCTCGCAAGCCCAGGAATTTGCCGGAAATTGTGCGGCCAAGCTTAGGAGCCCGAGACAGGCTGTCAAATATGCAAAAACGCATGTGAATCGGTGCATCTGCGCTTTGACGGGGGCGTCCGGCAGGCTTATGAAACGCGCTCATGACACAACATGACAACGATCCCGCTTGGCCGGACCATAAACCGACCGCGCTCCTCGTGCTTGCCGACGGCACGGTGCTTGAAGGCTTTGGTCTCGGCGCCGAAGGCCACGCCGTCGGTGAAGTCTGCTTCAACACCGCGATGACCGGCTATGAGGAGATCCTCACCGACCCCTCCTATGCCGGGCAGCTCATCACCTTCACCTTCCCGCATATCGGCAATGTCGGTACCAACGAGGAAGACATCGAGACGGTGAACATGGCCGCCACACCTGGCGCCCGCGGCGTGATCCTCCGCACCGCGATCACCGATCCCTCGAACTATCGAGCCACCAAGCATCTCGACCAGTGGCTAAAGGCGCGCGGCATCATCGGCCTCTCCGGCATCGACACCCGCGCACTGACCGCGCTGATCCGCTCAAAGGGCATGCCCAACGCCGTGATCGCGCACGCCAGGAACGGCGAGTTCGACCTGCATGGCCTCAAGGAAGAGGCGCGCGAATGGCCGGGCCTCGAGGGCATGGACCTCGTGCCGATGGTCACAAGCGGCCAGCGCTTCACCTGGGACGAGACGCCGTGGCTGTGGGACAAGGGCTTTGGCCGCCAGGACAAGGTGGAGTTCAACGTCGTCGCCATCGACTACGGCATCAAGCGCAACATCCTGCGCCTGCTCGCCGGCGTCGGCTGCAAGGTGACGGTGGTGCCGGCGACGACTTCGTCCGAAGACATTCTGGCGATGAAGCCGGACGGCGTGTTCCTGTCCAACGGTCCGGGCGATCCGGCCGCGACCGGCAAATATGCCGTGCCTGTGATCCGGGACGTCATCAAGTCCGGCACGCCGACCTTCGGCATTTGCCTCGGCCACCAGATGCTCGGCCTCGCCGTCGGCGCCAAGACGAAGAAGATGCATCAGGGCCATCACGGCGCCAATCACCCCGTGAAGGACGAGACCACCGGCAAGGTCGAGATCACCTCGATGAACCACGGCTTTGCGGTGGACGAGACCACGCTGCCGAAGGGCGCGACGCAGACCCACATCTCGCTGTTCGACGGCTCCAATTGCGGCATCCAACTCGACGGCAAGCCGGTGTTCTCGGTGCAGTACCACCCCGAGGCCTCACCAGGCCCGCGCGACTCACACTACCTGTTCCAGCGTTTTGCGGATCTGATGCGGCAGAAGAAGAGCGCGTAAGACGCGCGCTCTCATGCCCCGCTGAACCGGGCCTCGCGGCTCTCTGGGGTCCCGGCTCTGCGCCGCGGCGTTGCACGCTGCAGCGCGTCCGGGACAGGTGACCTGTTGAGGAACACCTCCACACGATAGAATGTTGTCCCGCTGTCTTTGCAGCCGGAGTCCCGCCATGTCCGTCGTCCGCGACAAGGCCGAGCCGCTCGCCATCGTGTTCGAGGATGACGGGCTCGTGCCGAACAACATCCTTCCGTTCCTGGTCTACCAGGCTGCGGTGAAGCTCGACCCGGAGCGGCCGGAAGAGACCATCGAGAACCTGTTCGAAGCGAATGGCTGGGGCGGGACGTGGCGGAACGGCGTCTACGATTATCTGCATTACCACGCGACGGTGCATGAGGTGCTCGGCGTCGCGCGCGGCAGTGCCCGCGTCCGCTTCGGCGGCGACCATGGCCAGGAGCTCGAGATCAAGGCGGGTGATGTCGCGATCCTGCCCGCCGGCACCGGCCATCAACGCATCAGGGCGAGCGAGGATTTCTGCGTGATCGGCGCCTATCCGCCGGGCAGCAAGATGGAGATCGCGCGGCCAACGCCGGAGAGCCACGCGAAAGCGTTGAAGACGATTCCGAACGTCGCGATGCCGCCGGCCGATCCCGTGACGGGTACGGATGGGGCGTTGATGCGGCTGTGGCGGTAGCCACAACGGCGGCGCCGTAGGGTGGGCAAAGCGAAGCGTGCCCACCAATCTATTCAAGCCGAAAGGAAAGATAGTGGGCACGGCGCGCAAGAGCGCGCCTTTGCCCACCCCACGGCACCGTGCCCTACGCCTCGTTGCCACCCTCCTGCCGCGTGGCCTCGAACAGGAACCACGTCCGGCGCTCGGTCTCGTCGATGAACACTTCCAAAATGCTGGCGCTGGCGACATCGCCGGCGTCGTCGCAGACCTCGTGCGCTTTGCGCATCGCAGCCGCGACGTGCTTGTTGTCCTGCATCAGCTCGCGCAGCATCTCGCGCGGCGGGACGTAGTCCTCGTTGTTGTCCTTGATGGTCTGGAGCTTTGCGACCTGGCCGATCGACTTCAGCGTGGTGCCGCCGATCTTGCGGACGCGCTCGGCGAGCTGGTCGGTGGTGGCGAAGATCTGGTCGGACTGCTCGTCGAGCAGCAGATGATAGTCGCGGAAATGCCGGCCGCTGATGTGCCAGTGAAAATTCTTGGTCTTCAGATACAGCGCGAAGGCGTCGGCCAGAAGTACGTTGAGCGCCTCCGAAACCTTCTTGACCCCGTCGGGCGACAGGTCGGTGGGGGTATCGAGATCGGGCGAGACCTTGTTGTTGGTTTTGCTCACGGGAAGCCTTCCTGTTAGGACGCGGACATTGACGGCGCGCCGTCGCACCCCTAACGCAAGGCGGGCAGCGCCGGTTCCTTGACGGGAACCGTTTGGCCGGGACCATCGAATACCATGGACGATTGGATCGATTATTACGACTCGACGCATACGATCTATGTCAGCAAGCTGCATCGCGACTTGCACTTCCAGATCATCGCGCGGGACATCATCGGCTATATCCCCTCGCCGGACGCGACGGTGCTGGACTATGCCTGCGGCGAGGCGCTCTCGGCGACCCAGGTGGCCGCTAGCTGCGGCAAGCTGATCCTCGCCGAGCCCGCGCCGGGCGTGCGCGGCCGGCTGATCGCGCGGTTTGCCCCGAACACCAAGATCCGTGTCCGCTCGCTCGACGATGTCCGGAAGATGCAGGACCAGTCGATCGACCTCGTCGTGATGAACTCGGTCGCGCAATACATGGCGCCGGACGAGCTCGATGCCGCGCTCCTCACCATCCGCCGTATCCTGAAGCCCTCCGGCAAGCTGGTGCTGGGGGACATCCTCCAGCCCAATGTCGGCATGTTCAGGGACGTCATGGCGCTGCTCGGCTTTGGCCTGCGCCACGGTTTCCTGAAAGACGCGCTGATCGGGCTGATCAGCACCGCGCTGTCCGACTACCGTCATCTGCGCACGCGTATCGGGCTCCAGCGCTACAGCGAGGAGGAAATCACCGCCAAGCTGAGAGCGGCCGGGTTCGCGGTCCAGCGCGCCCACGCCAATATCGGCCACAATCGCTGGCGCATGACCTTCATCGCGCGGCCGCCTCTGGTTCGTTAAGCATAACAATTAGCCGTTGTAGCTTGTCGCACTGCAATCGGTAATGATCGCCTCGGCCCGGTGGCGGAAGCGTCTACGCGAGGGCGGTGCAACGCTCTACATCCTGGTTCAAATCCAGGCCGGGTCTCCAGCCTTCGCTGCTTACGCAGCTTCGGCTCGGCAAGCCTTTTCGTGGCGAACGCTGCCGCGGCGAAGCCCGAAGGGCGAAGCCGGGCGTGGCGCAGCCATCCGCAGGGTCGAAGCGTGTCCGGCGTAGCTGGAGCGCAGCGGAAGCGAAGACGGACTGCCCCGCCCCAACCTCAATCTGCCGCAACCACTTCACCCTCCGGCAGCAACTGAAGCCGCTCGGCGTCCTTGGCCGCGGATTTGATCACCGCATCGAGCAGGCCGGGAAAACGCGCGTCCAGATCCTCGCGGCGCAGCCGCATGAAGCGGTTGGTGCCGGCCACGCGCGTCTGCATCAGGCCGCATTCGCGCAGCTTGGCGAAGTGATAGGCGAGGTTGGACTTGCCCGCGAGCCCGTTGAAGTCGCCGCAGCAGAGCTCGCTGCTGACACCTTCCTGCTGGGCAAGCTGATAGACGATGGCGAGCCGGATCGGATCGCTCAGGCAATCCAGCACCATCGGCAACTCGATCTGCTCGGGGGTCGGGTGGAGAGGTGTGCGGCTCATGATCCGGGAATCATAGCGAAGCGGCCACAATGTTCAATAGTTCTTGAACCAATTGACATCCATATCCTCACATTCAATAGTTCGATAAACGTTGAACATAGGGATCTCGTCCAATGAGCGTATTCTGGCTGGCCTTGGCGGCCTTTGCGATCGGCATCAAAGGCTTTGTAATCGCAGGCCTTTTGCCCGGCATCGCCGCCGATTTGCAGATTTCGGTCTCCGCCGCCGGCCAATTGGTCACGGCTTACGCCCTCACCTACGCCGTGGGCTCCCCGATCCTGGCCGTCGCGCTGAACAATATCGACCGCCGCACCGTGCTCGCCCTGGCGCTGGCGACCTTCATCGCCGGAAATCTCGCCGCGATGGTGGCTTCCAGCTACGCCCTGCTGCTGGCCTCGCGGATGCTGATGGCGCTGGGCTCCGGGCTTTGCATGCCGACGGCGCTCGCAGTGTCCGTGGCGGTCGCCTCGCCGGAACGGCGCGGCCGAGCGGTGGCGCTGGTCACGTCGGGCCTGACGGTCGCGACCGTCATTGGCGTTCCCCTCGGCAATCTCGTCGGCAGCCTGCTCGGCTGGCGCGCGACCTTTGCCATGGTCGCTATGATCGGCACCGTCGCGCTTGCCGGGCTGCTGCTCGGCCTGCCCCGCGGCCTGCCGCGCAACACCGCCTCGCTCGGCGAACGGCTGGCCGTGGCGCGTCACAGCAATGTCCTGGTCGCGCTTGTGATCACCATCCTATGGGCGCTCGGGGGCTTCACCGTGTTCACCTATTTCGCGATTCCGCTGCGCGGCCTCGGCTTCGATGCGCAGCAAATCAGCCTTGCGTTGCTGGTGTTTGGCGGCGCGGCCGCGATCGGGAACATGTTCGGCGGCTTACTTGCCGACCGGCTCGGTACGCTCGCCACCGTGGGCCTCGGGCTCGCCGGCATGGCAGCAGCGCTGATCCTGCACTCGGTGGTCCTGAAGCTGATGCCGGGCCAGGCGCACTATGCGGTGCTGGGCGCGATCTTCCTCTGGGGCATCTCGGGCTGGGCATTCTACCCGGCCCAGGTCGCCAGCATCATCCGGATCGAGCCGCAGGCCTCGATGATTGCGCTCTCGCTCAACGCCTCCGCCATGCATCTCGGCTTCGCCATCGGCGGGGCATTGGGCGGGGCGGTGCTGGCCACCCTCTCGCCGACCGACCTCGGCTGGATCGGCGGAACGAGCGTTGCGGCCTCACTTCTGGTGCATCTCGCCCGTGGCTGGCAGGCCAGGCCAAAACCCGTCAAAATTGCCGGTTGATGGGCGTTTTTCGGGGTTTCGCCGCTCCGGAATCTGGTCTAAGACCCACCCGCGCGCGAGGGAGACCACCGCGCGCGCGCATGATCCGCCAAAGTGTAGGCGGTTTGGCGTCAAGATCATGCGCCTCTTAATAAGAGTAGAAGCGCGATCGGACGCAAAACCGGTGGCCACTTTTGCTGATCGCGCTTCGGCCAAAGGGACGCGCAGGAGCGCGCCCTTTTTTTGTGCCTAAATTCCAGTCCGGCGAGAGTTGATGCCCAAACGTACAGACATCACCACCATCCTGATCATCGGCGCCGGTCCCATCGTGATCGGCCAGGCCTGCGAGTTCGACTATTCGGGCACCCAGGCGGTGAAGACGCTGAAGGAAGAGGGCTATCGCATCGTCCTCGTCAATTCCAACCCGGCCACCATCATGACCGACCCGGAATTGGCCGATGCGACCTATATCGAGCCGATCACGCCCGAGATCGTCGCCAAGATCATCGAGAAGGAACGTCACGTCATCCCCGGCGGCTTCGCGCTGCTGCCGACCATGGGCGGACAGACCGCGCTGAACTGCGCGCTGTCGCTGCGCCGCCAGGGCACGCTCGACAAGTTCGACGTCGAAATGATCGGCGCGACCGCGGATGCGATCGACAAGGCGGAAGACCGCCAGCTGTTCCGCGAGGCCATGACCAAGATCGGGCTCGAGACGCCGAAGTCGCGGCTCGCCAACGCCTCGGCGCTGAAGAAATCGTTCCGCGACAAATATCAGGCCGAGCGCGAAAAACTCTCCGGCGCCGCGCTCGAAGAGCATGAGCGGCAGTGGACGCTGGGCGAGAGCGAGCGCCGCAAGCGCTACCAGGAATACGCCTTCGGCCAGGCCATGATGGCGCTGTCCGAGATCGGCCTGCCCGCGATCATCCGCCCCTCCTTCACCATGGGCGGCACCGGCGGCGGCATTGCCTACAACAAGGAAGAGTTCCTCGACATCATCGAGCGCGGCCTGGATGCGTCTCCGACCAACGAAGTGCTGATCGAAGAATCCGTGCTCGGCTGGAAAGAGTACGAGATGGAGGTGGTGCGCGACAAGAAGGACAATTGCATCATCGTCTGCTCGATCGAGAACCTCGATCCGATGGGCGTGCACACCGGCGATTCCATCACGGTGGCGCCGGCGCTGACGCTGACCGACAAGGAATACCAGATCATGCGCGACGCCTCGCTGGCGGTGCTGCGCGAGATCGGCGTCGAGACCGGCGGCTCCAACGTGCAGTTCGGCGTCAATCCCGAGGACGGCCGCATGGTCGTCATCGAGATGAACCCGCGCGTGTCGCGTTCGTCCGCTCTGGCTTCGAAGGCCACCGGCTTCCCGATCGCGAAGGTCGCGGCCAAGCTTGCGGTCGGCTACACGCTCGACGAGATCGCCAACGACATCACCGGCGGCGCCACGCCGGCCTCGTTCGAGCCGACCATCGACTACGTCGTCACCAAGGTGCCGCGCTTCGCCTTCGAGAAATTCCCCGGCGCCTCCACCACGCTGACCACGTCGATGAAGTCGGTCGGCGAAGTCATGGCGATCGGCCGCACCTTCCAGGAAAGCCTGCAGAAGGCGCTGCGCGGGCTCGAGACCGGACTGACCGGCCTCGACGAGATCGAGATCGAGGGTCTCGGCCGCGACGACGACAAGAACGCGATCCGGGCCGCGCTCGGCACGCCGACGCCGAACCGGCTGCTCCAGGTCGCCCAGGCGATGCGGCTCGGCTGGTCGAACGAGGAGATCTTCAACTCCTGCAAGATCGATCCGTGGTTCCTCAGCGAGATGCGCGGCATCGTCGACATGGAGGAGAAGGTCCGCAAGAACGGCCTGCCGGGCAATGCCTTCGGCATGCGCACGCTGAAGGCCATGGGCTTCTCCGATGCGCGGCTCGCGGTGCTCGCCGAGACGACGGAAGCCGAGGTCACCGCGAAGCGCCACGCGCTCGGCGTTCGTCCGGTGTACAAGCGCATCGACACCTGCGCGGCCGAATTCGCCTCGCCGACCGCCTATATGTATTCGACCTATGAGGCGCTGTTCGCGGGCGCACCGGCGGACGAGAGCACGCCGTCCGACAAGAAGAAGGTCATCATTCTAGGCGGCGGACCGAACCGTATCGGCCAGGGCATCGAATTCGACTATTGCTGCTGTCACGCCTGCTTCGCGCTGCATGATGCCGGCTATGAATCCATCATGGTCAACTGCAACCCGGAAACCGTGTCGACCGACTACGACACCGCCGACCGGCTGTATTTCGAGCCGCTCACTGCCGAGGACGTGCTGGAGATCATCGCCAAGGAGCGCACCAACGGCACGCTGCACGGCGTGATCGTGCAGTTCGGCGGCCAGACGCCGCTGAAGCTCGCGCGCGCGCTGGAAGCCGCCGAAGTGCCGATCCTCGGCACCTCGCCTGATGCCATCGACCTTGCCGAGGACCGCGACCGCTTCAAGCGCGTGCTCGACAAGCTGCGTCTCAAGCAGCCCAAGAACGGCATCGCCTATTCGGTCGAGCAGGCAAGGCTCGTCTCTGCCGATCTCGGCCTGCCGCTGGTGGTGCGCCCGTCCTACGTGCTCGGCGGCCGTGCGATGCAGATCATCCGCGAGGAGAACCAGCTCAACGACTATCTGCTCGGCACGCTGCCGGAGCTGGTGCCGGCCGACGTCAAGGCGCGCTATCCGAACGACAAGACCGGGCAGATCAACACCGTGCTCGGCAAGAACCCGCTGCTGTTCGATCGTTATCTCTCGGACGCAACCGAGATCGACGTCGACTGCCTCTGCGACGGCAAGGACACCTTCATTGTCGGCATCATGGAGCACATCGAGGAAGCCGGCATCCATTCCGGCGACAGCGCCTGCTCCCTGCCGGCGCATTCGCTCGAGCCTGAGATGATCGAGGAGCTGGAGCGGCAGACCCGCGAGCTCGCGCTCGGCCTCGACGTCGTCGGCCTGATGAACGTGCAATACGCCGTCAAGGACGGCGAGATCTACGTGCTCGAGGTCAATCCGCGTGCCTCGCGCACCGTGCCGTTCGTCGCCAAGGTGGTCGGCACGCCGGTCGCGAAGATCGCCGCGCGCATCATGGCCGGCGAGAAGCTTGCCGATTTCAAGCTGAAGAAGGCAAAGCTCAAGCACGTCGGCGTCAAGGAGTCGGTATTCCCGTTCGCGCGCTTCCCCGGCGTCGACACGGTGCTCGGCCCCGAGATGCGCTCGACCGGCGAGGTCATGGGCATCGACCGCAATTTCGAGGTCGCCTTCGCCAAGAGCCAACTCGGCGGCGGCACGAGAGTACCGCGCAAGGGCACGGTGTTCGTCTCGGTGCGCGAGAGCGACAAGACGCGCATCGCCGATGCGGTCCGCGAACTGCATTCGCTCGGCTTCAAGGTGCTGGCGACCTCGGGCACCCAGCGCTTCCTGACCGATCAGGGCATCCCGACCGAGAAGGTGAACAAGGTGCTGGAGGGTCGGCCGCACATCGTCGACGCCATCACCAATGGCGACGTCCAGCTCGTCTTCAATACCACCGAAGGCCCGCAGGCGCTCGCCGACAGCCGTTCGCTGCGGCGCGCGGCCCTCTTGCATAAAGTGCCGTATTACACCACTCTTTCCGGGGCCGTGGCGGCCGCGCAGGGCATCCGCGCCTATCTCGGCGGGGACCTTGAGGTTCGTACCCTGCAGAGCTACTTTTCGGAAACCTGATCGCGAGCGGGAGGCCGAGCCTTAAGGGTTAGGCCTCCGCTAAGTGATTGGCAATGAAGCCACAATGGCCGGAGGAACTGTCCGGCCATGGTGGTTGTTCTGTTCCGGCGCCAGCCCACATAACGTTCCGGTGGCCGCGTGTTCAGCGCCGGGAATACCGACGAATCAAGGTTTCTGCGCCCGCTGTTGTGGGGGCGCGTAACCGAAGAACGAGAGAAGAGATGGAAAAGGTTCCGATGACAGCGAGCGGCTTTGCCGCGCTCGGGGAAGAATTGAAGAAGCGCCAGTCCGAGGACCGTCCGCGCATCATCGAGCATATCGCGGAGGCGCGCTCGCACGGAGACCTGTCGGAGAACGCGGAATATCATGCCGCGAAGGAAGAGCAGTCCCACAATGAAGGCCGCATCGCCGAGCTCGAGGACAAGCTCGCGCGCGCCGACATCATCGACATCTCGAAACTGTCCGGCGACACCATCAAGTTCGGCGCCACCGTGACCTTGGTCGACGAGGACACCGAGAAGAAGACGGTGTGGCAGATCGTCGGCGAGGTCGAGGCCGACGCCAAGAAGGGCCGCATCTCCATCACCTCGCCGCTCGCCCGCGCGCTGATCGGCAAGAAGAAAGGTTCGACCGTCGAGGTCAACGCACCCGGCGGCGCCAAGGCGTATGAAATTACCAAGGTGGAATGGCGGTAAGGATTTGCCGCTGCACCGAGACGTTTCAAAAGGCCGCGCGATGCGCGGCCTTTTTGTTTCGGGGTGTCTTTATTTCAGCGCATCGCTTGCGTGAGTGGAGAAACGCATTCTCTCCGCCCGTCATTGCGAGCGCAGCGAAGCAATCCAGGCTGCCGCCGCGGAAAGACTTTGGATTGCTTCGTCGCAAGAGCTCCTCCTCGCAATGACGGTGTTGATGCAGCGAACCTAATTCCATCACCGTCACCCTGAGGTGCTCGCCTCTTCGGCGAGCCTCGAAGGGCGATGGCCCAACTGTTGCCGCGCGCTGCTGCATCTTGGCCGCGCATCCTTCGGGCTCCCCATCGGGCGCGTTGCGCCCGATGCCTCGCGCCTCAGGATGACGGGATTGGCAGGACTCTAGAGCGGCTACCTCCGCCCCTTCACGTCCAGCGGCACGGCCGCCTCATACTTCGAATTGTGCAGCACCAATGACGTTCGCACGTTCCGCACGTGGGGCGCGGCGGTCAGATGGGTGACGAAATCCTGGAAGGTCGCCATGTCGGGGGCGACGCATTTGAGGATGAAATCGACCTCGCCCGACAACATCCAGCATTCCCGCACCAGGGGCTCGGCGCGGACGAACTCCTCGAAGGCGCGCAAATCCGCCTCGGCCTGACTGGACAGGTGCACGGCGGCGAAGACGGTGACGTCGAAGCCGAGCTTGCGGGCATCGAGCAGGCCGCGATAGCCGTGGATGTAGCCCTCCTCCTCCAGCGCCCGGACGCGGCGCAGGCAGGGCGGCGGCGAGATGCCGACCCGCTTGGCCAGCTCAACATTCGTGATTCGACCGTCGGCCTGAATCTCGGACAGAATTTTCAGGTCGATGTCGTCTAGGTTCCGCGACACTTGGAACTCCTGGCCTTTGCGGCTTGATTGGTGGGTTTGCCGCAATCCTCATAGCCCAGTCCGCACGACTAGCGCAATTTTATTGCGCGTGCACCGCAATCGACTTTTGTTCCTTGTTGGAAAAATCCGCCGAGAGGGAATGCAATTCTTGCATAGCTCACCAGAACGCTTAGATTAGCTCTGATATTTCAGCGCCTCCGCGACGCCTCCCGGCATGTTCCGCGCCCGCGCTGCAAATCCCCCGTGAAAGGCGTCCATCGAAATGTCCGCTCCTGTTCATGCAAAGGTCGTCATTATCGGCTCCGGCCCCGCCGGTTACACGGCGGCGATCTACGCCGCGCGCGCGATGCTCGAGCCGATCCTGATCCAAGGCATCCAGCCGGGCGGCCAGCTCACCATCACCACCGACGTCGAGAACTATCCCGGCTTCGCCGATGTGATCCAGGGCCCCTGGCTGATGGAGCAGATGGAGAAGCAGGCGGTCCATGTCGGCACCAAGATCGTCACGGACCTGGTCATTAAGCTGGAAACTTCGCATCGGCCGTTCCGCCTCACCTGCGACTCGGGCGATGTCTATCTCGCTGACTCTGTGATCCTCGCCACCGGCGCGCAGGCGCGCTGGCTCGGGTTGCCGTCCGAAGTAAAGTTCCAGGGCGGCGGCGTATCGGCCTGCGCCACCTGCGACGGCTTCTTCTACCGCAACAAGGAGGTCGTGGTGGTCGGCGGCGGCAATACCGCGGTCGAGGAGGCCCTGTACCTCACCAACCATGCCTCGCAGGTCACCATCGTGCATCGCCGCGACCATTTCCGCGCCGAGCGTATCCTGCAGGAGCGCCTGTTCAAGCACCCGAAGATCAAGGTGATCTGGGACAGCGCCGTTGACGAGATCTGCGGCACCGAGAACCCCAACAAGGTCACCCATGTCCGCCTCAAGAACGTCAAGACCGGCGCGCTGACGGACGTGAAGACCGACGGCATCTTCATCGCCATCGGCCACGCACCGGCGACCGAGCTCGTCAAAGACCAGATCAAGCTCAAACCGTCGGGCTATGTCGAGGTCGCCCCGAACTCGACCGCGACATCGGTGCCCGGCCTGTTCGCCGCCGGCGACGTCGCCGACGAAACCTATCGCCAGGCCGTCACGGCCGCCGGCCTCGGCTGCATGGCAGCTCTCGAAGCCGAACGTTTCTTGGCCCTGCGCGCCAGCGAGCGCGCGGCAGCGGAATAAAGATCATGCCCCGAACACGCGACGGATTTACGGATATGGACTGGGACAAGCTGAAGGTGTTTCACGCGGCGGCGGAAGCGGGCAGCTTCACGCATGCGGGCGAGCAGCTCGGCCTGTCGCAATCGGCGGTGTCGCGCCAGGTCTCGGCGCTGGAGCAGGAGCTTTCAGTCTCGCTGTTCCACCGCCATGCCCGCGGCCTGATCCTCACCGAGCAGGGCGATTTGCTGTTCCGCACCGCGCATGACGTGTTCATGCAGCTCCAGGCGGCGCGCGCCAAGCTGACCGACAGCCGCGAGCGGCCGAGCGGCGACCTCAAGATCACCACCACGCCCGGCGTCGGCATCAACTGGCTGATCCCGCGGCTCGGCGAGTTCACCGCGCTCTATCCGGAAATCCGGATCTCCCTGATCGTCACCGACGAGGAGCTCGACCTGTCGATGCGCGAGGCCGACGTCGCGATCCGCACCCGCAAGCCGACGCAGCCGGATCTCATCCAGCGCAAGCTGTTCGCGATGGGCTTCCACGCCTATTGCTCGCCGGAATACATCAAGCGCTTCGGCACGCCGCGCACGCTGGAGGAGCTCGACTCCCACCGCATCATCACGCTCTCGGACGGCAACTTCGCGCCGCATCTGCAGAACCGCAACTGGCTGGTCGAAGCGGGCCGCAACGGCTCGGGTCCGCGCGAAGCCTATTTCAGGGTCAACAACATCCTCGGTCTCGTGCGCGCCTGTCAGCAGGGCCTCGGCATCGCGGCGCTGCCCGACTACCTCGTCGAGGAACAGAGCAAACTCGTGCAGCTGTTCGGCGAGTCGGATTCGATCCAGCTCGATACGTATTTTGTCTATCCCGAAGAGTTGAAGACGGTCGCGCGCGTGCAGGTGTTCCGCGACTTCGTGGTGAGCAAGGCGCAGCGCTGGCCGTCCTGATTTCCGCATGACTGACATGCGGCCTCGGCTGTTGCTGCATGGCGCTCGTCAAGCTCATACTGTTTGCACGCTGAGCCTTCGCGTTGCGCATTTGTCCCCCTCCTCCAGTGGCGCGGGAGTTCAGTAATCCCTCTTGGAAGGTGATTGTGTCGGCCTCACGTGGCCAATACCTTAAGCCGGGCTCGTTCGAGCCCGGCTTTTTTTCGGTCAAATCGGCCTTCGCCCTCCGCGTGTATTGACAGTTCCAGGCATACCCCGCATCATTTGCAGATGATCACGAAGTCGTGCGCAATCTCGTCGAAGGCGATCGCCTCGAAAAAAGGCCCCCATCCGGGGACCTCGGAGTTTTGCGCGCGCTAGACCGGCTTCGTCATCGCTGCAATCCCGAAAACCCCGCCGCCTGGACGGGGTTTTTTCATGTGCCCTCCGTCTCAGGTTTCCCGAGAAGGAGATGGAAACATGACCGGACTTGAAGATCATTTGCACGGGCTGTGGCTGCCGCTGGTGACGCCGTTTCAGGGCGGCGCGCTCGACGAGCGATCGCTGCGGCGGCTGACGCGACATTACAGCGCGCAAGGCATCGACGGATTCATCCTGGGGGCGACCTCGGGTGAAGGCATGACGTTGCGCGAGGCCGAGCTCGAACGTCTCGTCGCCATCGTGCGCGACGAGATGGCGGCGAGCCGGCGCACCCTGCCGATCTGCCTCGGGCTGTCGGGCGCGGACACCTCGCGGCTGAAGGACCGTCTCGACGAGACCGCGGACTGGCCGATCGACGGTTATCTGATCGCAAGCCCTTATTATGTGCGCCCCTCGCAGCGCGGCCTCTTGGCGCATTTCGAGACGCTCGCCGATCACGCCGCTTGGCCGCTTGCGCTCTACAACATTCCCTATCGCACCTCGGTGAACATCACCAACCAGACCATGCTGCGGCTCGCCGAGCATCCCAACATCATAGGCTTGAAGGATTGCGGCGCGAGCCGCGAGCAATCGATCGCGCTCTTGCGCGACCGGCCGAAGGAGTTTCGCGTGCTCACGGGCGAGGACGCGAACTTTTTCGAGGCGCTCAGCGACGGCGCCGACGGCGGCATCGTGCTCTCCGCTCATGTCGAGACCGCGACGTTCGCGGCGGTGTATGCGGAAGCGAAGCGCGGCAACCATGACGCGGCGCAGGCGCGCTGGCACGAGGTCGCCGATCTGACGCGGCTGCTGTTCACCGAGCCGAGCCCGGCGCCGGCAAAGTACTGGCTGTGGCGATGCGGCCTGATCGACAGCCCAGAAGTGCGCCTGCCAATGGTGGAAGTGAGCAGCGAGCTCGCGGCCGCGATCGATCGCGAGATCGAGCGACGGACGAAGGTGGCGGCGTAGTTTCTCGTTCACCCTCCCCTGGAGGGGGAGGGTCGATCGCGCGAAGCGCGAGCGGGGTAGGGTGATCTCGCAACTCGGGCACTGTCGGATGTGGCGAGACCGTCACCCCACCCCGTCTCACATTTCGCTGCGCTCATGTGAGCCGACCCACGGGCGAGCTTCGCTCGTCCCGGACCCCTCCAGGGGAGGGTAAGAGCGCCGCCCCTTGGTTAACCGCGCCCCAACGGCCTTCGCTGCTGCCGCATGGCGCATCCACGTCTCGTTTACCCGTCCGTCCCTATCGTTGCTCTCCAGGAACTTCCAGAGGGGAATGACCATGGGACATCGCACCCGGCCTACGGCCGCGCAGCAATTCGCGCCGGCCGATCTTTTGCAGGGAATTCTCGTCGTATCGTCGTTCGGCTTCTGGGCCGTGATGCTCGGCCTGATGCCGGCGCTGCTGTTTCGCGTCTGGCTCGCCTGAGGCGGCACGTCGCGCGGATGGTTAAGCGGCCGTCACAAATGCGCTCAAAATGCGCAGCGGTTTGCAAGCCGGAATCTTAAAACATCCCGCGTATCGTTCACGCCCATAAGCGAAGAAATCGCGGGGGCGTTTATGAATAGTCATAATGAATTGGCGTCGCATTTCGGCGCCGGACAGGAGAAGCTGTCCACCGAGCAGAGCTTTACCACCGAGGACATTCTCTGGGCCGCCGGCATCTGGTCGGTGATCCTGACGATGTCGCCGGTCATCGTGTTCTACATGCTGATGGTGGCGTAGCCTCCTTCAGCAGATCCCGAAAACGCAAAACGCGCGGACGTTCCCGCGCGTTTTTCGTCCGGGGAAATGAATAATGAAATTAAGCAGCCTGCTTGTGCATTGCGCCGGACGCCGACGCCGTGCCGCGAATGGCCTTAACTGAACGCTCGATCGCCGCCCACAGCCTTGCGATTTCCTGGGCCGCACGGCTCTCGGCCTGGTATTCCCGCGCGCCCTCGCCGTGGCTCAGCGCCATCAAGAGATCCGAACGGTTGGTGATCTGGCCGCCCCACACCGGAGCCCGGAATTTCGCCAGCGCTTCGCGGGCGATGGTGACGATCGGGCTTTCGGCTTCGTCGCGCTTGGCCGGCGCACCGTTGAGCACGACCGCATAGGGCTTGCGCGCCGCGCGGCACATCTGGATGGTTTCCTGCACCGCGTTGACGTCGAACACGCCGGGACGCGCCGGAATGACCACCATCGTCGCGTTCTTGATCGCGTCGTCGACGACGGCCGAGAGGTTCGGCGGCGTGTCGATCAACACCCATTCATAACCGTCGCGCTTGGCAGCGGAGACGATGCCGCTGACGGAGTTCACCGCCGCCTTGATCGGCGGCTCGTTGGTGCCACGCAGCTTGTGCCACAGCGTCAGCGAGCCCTGCGGGTCCGCGTCCACGAGCATGACCTGCTTGCTCGCCTTGATCTGTGCGGCGAGATGCGCGGCTAGGGTACTCTTGCCCGAGCCGCCTTTACGCGATGCAAAAACAATAACGTTCATACCTTCGGCCTCCAGATTGACCCTAGGCCGCGAAAATGAATCACCGCGCTGATTCGTGAAAGAAAAATTTATCGGGGGTTGCGTTGCCGCCACGAAATAACAAGGCGTGTTGGCTTTTGAGTCACACTGCGTCGCACGACAAGAGACCACCGGCAGCGAAACACCGCCCGCGCGAGCGTCTGTGCGTTCTTTGAGCAGCCGAACGGGACCAAGCGGAATGCAACCTTCCCGCGCAAACCCTTACCCGACTCTTTTCCTTCGCACATTCGCAATTGCCGCAGGCATCAGCGCGGCCTGCGCGAACAAAAGGAGTCCGTTACATTACGAAGTTTCGGATAAGGAACGCGGGCTATCCCGCGCTCAGCCGTCGCTGGTCTTTTTCTTCTTGGGCTTGGTGCTCTTCTTCGCGGTTTTGGGCGCGATGCTGGTCGGCTTGCCGGCGCGGGCCTCACCCGGCTCGGGTCCGGGACGGAAGAACACCCGGCATTGCGGCGAGAGCTGCGCCTTCTTCTTGATCATGCAGGCGGTGATGGCGTCGACGTTCGGCACGAACTCGCCGCACAGCCGCATCGCATCCGGCGTGCAGGCCTGCTGCTCCTCCGGGGTGTAGGCGAAGCCGGTACCGGGCTGGATCAGAACGGCCAGGGCCATCCCGAGGGTTGCAGCAGCCAAGGATGTCTTGAAGCGAAACGCCGGCATCGATCCCCCCACATGTCGAGTCGGAGGGAATAGTGGGTGAACGGCGGTTCGTTGGCAACGAGGGCAGATGCGAAAGGTCGGACCTGTGCGGTCTCGGCAACAGGCGGGTGCCGCTCGGCAACCTCTCCACTGTCGTCGCCCGGCCTTGTGCGCAATTGCGCACAAGGCGGAGGATGACAGGTGTGGCCGAGGAAAGGGTCTCGCCCTCAGACACAAAACTGCGAAAACAACCCCATGCACAGTAGCCAAGCCACGGTAATCGCAGCGCATTTCGTCTTAGGATTTGACGAAACCAGGTTTGACTTGTCGGGCAAAACGGGGGCATCATGTCCCATCCAAAAAGATGCGCGTGGGGTGATCGGCCTGTCTCCTGCGCTGGTCGAAAAGCGCACGAGAGGAAGCGATCTCATGGAAGCGAATGAAGCGGAGCTGCCGCTGTCCGGCGTCACGGTGGTCTCGCTCGAGCAGGCGATCGCGGCGCCGCTGGCGAGCCGGCACCTGGCGGACTGGGGCGCGCGGGTGATCAAGATCGAGCGGCCGGGCGCGGGCGACTTCTGCCGGGACTACGACCACGTGATGAACGGCATGTCGAGCCAGTTCGTCTGGACCAACCGCTCCAAGGAAAGCCTCGCCATCGACATCAAGAGCGAGGACGGCCGCAAGGTGCTCGACGCCCTGCTGCCGCGGGCCGATGTGTTCATCCAGAACCTCGCGCCCGGCGCTGCCGAGCGGCTCGGCCTCGATGCCGCATCGCTGTTGCGAAAGTATCCGCGCATCATCGCCTGCGACGTCTCGGGCTATGGCACTGGCGGCCCCTACAGCGACAAGAAGGCCTATGATCTCCTGGTCCAGTGCGAGGCCGGGGTTCTCGCCATCAACGGCACCGAGGCGGAGCCGGCCAAGGTCGGGCTGTCGGTGGTCGATATCGCCACCGGCATGTACATCCTCAACGGCGTGCTGATGGCGCTGTACCGTCGCGAGCGGACCGGCAAGGGCACCGCCTTCCAGGCCTCGCTGTTCGACTCCATCACCGACTGGATGAGCTATCCCGCCTTCTACACGCACAGCACGGGCCGGCCGCTGCCGCGAACCGGCGCCAGGCATGCGACGATCGCGCCGTATGGCCCGTTCCGGGTCGGCGACGGCAACACGATCTTCTTCGGCATCCAGAACGATCGGGAATGGCGGTCGCTGTGCAGCATCGTGCTCGGCGATGCCGGCTTTGCCGACGACCTGCGCTTCCGCACCAATCCGCTGCGCATGCAGAACCGCGACGAGCTACAGGCGCATATCGAGCAGCGCTTTGCATCCATGACCAGCGAAGAGGTGCTGCGACTGCTGGATGAGGCCGCGATCGCCAACGCGCATCTGAACTCGGTCGAGGCTTTCCTGGCGCATGAGCAGCTCCGCGCGCGGTCCCGGGTGCAGAGCGTCGGCTCGCCGTGCGGGCCGGTGATGAGCTTCCTGCCTGCGCTGACCATTCCAGGCGTCAAGCCGCGGATGGATCCGGTGCCGGATGTGGGACAGCACAACCAGGCTATCCTCAGCGAACTCGGTCTGGCGAAGGACATTTGACGATGGTCTCGCTGCGGCCCACGCGGGCCTACCTCGCCGTTCCCGCGCATCGCTCCCGTCTTGTCGCCAAGGCAGCGGCCTCAACGGCGGATGCGGTGTTCATGGATCTCGAGGACGCGGTGCCGCCGTCCGAGAAGGGCCTTGCGCTGGAGGAAGCTGTCCAGTCCCTCGCCTCGCTCGACTGGGGCAACAAGCGCGTCACGGTGAGGATCAACGCCGTCGACAGCCCCTTCATCGCGCAAGAGATCCGCGCGCTGGTCGCACTTCCGCGGTTGGATGCGGTGATCGTGCCGAAGGCGGAGCGCGCCAGCGACATCGCCGGCATTGCCGAGCAGTTGCGGGCAGCTAACCCCGATCGCCCCGCGCCGGTCGCGCTGGAATTACTGATCGAGACCGCGCTCGGCCTCGTCAATGTCGACACGCTCGCTGCGTGCCACGCCAGCGTCGCCGTGCTGCATCTCGGCGTCGGCGATTTCGCGGCGTCGATCGGCGCCCGCTCCTCCGACATCGGCGTGTCGCCGGACGGCTATCGTCACGTGGGATCGGCGCAAAGCGGCTATGCCTCCGCCCCGCTCGACCTGTTTGCCTATCCGATGATGCGCGTCCTCGTGGCCGCCCGCGCGCACGGCCTTCACGCCATCGACGGCCCCTGCGGCGCGTTCCGCGATGCCAGGCTGACCGAAAGCAGCGCGCAAAAGGCCGCGGCGATGGGGTTCGACGGCAAGCAGGTCATCCATCCCGACCAGATCGAGCCGACGCTGCGCGCGTTCATGCCGTCGGAGCAGGAGCTGGCCCAGGCGCGGCGGATCGTCGACGCCATGGAGCAGGCGGAGGCGAAAGGACAGGGCGCGGTGACGCTGGACGGCAAGATGATCGACTATGCCAATGTGCGGATGGCGCGCCGGATCATCGAGCTGGGGTCGTAGCGGCGCATGGCCACATTGCTGATCGTCGCGCCGGTGTTTGCGCTGATCGCGTCCGGCTATGCCGCGGTGCTGTTTCGCTTCGTCTCGGAGAGCGCGCACAAGGGCATCTCCGAGTTCGCCTTCAGCATCGCGATCCCGGCGCTGCTGTTCCGCACCATCGTCGTGTCGGAATTCCCAGACGTCAGCCCCTACCGGATGTGGGGCGCCTATTACGGCGCGCTGGCCGTCATCTGGATCGCGGCGCTGGCGATCTCGGCGCTGCTGCGCGCGCGGCGCGAAGATCGCGAGGACGGCGTCGTGTTCGCGATCGGCTCGGTCTACGGCAACATCGTGATGCTCGGCATTCCCCTGACGCTCTCGGCGCTCGGCAATGAGGCCGCAGGCCCGATGGCGCTGATCCTGTCGGTGAACACGCCGCTGCTCTGGCTCTGCGGCATCCTGCAGATGGAGCTGGTCAACCGCAAGCGGACCGGCTCGGCGCTGTCGGTGATCTGGCCCGTGCTCACGGATCTCGCCCGCAATCCGCTGATGCTGGCGATCGGCTTTGGCGTGATCTGGCGTTTCACCGGCCTCGGCCTCACCCCCGTCGTCGACCGCACCATCGAGCTGCTGGCGCAGGCGGGCTCGCCGACCGCGCTGATCGCGCTCGGCATCAACCTGTTTCGCTTCGAGGTGAAGGGCGAGAAGCTGAGCATCCTGGTGATGTGCGCGCTGAAGCTAGCGGCGATGCCGGCGGCTGCATTCGTGCTGGCCAAGCTGCTCGACCTGCCGCCGATCGCTGCCGGCGTCGTCGTGCTGTTCGCGGCGATGCCGACCGGCGCCAACGCCTACATCTTCGCGGTGCAGTATCAGCGGCTGGTGAACCCGGTCTCGGGCGCGGTGGCGCTGGGGACGCTGCTGGCGGCAGTGACGTTGCCGGTGGTGGTGTGGGTGGTGGCGCGCTGAGCACGCGCAACACGGTCCCAATGATTTTGCCTTTACACGCGAAGGTCGCTAGGCTGCCCTGATACGTGTTGCAGGGAGGGTGACATGGCACAGCGCGAAGAGATGCTCGCATTGATCAGGACCGCCTACGCCGCGCGCGGCGAGGGCGACGTCGAAGGCCTGGTGACGGCTTTTCATCCCGAGGGCCACTTCACCTTGATGGGCGACAAGGGCGCGCTGGAACTGACGGGACGCATGGAGGGGCATCCGACCCTGCGCGGGGCTTTCACTCAGTTCACTGCCAACTTCGGCTTCGAAAGCCGCGAGATCCTGACTGAGCTGGTCGACGGGGATCGCGTCGCAGTCCATTCCCGGGTTGTCGTTCGATACAATCCGAGCGGAAAGACTTTCAGCACCGAGATCCTGGATCTGTTCAGATTTCAGGACGGCAAGATCGCCGAGCTGATCGAGTTTGCGGACACGGCGCAGATCAAGGCGATGATCGCCTGACATGCGATGAGATGGATTGGAGCGTCGCACGAGCTACGCCAGAAGATGAAGGTCCGTCGGCTCTGGTTCTGCACCCGCTGCCGTCAGCATCGCATGGACCTGACCTCGATGGTGGGTCTGGTGATTGAAGAGTTGAACAGCAACGAGCGTCTTTGGCTTCTCGATCCGAGTTGAACCGTCCCCCGGATACCAAACAAGCATCCCGTTCAGGTCCGCATCGACCAATCGCGCTGACCACGCTTCGATTTCCGCGTTCCGTTGCAAGCGGAGCGCCTTGAAGGCCTCCCAATCTGTGGGATCCGTGAGGGAGGGCTTGATGGTTTCCTCTGGACGCTCGTTCCCCTTTAATCGCTCCAGTATCAGGGCATCAGCCCAATAAAGATGGTTCAATGTAGCTGCGATCGACCGGAAGAACGCACCTCGATCCTTCCAGCGATCCTCGTTGGTAAGCTCGTCGGCGGCCGTTACCAAAGAGGCGTTCTGCCAAGTGTTGTAGCGGGCCATAAGTCGGCAGTATTCGGCTGAGATCATTTTCTCAGGCTCCCAGAGGTTGTCGATGTTGGCTGATTTCGGGATGTTGCCCCGGACGTGAAGCAGCTAGAAATACGGTGTCGACGGCGGAGCTTGGCTCACTTGCTACTTTATGGTGTTCGAACATGAATCATCCTTCAAAGCTAAGCGCCGCCTTCTCGGGAGCGTTACGTAGCTTCAGCTATTGGATTGCTGCTGGCTCCGTCGGGCATCCTCTTCTCGAAGGGATCGAATATCGCCAGGTAATGTTAGCAGAGCCGAGCTTGATGGAGCAGGCCTATGCGATCTTTGCGAACGTCATCGAGTTTGATCAGCAGGGTATGCCCGTTAACGCGAAGTATGCGGAGCACCGTGCCGCCCAATGGATCCGGAGCTATTGCGACCGCGGGTTCCAAGTGAGTCCGCCATTCGAGTCCTGGGAGCTCCAACTCAATGGACCACCACCGAGAGAAGATCCGAAGCCTTGGTCGACGGCGGGCGCACGGAAGTGAGGCAAATTGCACCCGTCTGAATTAGACGACCGCGGCCCTCGCGCCGGATAGGCATGCAGGCTCGACGTCGCGCTTTCCCGGGTTGTCGTTCGATACAATCCGAGCGGAAAGACTTTCAGCACCGAGATCCTGGACCTGTTCATCAGGATGGCAAGATCGCCGAGCTGATCGAGTTTGCGGATACTGCGCAGATCAAGGCGATGATCGCGTGAGGCGGGATGCGAGTCCGCAGGAGTTTCGCGCACTGTTACCGTAATTCGGCAACACGCTGGCCCTCGCGCCAGGCCATCTCCCAGAAGTCTGCCTCGAGCCGGGTGGCTTCCTTGAAGATCGCAGTCAGCTCGGCCTCGCGGGCCGGCGTGGCGTAGAGATCGGCGAGATGGTCGAGGTGCGCACGGGCTTTGGCAGCGACCTCCTGGTACGGCACGCCGGCGTACTCCGCGATCCAGACGCGATAGGCGTTGGTCGCGGCATCCGCATGGGGTCGCGAGGCGAGCCGCGTTGCGATCTCCGCGTACCCGATCACACAGGGAGCAAGCGCCACCTTGAGTGCCAGCAGATCGCCGCGCATTCCCGCATCTAACACATAGCGTGTATAGGCCAGCATCTCGGCCGCCGGAGGGGCCTGTTCAAGATCGGCCGGGGATAGGCCCCAATCGGCACAGAGCTTCACATGCAGGTTCATCTCGACATCGAGGATGGCCGAAAGGCCGGCCGCTGCCTCACGCATGTCGGCAAGCCTGGGCGACTTGTAGACCGCCAGCGCGTAGGCGCGAGCAAACTCGATGAGGAACAGGTAATCCTGGACGAGGTAGTGACGAAACGCCGCTTCGGGGAGCGAGCCGTCTGCCAATCCGTTCGTGAAGGGATGTTCGGTGTAGGCCCGCCACTCAACGGATGCTTCTGTCTTGAGACGTTCGAAGAAACTCACGATCTTTTTTGCCTGGCTTGCTTGTCCATGAATATCTTTGGCTCGCTACCGATATCGCATTGCGAACCGAGGAGCTACGGTGACCGCGCACAAGATTGGCTTTCGCCAGTACTCTGATGGCACGCATGCGCGGGATTAGGAGTTTAGTGCACTGTCACCGTAATCCCGGCAGGCAAAGCGAGCCGCCGCTCCCTTGTCCCGCGTCTCGGCGGCGGCTCGCTTCCCATCTAGTCGCACTTTCTCTTCAGGTTATCGCTCCATGGTAAAGAGCGACAGCCTGTCTAAGTCTTTGAATTTCTTAGAGCTGCTCAGTGGATGTCAGTCATCAGTTGCTGATCAGCAGACAGTACAATCAGCACCGCTCAGAAATTATGCTGGTGGCGCTTGAACTTAAAGGCAAAGCAATTTGGAAAAATGCAGGTTGTCGCTCTTTCGCATAGAGCGATAACCTACCGCGCAGTGTCTTAAGTGCATGAGATTGCGAGGTATTAGGATTTTTCGAAGGCACTCGATTGCCTTCTCCCGGAGATCGAGCACAAGGGTTAGGTCTGATCCAAGGGAGAGTCGCCGTGCAACAACGACAGAGAATGGAAATCCAAATTTTCGGGTCGACGATAAAAGCCGAGGGCGTTCTCGGTATCGTCGGCACAATAGCGATCGTGATAATTATTTTTGGGACCTACTTTGTGAACGGATAGGTTAACCGATGAGCTTGACGCTCGGGACTTTGATTACGGAATACCAAATCGATCCAGACTCATCTTTCCATGAGCTGAAACATGAGGTCCGCGTGAGGCATCGTCGAATGTTAGCGCGCATCGCCGCAGAGAAAGGAGAGTACCGGCTGAGGGACGTTCGTGCCCGCACATTGGTTGCTTGGCAGCGCGATTGGGTAGCTAATGGCAAGGCCGCGATGGCCTCCGCACTAACGGGACGCCTAAGCGCGGTGTTTCGATTTGGCGCGACGATACTGGAAGATAGAGAGTGCGCGCGTCTTTTCGAAGTCCTAAGCCTCGCTCGCGTTCAAGCTAGCTCCACTCCACGCATCTCAAGGATGACCGCAGATCAAGCCACCGCGCTCCGGAACAAAGCTCGGGAAATCGGTTATTTCTCCATTGCGCTCGCGCAAGCTCTTCAATTTGAGCTGCGCCTTACCCAAAAAGAAGTGCTTGGAGAATGGGTGCCGAATGATGAGGCTGATCCATCCGATGTTTCACATCCCAAATACGGTAAGTGGATAAGAGGTCTTCGATGGGAGCAGATTGATGAAGAACTTATTCTGCGTATGACCACCAAGCGATCACGAGTGACTCAGCACGATCTAAAGGTCTTCCCAATGGTTATGGAGGAATTGGCGCACGCCATTGTCTTCTATGGCGGGAAGCCATCTGCTGGTCCTGTTGTCATTTACGAGGCGTCGGCCCGACCATGGTCGCAGTACGGCTTTCGCAGGATCTGGCGAAAAATCGCTAACATCGTCGGCATCCCTGCACACATCAGGAATAGCGATTTGCCTGCTTGATGCCGCTTTATCGCCTCAAGCGAATTCTGCTGATTTCTTTGTTTTGATCTCAAATATTGACCCCGCTGGTACAGTTGGGTGGGCTCGAACCACCGACCTCCTGTTCCACAGACAGGCGCTCTAACCAACTGAGCTACAACTGCATCCTGGCGAGCCGCCCTCGGGGCTACCTGAAAAGGCCGTCGACCTAGGGGGCTGGACGGGGCGGAAACTAGGTGCAACGGCCCGGTTTGGCAAGGCCGCAGAGCGACGAAAAACCGGCTGAAATCACGTTCGGTGCGAGGAAATCGGGCTTGATCACGGCCATCCAGGTGCTGCGCTGCCTCTGCCGCTTATGGCGGCACTCCCCGGGCGGAGACAACCCTCAACCCGTCGCCCGACGATGCTTCGTATCGCCCGGCGCCGGCCTCTCCCGCATCCGCCTTCGCCAAGGCTTCGGCGGACAAGAGCGGGAGAGGCGAAGAAAAAACCCGGGCCTTTCGGCCCGGGTTTCTCAAATTCAAACCAACCTGCCGGATCAGGCGGCGGGCTTGTAGAACTTCGAGGCGCTGGCCTTGATCGGCTCGGCGGTCTCGGCGGCGACGCGCTGGGTCAGCTCGACCAGCTCCTTGGCCTGAGACTGGAAGGTCTCGAGCTGGGTGCGGGTGTGGCCGGTCCACAGCTCCATCGCTTCGGCCGGCGACTTCAGGCCGAACAGCTGCTGGGCGAAGTCCAGCTGGGCGTTGCTGTTGGCCTTCATGAATTCCACCAGCTTGGCGGTGTATTCGCTCGCGCCCTTGCTGGCGGAGGTGAACACGGCCTCGACGGTGCCGTTGTGGGTTTCGGCGGCGTCCTTGAACTTGGCGTAGCTCTCACGGGCCTGCGACACGCCCTTTTCGGCGAACGCACGCATCTGCTCGGGCACCTCGAACGGAATGATCGAGGCAGAAAACGGATCAGTCGCACCTGTCATGGTTGTCCCTCACGATAATGAAAAATGGAGTGAGCCTTCTGGCGCGCCCGCCGGCCCCCGGTCTGGGCCGTCACACATTGAGCGGGTACGAAAGACTGGAAACGCGAAACAAACGAGATGGCTCGCCCAGCGCCCAAGATTATGGCTGCCTATCATGTCAACATTGTGCAGCGCAATGCGGAGGCAGGGTGCGCCGCGATAATTTAATCTAGGTTAGGGCGAGGTTCCGGGTTCGGGGAACCGGGGGTTGAGGTAAGGGGGTGGTGGCGTGAGTCTGCCCGCAGGCTCCGCTCTTTCCGTTCCCTCCCCCCTTGTGGGGGAGGGGCAGGGAGGGGGTGCCGCACGGGGATTCTTTCCGTCGCGCACCCTGCTCTCGGCACGTCACCCCAACTGACATCGCTTGCTGGGCTACCCCTCTCCCTAACCCTCCCCCACAAGGGGGGAGGGAATGCACCTTTCTCGACGTGCATACCGAGTCAGGTCACGCCGGCCGACGATCAGCTTCCCTTCGAATCCCTTGGATGAACCGGGCGGCGGCTTGCGGGTTCGGGCTGATTAAGGTTATCGCGGCTTAGGGCCGCCGCCGGGGACCGGGGCCGTGGACCTGCCCGCGGGCGCGGGCGATACTAACCCTTTCTTAAGGCTGTCATTCCCGGCAGCCGCCAGCTTCAAGCGCGAGACACAGCCGGTCGGATGACGAGTTCGGATTTCCAGTTGCGAGGTGTGGGCGATCCCCGGCTGGCCGTGCATGCGACCTCGCCGCTCGCGACCTGGCTGTGGTCCACCGACGGCGCGCGCGTGCTGTGGGCCAATCCGGTCGGCGCAAAGCTGTTCGGCGCGGCGAACGGCGCAGCGCTGGCGGAGCGGATTTTTGGCCCGGCGGACGGCCATCGCCGCCAGGTCGCCCGGCTCGCCCGGCAGCTGCCGGCGAACGGCACCGTGCGGCTCGAACGGCTGCGCGGCTTCGGCGCCCGGCTCGGCACGCTGATGACCTGCGCCTGCGCCCGGCTCGACTTTGCCGATGGCGGACACGCCGTGCTCGTCACCGCGATGGACCCGACCTTGCGCACCATGCCGCTGGTCGAGCGGCTGCATCGGCTGGTCGAGGGCGCGAAGATGCCGATGGCGGCGTTCGCGCCCGACGGCCTGTTCGTCGGCGCCAGCGAGGCCGCCCGCTCCCTGCTCGGCTTTCGCGATCTCGGCGAGGCCGGCCTCGAGCAAGCGCGCAGCGATGCGCTTCGCGCGGGCCGCGTCGAAACGCCGATCGGCATCGGCCAGATGGTGCTGCAACGGGTCGGCAGCGGCGCCGATGTCGGCCTGGTCGCGCTGATCGAGCCCGCCACGCAAGCAGCACCCGCAGCTTCCGTGCCCGCGAGCACGGCGGAAACCGCAAACGAAGCGCCGGTTGAACCTGCGCAGCAGGCCGCGGCCATGCCGTGCGAGCCGCCACCGTCGCAGGACGGATCGGCCGGGATCTCGTTGTTCGATGCGTTCGCCGAGCCGGTCGAGGCGTGCACAGCGACCGAGACAATGGCGCCTGAACCGCAGGACTCGACGGGGGTCGAGGACACGGCCGAACAGCCTGTTCGAGAACCAGCTCACGAAACCCCGGACCAGGGCGCCGACATCGCGCCAAAGACTCCGGTTGAAAACCCGCATCAAGCCATCGTGTCGCCGCAGGCTGTGCCGATCACTCCCGGCATGGTCGAGCCGCCGTCGGGCCAGCAATCGTCTGGCCGGGATTCGTCGGGCCAAGAGCCGCCCGCACCGCGTCAGCATCCGCTGCGCTTCCTCTGGCAGATGGATGCGGAGGGCCGCTTTGTGCTTCTCTCCGACGAATTCATCCGCCTGATCGGCGCGCGCACCGCCGCCGGCTTCGGCCGCCCTTGGCGCGAGATCGCCGCGGAATTCTCGCTTGATCCTGAGGGGCGCGTCGCGGAGGCGCTTGCGCGCCACGACACCTGGGCCGGGATCACCGTGAACTGGCCGGCTGACGGCGGCGAGCATCTGCCGGTCGAGCTCGCGGGCCTGCCGGTCTACGACCGCGAGCGCAACTTTGCCGGCTTCAAGGGCTTTGGCGTCTGCCGCGATCTCGACGGCCTCAATCGTCTCGCAGCGCTGAGGCGCTTCGAGACGGTGACCGAACCGCCGGCGCAGCACGGCCCGTCTGCCGAACTGGTCGCGCCGGAGCCCGAGGCCGAGCCGGTCGCGGAGGCGCCGCCTCCGCCGATCGAGCCGCCCGCAGCCGAGCCCGAGCCAGCATCCGAACCTGAACTGCCCGAACCCACCAGCGACGCGAATTCACACCCAACCGATCCGGAAACGTCAGTGGAAACGCCAGTCGAAACCCCTCCGAATGTCGTGCCGTTCCGCCCGCACGGCGATGTCAGATCACCCAGTGATCAGAGATCGCCGACGCTGACGCCGGTCGAGAATAGCGCGTTCAACGAGCTCGCCCGGCAATTGTCCGAACGGCTCGAACGCGAGCGCGAGACGATCGCGGCAGAAGCTTCCGAGCCCGTGGCGGAGACCCTCACCGAGCCGTCGGCGCCGGAGCCCTCATCGCCGCAAGCTGCGGCCGAATGGCTGAGCGAGCCCGCGCCGCCGCCACGCGGCGCCAGCGCGCGCGACCGCACCCTGCTCGACCTGTTGCCGACCGGCATCCTGATCTACCGGCTCGACCGCCTGCTCTACGCCAACCCCGCCTTCCTCGCGCGCATGGGCTATGACGGCATCAACGCGCTGGAGAGTGCCGGCGGGCTCGATGCGCTCTATGTCGAGCCCGGCGTGTCCTCGGCCAGCAGCACCTCGCAAGCCGGCACGCCTGTCACGATCAGCGCGACGCTCGCGAACGGTGAAGCGCCGCTTGCGACCACCGAGGCTCATCTGCACACGATCGACTGGGACGGCGAGAGCGCGCATGCGTTGATCTGCGCGCTGCCGCCGGCGCCCAGCGTCGCGGCTTCGATCGCCGAGACCGTCGTCGTGGAGCCCATCGTCGCCGAATCCTTCCCCTACGCGCCCGAGCTCGAATCCGCGGCCGGCGATGCCGATGCGGAGGATCTCGCCGCGATCCTCGACACCACCGCCGAGGGCATCGTCATGTTCGATGCCGAAGGCAACATCCACGCCTGCAACCGCAGCGCCGAGGCGCTGTTCGGCTATGACGGCACCGACCTGCTCGAGCAGAATCTGGCGACGCTGTTCGCGCCGGAGAGCCGGCAGATCGTCGCCGACTATCTCGAAAGCCTCAAGAGCCAGGACATTTCGAGCCTGCTGGACCACGGCCGCGAGGTGCTCGGACGCGAGAAGAAGGGCGGCGTCATTCCGCTCGCGATGATCATGGGCCGCACGCGGCCGGACGGCCCGAACTTCTTCGCCGTGTTCCGCGATCTCTCGCAGAGCAAGAGGGGCGAGAGCGAGCTGACGCAGGCCCGCCACCTCGTCCACAGCGCGGCCAACGCCAAGGCCGACATGCTGGCGCGGATCAGCCACGAGATCCGCACGCCGCTCAACGCCATCATCGGCTTTGCCGAGGTGATGATCTCCGAACGCTTCGGCACGCTCGGCAACGAGCGTTACGGCGAATACATGAAGGATATCCGCGCCTCCGGCGAGCGCGTCATCGCGATCATCGACGATCTGCTGGAGCTGTCGCGGATCGAAACCGGCAAGCTCGATCTCAACTTCGCCAACCTCAGCCTCAACGACCTCGTCGAAGCCTGCGTGACGGTGATGCAGCCGCAGGCCAATCGCGAGCGCATCATCATCCGCACCTCGCTCGCGCATGCGCTGCCGCAGGTCACGGCTGACGCGCGCGCGATGCGGCAGATCACCATGAACCTGATCTCGAACTCGATCAGGCTCGCCAGCGCCGGCGGCCAGGTCATCGTCTCGACCGCGCTGTCCGACCGCGGCGAGATTTGCCTGCGCATCCGCGACACCGGCCATGGCCTCTCCGAGCGCGAAGTCGCCGCCGCGATGGAGCCGTTCCGCACCCCGCCGCCCGGGGACGCCGCGGACAATTCGGCGCTGAGCCTGTCGCTGACCAAGGCCCTGGTCGAAGCCAATCGCGCCCGCTTCAACATCAAGAGCGCGGGGAATTCCGGCACGCTGATCGAAGTGGTGTTCGCACCGGTGGTGGCGGGGGCTTAGCAGTCACGACCACAAGCTCGTCATGCCCGGGCTTGTCCGGGGCTGACGACACGGAGGCATCACGCCGCGCGCACGGTGTCCAAGAACCTGCTGACTTCGATCTTCAGCCGGCTGCTGTCGTTCGACAGCGACTGCGCCGCGGACAGCACCTGCGCGGAGGCAGATCCCGTCTCGGTCGCGCCCTGCCTGACGCTGCTGATGTTGGCGCTCACCTGCGTGGTGCCGGCGGCCGCATTCTGGACGTTGCGCGAGATCTCGCCGGTCGCGGCGCCCTGCTCTTCCACGGCCGCGGCGATGGTGGACGATATCTCGGACAGCCGCTCGATGGTGCCGCCGATGGTCTTGATGGCGCCGACCGAATCCTCGGTCGCAACCTGGATGCTGGAAATCTGCTGACCGATATCGCCGGTGGCCTTCGCGGTCTGCTCGGCCAGCGCCTTCACCTCCGAAGCCACCACTGCAAAGCCGCGCCCGGCTTCGCCGGCACGCGCGGCCTCGATGGTGGCATTCAGCGCCAGCAAATTGGTCTGGCCCGCGATGGCGCTGATGAGCTCGACCACGTCTCCGATGCGCGCGGCCGCCTTCGACAATTCGCTGACGCGGTCGTTGGTCTGCCCGGCCTGGCTGACGGCTTCGCCGGCCATGCGTGCGGAGGCCTGCACCTGGCGGCTGATCTCGTGGACGGAGGCGGTCAGCTCCTCCGCTGCGGAGGCCACCGACTGCACGTTGGTCGCGGCCTCTTCGGAGGCCGCCTCGACCAGCGTGGCAAGCTCGGTCGAGCGGCTGGCGGTGGTGGTCAGCGAGGTCGCCGACGCCTCGAGCTCGTTGGCGGCAGACGACACGGTCTCGACGATCTCGCCGATCGCGCCTTCGAAATCGTCGGCCATCCTGATCATGTCGGCGCGACGGCGCTCGGCGGCGAGCTTGTCCTGCCTGATCTTCTCTTCCGCCTCTTCCTGCGCCTTGCGCTCGGCATTGACCTTGAACGTCTCGACGGCCTGCGCGATCTCGCCGATCTCGTCGGGACGGCCGAGCCCGGGGAGCACGATGGCGAAATTTCCGTTGGCGAGCTCGATCATCGCCGCGCGCATGGCCGACAGCGGCTTGGAAACCGAGCGGCCGATGAAGATGCCGAGGCCGAGCACGCCGGATGCGATCAGCGCGATCGCGACCGCGATCCAGAACTGGATGTTGGCACGTTCGGCCTCGTTCAGCCGGTCGGCCTCGACACGGATCTGGTCGACCGACTTCGAGACCTGCTCGATGACGGGCTCGACCGCGGAGAACGCTTCGGACATCGCCTTCAGCTCGGCCGCGAGCTTCAACGCGGTCTCCATCCACGCGGAGAAGTCGCGCTGGTAATCGGCGAGCTTTTGGCGAAGCTCGGCCTTCGAATTGTCGGGAATGGTTGCGGCGTTCAGGTTGGCGGAGAATTCAGCCGCACGCTTCTTGATGTCATCGCCATATCGCGCGTCGCGACGGAGCATGAAGTCCTTCTCATGCCGGCGCATCATCAGCATGATCACCTTGAGAGAGGAGTCCTGAAGCTGGTCGACCTGGCTCTCGATACCGTGGACCGACGCGCGCAGGCGCCCCTCCAGGCCGGATTTCTCGTCGAGGCCGAGCCGCTGCCGCTCCTCGACCACCGCGGTAAAGCGCGCTTGGTAGGTCTTCAGCGATGCATTCATCGCGTCGATCTTTTGCGCCAGCTCGGGCTTGCCGACGACAGAGATCCTGCCGCGAAGCGTCTCGATGTCGAGCGCCGCCTGCCGGCTGATCTCGACCTGGCGCTCGGCTCTGGCCGGATCGCTGCGTAGAAGGAAATCCTTTTCGGCCCGGCGCGCCTCGAGCAGTTCGACCGCGATCCTGTTGTTGAGCTCGAAGACGGTGCGCGCCTCCTCGGCGGCGTTGCGATAGACCGCCATCGCGCGCTCACCATAGAGGTGAATGCCGCCGATCAGGACGACACCAGCGACGCCGATGACGCCGATTGCAGTGATCTTGTGGGTGAGCCGCAGGGAGAATAATCGCATCTTTGATTTCAAAATTGGTTGTGGCTGATGCGATTAATGAAGCCTCAATGCGCGGAAACTTCCGTTAATTTGCGGACACGTATGACTACGTACTTATGCACGATACACGTCACAGGATAGGTCTCGATGGCGTTTATGCACGGTGAAGTGCACAAAAAAACACGGCGCTCGTACGCGCCGTGCTTCCTTCCCTTCAAGCCGTTGGTTGCGGATCGGCTCAGCTGTAGATCTCGAACAGGCCGGCGCCGCCCTGGCCGCCGCCGATGCACATCGTCACCACACCCCACTTCGCCTTGCGGCGCGCGCCTTCCTGCAGCAGGTGGCCGGTGAGACGGGCGCCGGTCATGCCGAAGGGATGGCCGATCGCGATCGAGCCGCCGTTGACGTTGTACTTGGCGGGATCGATGCCGAGCTGGTCGCGGCAGTACAGGCACTGGCTGGCGAAGGCTTCGTTGAGCTCCCAGAGATCGATGTCGTCGACCTTGAGGCCGGTGCGCTTGAGCAGCTTCGGAATTGCGAACACCGGGCCGATGCCCATTTCGTCGGGCTCGCAGCCCGCGGTCGCCCAGGCGACGAAGCGGCCGAGCGGCTTGAGGCCGCGCTTCTCGGCGTCCTTGGCTTCCATCAGCACCACGGCGGCGGCGCCGTCCGAGAGCTGGCTGGCATTGCCGGCAGTGACGAACTTGCCGGGGCCCTTCACCGGCTCGAGCTTGGCGAGACCTTCCATCGTGGTCTCGGGCCGGTTGCACTCGTCGCGATCGACGACGTAGTCGACGATGGTCTCGGCCTTGGTGGCCTTGTCGACGACCTTCATCTTGGTCTTCATCGGGACGATCTCGTCCTTGTACTTGCCCGCCTGCTGCGACGCCGCCATGCGGCGCTGCGATTCCAGCGAGAACTCGTCCTGATATTCGCGGCTGAGCTTGTAGCGCTCGGCGACGATGTCGGCGGTGTCGATCATCGCCATGAAGATGTCGGGCGCGACCTTGAGCAATTCAGGATCGATCGATTCCTTCGGCGTGCCGCCGCCCGGCATCGAGATGCTCTCGACCCCGCCGGCGACGATGCAGTCGGCGCCGTCCGAGCGGATCGAGTTGGCGGCCATCGCGATGGTCTGCAGTCCCGAGGAGCAGAACCGGTTCACCGAGACGCCGGCGGTGGTCTTCGGCAGGCCGGCCAGCAGCGCGGCCTGGCGGCCGATGTTGGGCGCGCCATGGGCGCAATTGCCGAGATAGCAGTCCTCGACATAGTCCTTGTCGACGCCGGCGCGCTTCACCGCGTGCTGGATGGCGTGCGCCGCGAGCGACATCGGCGGCGTGATGTTGAACCCGCCGCGGCCGGATTTTGCGAGGCCCGTGCGCGCATAGGAAACGATGACGGCTTCACGCATGTGTTTCTCCCTTGTCGAGCGATTTTGAACGGAGCGCTCTTTGAACGAGTTGTCCTGGCGCCATTGGTACACAAAGTTTGAAGGCTGCGGAAAATAAAAACGCCGCCTCCCGTGACGGAGGCGGCGTTGTTCCGCGGGTCGGAATATGTCAGCGTCTCAGAACGTCAGCGCCTTGACCTGCTTGACCTGCGGCAGGGCCTGCACCTTGGCGAGCACGTCCGCCGGGACCGCGCCATCGACCTCGACCAGCGCGATAGCGTCGCCGCCCTGCTCGACGCGGCCGAGATGGAAGGTCGCGATGTTGATCTTGGCGTCGCCCAGCAGGCCAGCGAAGCTGCCGATGAAGCCCGGCTTGTCCTCGTTGGTGACATAGATCATCGACTTGCCGAACTCGGCGTCGACGCGGATGCCCTTGATGTCGACCAGGCGCGGCTTGCCGTCGTGATAGACGGTGCCGGAGACCGAGCGCTCCTGGCGTTCGGTCGCGACCGTCACGGTGATCAGGCTCTCATAGTCGCTCTGGGCGGCGCGCACGATCTCGTCCACCACCATGCCGCGCTCCTTGGCGACGACGGGGGCGGACACCACGTTGACCTCGCCCAGCATCGGCCGCAGCAGGCCCGACAGCACGGCGGAGGTGATCGCCTTGATCTTCATCTCGGCGACGTGGCCCTCATAGGTGATCTCGACCTTGAGGATGCCGGTCTCGGTGAGCTGGCCGGCGAACGAGCCGAGCTTCTCGGCGAGCGAGATGAACGGCTTCAGCTTCGGCGCTTCTTCCGCCGTGATCGAGGGGAAGTTGACCGCGTTCGAGATCGCGCCGGTGAGCAGGTAATCCGACATCTGCTCGGCGACCTGCAGCGCGACATTCTCCTGCGCTTCGGTGGTGGAGGCGCCGAGATGCGGCGTGCAGATCACGTTGGGATGGCCGAACAGCACGTTGGCGTTCGCGGGCTCCTCGACGAAAACGTCGAACGCGGCGCCGGCGATGTGCTTGGAATTGAGTGCATCGACCACCGCCTGCTCGTCGACGAGACCGCCGCGCGCGCAGTTGATCAGGCGCACGCCCTTCTTCATCTTGGCGATTGCGGCAGCGTCGATGATGTTCTTCGTCTTCTCGGTCAGCGGCGTGTGCAGCGTGATGAAATCGGCGCGCTTGAGCAGGTCGTCGAGCTCGACCTTCTCGACGCCGATGTCCTTGGCGCGCTCCGGCGACAGGAACGGATCGAACGCGATCACCTTCATGCGCAGGCCGAGCGCGCGGTCGGCGACGATCGAGCCGATGTTGCCGCAGCCGACGACGCCCAGCACCTTGCCGGTGATCTCGACGCCCATGAAGCGGTTCTTCTCCCACTTGCCGGCCTGGGTCGAGGCGTCGGCCTGCGGGATTTCGCGCGCGAGCGCCAGCATCAGGGTGACGGCATGCTCGGCGGTCGTGATCGAATTGCCGAACGGCGTGTTCATCACGATGATGCCCTTGGCCGTGGCGGCGGGGATCTCCACATTGTCGACGCCGATGCCGGCGCGGCCGATCACCTTGAGGTTGGTCGCCTTGTCGAGGATCTTTGCGGTCGCCTTCGTCGCGGAGCGGATCGCAAGGCCGTCGTAATTGCCGATGATCTCGGCCAGCTTGTCCTTGTCCTTGCCGAGATTGGGCTGGAAGTCGACCTCGACGCCGCGATCTTTGAAGATCTGCACGGCAGCGGGCGAGAGCGCGTCGGAAATGAGAACTTTGGGTTTGGTCATGGGATGTGTCCTTCACACCCTCCCCTGGAGGGGGGAGGGTCGGCGCGAAGCGCCGGGGTGGGGTGAAGCTGCGAATTCGAAATTCGCCAGTGCGCCGTGTGGAGAGATCACCCCACCCCGCCGCACCTGACGGTACGTCGACCCTCCCCCTCCAGGGGAGGGTCAGAACTCAGGCCGCCTTGGCGAGCGTGGCCTTGGTCTCGGCAAAAGCCCAGTCGATCCACTGCGTCAGCAGCTCGACGTCCTTGGCCTCGACGGTGGCGCCGCACCAGATGCGCAGGCCAGCCGGCGCATCGCGATAATACGCGAAGTCGTAGCCGGCGCCTTCCTTCTCCACCAGCGCCACCAGCTTCTTGGAGAACTCGGCTTGCGCGTCCTCGGACAGCGAGGTGATGGCGGGATCGGTGAACTTCAGGCACACCGAAGTGTTGGAGCGGATCGCGGCGTCCTTGGCGAGGAAGTCGATCCACGGCGTCTTCGCCTTCCAGTCGGCGAGCACCTTGGTGTTGGCGTCGGCACGCGCGATCAGCGCCTTGAGGCCGCCGATCGACTTGGCCCAGTTCAGCGCATCGAGATAATCCTCGACGCAAAGCATCGACGGCGTGTTGATGGTCTCGCCGACGAAGATGCCTTCGTTGATCTTGCCGCCCTTGGTCATGCGGAAGATCTTCGGCAGCGGCCAGGCCGGCTTGTAGGTTTCCAGCCGTTCCACCGCACGGGGCGACAGGATCAGCATGCCGTGCGCGGCCTCGCCGCCGAGCGCCTTCTGCCAGGAGAAGGTGACGACATCGAGCTTGGCCCAGTCCAGCGGCTGCGCAAACGCGGCCGAGGTGGCGTCGCAGATGGTCAGGCCTTCGCGGGTCGCGCTGATCCAGTTGGCATCAGGCACGCGCACACCTGACGTGGTGCCGTTCCAGGTGAAGACAACGTCGCTCTTGGGATCGACCTTGGAGAGGTCGGGGATCTCACCATAGGCTGCGTTGAGCTTGGTGACGTCCTTGAGCTTCAATTCCTTGACGATATCGCTGACCCAACCTTCGCCGAAGGATTCCCAGGCGAGCGTGGTGACGGGCCGCGCACCGAGCAGCGACCAGAGCGCCATCTCGACTGCGCCGGTATCGGAGGCGGGCACGATGCCGATGCGATAGTCGGCGGGCACTTCGAGCACTTCGCGCGTCAGATCGATCGCGAGCTTGAGCTTGGTCTTGCCGACCTTCGCGCGATGCGACCGGCCGAGTGCTGCGTCCTTGAGATTTTGGGCGTTCCAGCCGGGGCGCTTGGCGCAGGGGCCGGAGGAGAAATGCGGCACGTTCGGCCGCGAAGCGGGCTTCGCTACAGTCATCATATCTACCCTTCCAGATAGTCAGCCTCCCGTTGGGGGGAGGTGTCCCGCCGCGGCTGATACGGGAAACAGGAAGAGTCGTCAAGGAAGTTCCGGCGTCTCACGGCGGCGTGATGGTGCTTCCGGTGCGATATCAGGGGATTCAACGACCGCGAGCGCATTCAGCAAGTCCGTGGCCTCGCTGATCAATTGCGCGGCTCTGCGGCGGCTGCCGACTTTCAAAATGCACTTGTCATTGGCCTGCACGACGTAATCGTTGCCGACCTTGATCATTGAATAGCTTGTCATCGAAATCCCCGAACCGACAGAGCCCGGTGTCTGAAGCTGCCGTAGCACCGTTCGTTCCCGGATCAACGTGAACGACGGCTGGGTAGTTTATCAGCTGTTAATATGAACAAACGCGCGATCCGAATTCGCTGATCGCGCAAGGCTCGCGAAGAGCTGCCTCAAAAGCGGACAGTCATACCGACGTGACTCGCTGCGAACCCGAGCCGCTTGTAGAAACGCTGCGCATCGACGCGGCTCGCATGCGTCAGCAACTCGACCAGACCGCAGCCGCGCGCTTTCGCTTCCGCGATCGCCCATTGCACCAGCCGCTCGCCGATGCCGCGGCTGCGACAATCCGAAGCAACGCGAACGTCTTCCAGCAGGCCGCGCACGCCGCCTTGCGAGCTGATGCCCGGCAGGATCGCGAGTTGCAGGCAGCCGACCACCCTGCCCTCGCTCTCGGCAACCACGAGCGTGAGGTTCGGATCGCGCTCGACCCGCGCGAAGGCATCGTAATAGGCGGCAGGCAACGGATCCTCGACGCGCTCGCGCGCGCGGCCGAGATGATCGTCGGCGAGCATCGCCACGATCGCAGGAACGTCGTCGCGGCGCGCGCGGCGAATGGAGACGGATTCGGCGTTCATGTCAGACAACTCCAACCTCAGCGCGCCGGCGGGAGGCCGAGAAACGCTTCGACCTCGCCGATCCAGCGGCGGAGGGCGGCATAGCGGCCGAGATCGAAGCCGCCTTCATGCGCCACGCGGGTATAGGCGAGCAGCGAGACGTCGGCGAGCGAAACCTCTTCACCGGCGAAGAAGCGGCCGGCCGAAAGATGCTGCTCCATGCGGTCGAGCGCCGCATAGCCGCGCTTGACCTTTTCGGGGTCGAGCGCGGATGCATCCTTGCCGAGATAAACGAGGAGGAAGCGGCACACCGCGATATAGGGCTCGTGGCTGTACTGTTCCCAGAACAGCCATTCGTCCATCTTGGCCGCAATGAAGGCGTCGCGCGGAACGAGCGCGCTGTCGCGGGCGAGATAGCGGATGATGGCATTGGACTGCGCCAGCGTGCGGCCGTCGTCGAATGCGACGGTGGGCACCTGGCCGGCGCCGTTCATCTCAAGGAATTGCGGCGTGCGCGTCTCGCCCTTGCGCGTATCGATCTCGATCCACTGGTAGGGCAATGCAAGCTTGTCGCAGACCCACTTCACCTTCAGGCAATTGCCGGAATTGCTGTCGCCGTAGATCTTCATCGCTGCCGCCCCGCTTTGGAGCGACAGAGCATCAGGACGCAAGCGAGCTGTCAACCGCGGCGCAGCGCGGTCCCGTCAGAACTTGTAGCCGAGACCGGCGCGGACGGTGTTGATGCTGGTGTCGACCTGGGAAGTGAAGCGAATATATTCGTACTCCGCGCGCATGAACAAGCCGCCGACCAGATTGACGTCGACGCCGAGACCGGCGGTGTAGCCGTAGATCAGGTGATTGTGCTGGGCATCGGTCGAGGTCAACGGCGCCAGCGGCGTGTAGACCCCGAGCTGGGTCGCGCTCACGCGGTCCTGCACGCTGACGGTGCGAACGATGTCGGCATTACCGAGCGCGAGCCCCGCAAACATGTAGGGCAGGAAGCATCCCCATGCGTAGGCGGCGCGACCGCGGAACGTCCCGATGTCGCTGATGCTGATCGAAGAGGTCGACGTCGCCGTGACATCATGGAAATTGCCGTCGGACAGTGCAGTGGGGCTGACGCGCCGTTCGCTGGCCGACGACGATCCTCCGAACCTGCCGTGCAGCCAGCTCACTTCGAGACCGAGGACGACGTCGTCCCATTGCGCATTGTATCCGACGAAGGCGCCGTAACCGGTGGTGCGCTGCGAGGCCTTGCCCAGTCCGAGATTCCACTGAGACACGCCCATCGAGCTCTCGATCAACGTATCCGCCAACAGGGCAGCCATCATGTTGCTGGTCGAGCCGTTGAAGTTCTCGTCGGACGAACCATAACCGGCCTGGGCTCCGATATAGGAGCCTTGCCAGTTGACGCTGGACCGGGTGAGACCGTCCGTGAAGCTGCCGCGCAGGATGGGAAGATCGGGCATATCGGCCGCATGCGCGGCAGACACCGTCCCCAACATCGCCGCCGCCAACAAAAGGCCACGCATCGCAACGCTCCATCGAACTCGAACTGTCATCGTGATCATGGCTCGTTAACCTTAACCAATGGTTGCGCCCGCCGCCTTCATCGCTACTCGCCATGAAAAATACGCAAAGCAAAACGGCGCGGGATGAATCCCGCGCCGTTAAGAAGTCCTAACCGATCGAAGTATCGATCAGCCCTTGGTGACGAGCGGCGGCGCGTAGACCGGCGGGCTGCTGAGATCCCAGCGCACGCCGAGCTTGATGTCGTGCGAGGTGAGCTCCTTGACCTTGATCGAGGTCGGGCCGGAGGCGCTGTTGTCGAACAAGCGGTAATTGCCGGGCGCGGCGTCGCCGAGGTTCATGTAGCTGTAGGCCAGTTCGACGGTGAATCCGGGATTGACCTTGTAGGCGAGACCGGCGTGAGCGGCCCAGGCGAGGTTCCACTTTCCGTTATCGGCGAAGTAGGCAACGCTGTTGTTGAGCAGCGGGTTGTAGGACACGCCGTCGTCGCGGAAGCCGCTGATCTTGTTGTAGGAGCCGCCGACACCGGCGCCGATGAACGGGGTGATGCACCACCAGGTGCCGAGGTCGACATAGGCGTTGGCCATCACGACCCACTCGGACTTGCTGCCGCTGTAGTTGTTGACGCCGACGAAGCCGGGTCCAACGACGTTGTCGCTGCCGTGCAGATTGGATTTGCCACGATACTGGCCGATCACGTCGGCGCGGAACCAGTTGTTGAAGCGATAGCCGACGCCGAGATCGAACAGCCCCGCCGAGTCGAAGCCGAGCCCCTCCGTCGTCTTGGAATAGCCGGCCGGCAGGGCGCTATCGATGCGCTTGGCGCTCTGGTTGGTCATGCCGATGTCGCCGCGCAGATACCAGCCGCCGAAGTCCGCGGGCGGAGCCGGCGGCGCGTACATGGGAGGGGGCGCCGCGATCGGCATATCGGCAGCGAACGCCATCGACGAGATCAGGGTTGCCGCACCCGCGGCAAGGAGAGACTTAACGCTACGCATTGGCTTCGTCCTTTTGGCCGGTGAGGCAAATACGCAGGCCTCACGTTCTGGAAACTCACGGAGCGGACGATGCCAGCAAATGTTTAAGCGCCACTTAACCCTAATTTTTAAGGTTGATTTTTCCTGACTGCTCGCGCGCACGGATGAGAAGCGTTGCAAAATTGCAGCGCCTGGCGCCGCAATTGCTAACGATGTGTAAAGCCGCAGTGCAGCGGGAGAGAATCCGTTAACGCGCGTGCCGCGGCAGCTTGGGCAGGAACACCGCAAGCAGGCCGATCGCCGGCAGGTAGGCGCAGACCTGGTAGACGAACTCGATCGAGGTGTGGTCGGCGAGCTTGCCGAGCACGGCGGCGCCCAGGCCCCCGATGCCGAACGCAACGCCGAAGAACACGCCGGAGATCATGCCGAATCTGTGCGGCACCAGCTCCTGCGCGAACACGATGATCGACGACGTCGTCGAGGAGATGATCAGACCGATGATGACTGACAGCACCGCGCTGCCGACGAGCCCGGCATAGGGCAGCGCCAGCGTGAACGGCAGCGCGCCCAGGATCGAGATCCAGATCACGATCTTGCGGCCGAAGCGATCGCCCAAGGGACCGCCCAGAAACGCGCCGACCGCGTTAGCCGCGAGGAAGATGAAGAGATAGATCTGCGCTGCCTGCGTCGACACGCCGAACCGATCGATCAGGTAGAAGATGTAATAGCTCGACAGGCTCGAGACGTAGAGCTGTTTCGAGAACAGCAGCGCGACCAGCACGAGCAGCGCGACGGCGACGCGGCGCGAGCTCGGTGCGTCGGGATGGGCCTGAACCGCCGCTGTCTTCTTCGCCTTGATCTGCGGCGCGTACCAGCGGCCGATGCGCCAGAGGATGAGGATCGCGAGGAAGGCGATTGAGGAGAACCAGGCGATGCTGCCCTGCCCGAACGGCACCACGATCGACGCCGCCAGCACCGGCCCCATCGAGGTGCCGAAACTGCCGCCGAGTTGGAACACCGATTGCGCGAAACCGTAGCGGCCGCCGGAGGCGAGCCGCGCAATGCGCGCGGATTCGGGGTGAAACACCGCCGAGCCGAGACCGACCAGCGCGGCGGCGACGAGGATGACGAGATATTGGTGCGCGGCGCTGAGCAGCAGGAGGCCGAAGAAGGTCGAGGCCATGCCGACCGCCAGCGAATAAGGCTGCGCCTTTTTGTCGGTGTAATGTCCGACCACCGGCTGCAGCAGCGAGGCCGTAAACTGGAAGGCCAGCGTGATCATGCCGATCTGCGCGAAGTCGAGCGCGTAGGTGTCCTTCAGGATCGGATACACCGAGGCGATCAGCGACTGCATGGTGTCGTTGAGGAAGTGCGAGAAGCTGATGCCGGCGAGCACGACATAGGCCGGCCCGGCCGCTTTGGCGGCGGGTGCCACGTCAGCGACGACGACGGGCTCGGTCAGCGTTTCCTCTGAGACGACAACAGGCTTGTTCAATGCAGCATCCCGGCGCGGCAGATTGCCGCGACCTCGTAGGTACGATGCAACGCGCGATGGAACCACCGCCAATCGCAAATGGCTGGAATGCGCGCGCTCTGCCGCGAGCAGCGCGACCTGCATGGTTCAAGAGGCCCGCTTTCACGGGCTCCTCACCATGAAGGTCTGGATCTCGCCATGAAAAGGGTGGGCGAAGGCGCCCTTGCGCCGTGCCCACGATCCTTCGATACGGCCACAGAAGCGTGGGCACGCTTCGCTTTGCCACCCTACGGCAGGGTGCTTGGGACCTCAGGCCGCCGCCTGGCCGAGCGCGAAGACGATGGTGTCGACGACGTCCTCGACCAGGATGCGGTCTTCGCCCTCGCCCATGACGCGGATCACCGGCTCGGTGCCGGAGGAGCGGATCAGGAGACGGCCGTGGCCGTTGAGCCGTTTCTCGCCGTCGGAGATCGCAGACTTGACGTCGGAATCATCGAGCGGCTTGCCGCCCTTGTGGCGGACATTCTTGAGGATCTGCGGCAGCGGATCAAAGCGGTGGCAGACTTCCGACACGGGACGGCGCAGCTTCTGCACCACCGCGAGCACCTGCAGCGCAGCGACAAAACCGTCGCCGGTGGTGGCATAGTCGGACAGGATGATGTGGCCGGACTGCTCGCCGCCAAGATTGTAGCCGCCGTTCAGCATCTGCTCGAGCACGTAGCGGTCGCCGACCGGCGTGCGGACCAGATCGAGCCCCTGCCCTTTCAGGAAACGCTCGAGGCCGAGATTGGACATCACGGTGGCGACGATGCCGGGCCGCGACAGGCGGCCGTCTTCCTTCCAGCTCTGCGCGATCACCGCCAGGAGCTGGTCGCCGTCGACGACATGACCGCGCTCGTCGACCAGGATAACGCGATCGGCGTCGCCGTCGAGCGCGATGCCGATGTCGGCGCGCATCTCGCGCACCTTCCGCGACAGTGCTTCCGGCGAGGTCGAGCCGCAATCCTTGTTGATGTTGAAGCCGTCGGGCTCGACGCCGATCGGCACAACGTCGGCGCCCAACTCCCACAGCGCTTCCGGCACCACCTTGTAGGCGGCGCCGTTGGCGCAATCGATCACGACGCGCAGGCCGTCGAGCGAGAGGTCGCGCGGCAGCGTGCGCTTGGCGAATTCGATGTAGCGGTCATGCACGCCGTCGATGCGGCGGGCGCGGCCGAGGCTCGCGCTCTGTGCCAGCCGCTTGTCGATGGGCTCGTCGAGCAGCTGCTCGATCTGCCGCTCGACGTCGTCGGACAGCTTGAAGCCCTGCGGGCCGAACAGCTTGATGCCGTTGTCCTCGAACAGATTGTGCGAGGCCGAGATCATGACGCCGAGATCGGCGCGCATCGACTTGGTCAGCATCGCAACCGCCGGCGTCGGCATCGGGCCGACCAGCAGCACGTCCATGCCGACCGAGGTGAAGCCGGCGACCATCGCGTATTCGATCATGTAGCCGGACAGGCGGGTGTCCTTGCCGATCACGACCCGGTGGCGGTGATCACCGCGCTGAAACGCAAGGCCTGCGGCTTGGCCGACCTTGAGCGCGAGCTCCGGCGTGATCAGTCCGTTAGCGCGGCCCCGAATCCCGTCCGTCCCGAAATATTTGCGACTCATATCGTCCCCCGAGCAACAACCAGGGGATCCCCTCTACAACCACGGGCTGCCCGAACGGGACCCGCATCCCTGATTTGCTAAACGTCTTATAATGCCTATGGGGCTAACTTGGCTTCAAAAAATATGATGAATCATTACGGAACCGGGGCGCCGCCGCTCCGACAACGTCTTGTTAACATTATATTTCCTACCCATGGCGCCGGTCGGGGTGGAACCCGATTTAATCGCTGCGCTTGACGTGGCCATCGCCGCGGCTCGGCGCCGGCTGGGTGACGTTGACGGGATCGGAGCCCGGAAAGGTCTCTTCCAGACCCTCTTCCAGGGCTTCCTCGAGATCACGCTTCTCCTTGATCTCTTCCGGCGAAGGTCCAGCGTGCGGCTTCGTCATGGCGCCCTCCTGCAAAACGGTCTGCAAACGGATTTGGCTGTGCATCCAACCATGCTAGATGACCCCGAAATCTTCCGATGCAAGACTCTTGGTAGAAGACGGGCCGGGGAACGATCATGAAACATATCACCTGTATCGACGATCTTCGCACGCTGCATAAGCGCCGCGTGCCGAAGGCGTTCTTCGACTATTGCGATCGCGGCTCCTATGCCGAGGAGACGCTGCGCGCCAACCGCGAGGATATGCAGGCGATCAAGTTTCGCCAGCGCATCCTGGTCGACGTCTCCAAGCGCGACACCTCGACCACGATCCTCGGCGAGCCCTCGACCATGCCGCTGATACTCGCGCCCGTCGGCCTGCTCGGCATGCAGCATGGCGACGGCGAAATTTATGCCTGCCGCGCCGCGCAGGCCGCCGGTATCCCGTTCACGCAATCGACCATGTCGATCTGCTCGATCGAGGACATCGCCGCCAATGTCGAGAAGCCGTTCTGGTTCCAGCTCTACGTCATGAAGGACCGCGGCTTCATCAAGGAATTGATCCAGCGCGCGATCGCGGCCAAGTGCAGCGCGCTGGTGCTCACCGTGGACCTCCAGGTGATCGGCCAGCGCCACGCCGACATCAAGAACGGCATGACGGTGCCCCCCGAATGGTCGCTGTCGAAGCTGCTGGATTTCGCCAGCAAGCCCGGCTGGGTCTCCGGCGTGCTGCAGGGCAAGCGCCGCACCTTCGGCAACATCGCCGGCCACGTAAAGAACACCGAGGATCTCAATCGCCTCGCCGAATGGACGGCCTCGCAGTTCGACACCTCGCTGAACTGGAAGGACGTCGAGTGGGTCCGCAGCATCTGGCCGGGCAAGCTCGTCATCAAGGGCATCCTCGACGTCGAGGACGCCGAGGAAGCCGCCAAGACCGGCGCGCAGGCGCTCGTCGTCTCCAACCATGGCGGCCGGCAGCTCGACGGTGCGCCGTCCTCGATCGAGGTGCTGCCCGAGATCGCCGATGCGGTCGGTGACAGGATGGAGATCATGTTCGACGGCGGCATCCGCTCCGGCCAGGACGTGATGCGCGCGCTCGCGCTCGGCGCAAAGTCCTGCATGCTCGGCCGCGCCTATGCCTACGGCCTGGGTGCCGGCGGCCAGGCCGGCGTCGCCAAGGCGATCGACATCATCCAGAAGGAGCTGCTCACCACCATGGGCCTGTGCGGCGTCAACCGGATCGACGAGATCGACGATCATGTCATCGCGATGTGACGGCAGCGGCGGTGCCGTAGGGTGGGCAAAGCGTAAGCGTGCCCACCAATGTGCGCAACGTGAGGAAGACGTGGGCACGGCGCTGACGCGCCTTTGCCCACCTTACGTTTGTTTTCTCATCACATCGGCGGCGTCAGGCCGTCGCGGCCGACGCTGACGCGGTTGGTCTCGAACGAGCCGTCGGGCAATTGCTTCATGAAGGCGATGACCTTTGCTCCGGGCTTCAACTCGGATTTGTCGCTCGGCACGAAGGTCACCACCGGCGTGTTGTCGGCGACGAACACCTTCTTCTCGCCGTCCTTGTACTTGACCAGCAGCGTATGGCCGTCATTGCCGACCACGCTCTCCGACACCGTGGCGTTGGTCATGCTCGAATTCGGCTTGAGGTCATAGGGCCGCGAGCCCTCGCCGGTGCCGCGCATGCTCTCCGGAAACACGTGGACCTCGACCGCGTTCTGGCCGCCGTCCGGTCCGGGCACCGTGGTGGCGCCGACGAAGGAGCCGACCTTGATGTCGGCGAGTGAAATTTTGGTAATCCCCGAGACGTTCACGTCGGGAGCGATGCGTAGCTTGACGTCCTCACCGCTGCGCGACTTGACCTGCATCGTGTCACCATTGACGCTTTCGATCGTGCCGCGCACGCGCGTCGGCACCGGTGCCCTCTGCGCGTAGGCATAGAGGGTGGAAGCGGCCACCATCGCGACGGCGATCAGCGGACGTGTGAAAGTTGCACGTTGAACAGACATGACGGTCTCCGATTGTCCCCCAGGAATGGAGAACTCCGGACGACGCGTGCTATTCTCTCAAGTCTTTGTGAGATCGGCCTCGACCAGCGCCCGCAGCTCGGCCGTGACCTCCGGCCGCCGGCCGAACCACAGCTCGAAACCGCGCACCGCCTGGTGCAGCAGCATGCCGAGCCCGTCTGCCGTCTTCAGGCCACGCGCCGTTGCGGCGGCGAGCAGCGGCGTCACCAGCGGGACATAGACGAGGTCGGCGACCACCGCCGCCTGCGGCAGGCGCGCGACATCAACATCGAGTGAGGGCTGGCCGTGCATGCCGAGCGAGGTCGTGTTCACGAGAAGTTTTGCGCGCGGCAGCACGTCGTCGATCCCGTCCCACGTCACGGGACGCACGTTCGGCCCGAACTGTCTTGCCAGCGTCTCGGCCCGCGCGATGGTGCGATTGGCAAGATGGATGTGCTTGATCCCGCGCTCGAGCAGGCCGAACACGACCGCCCGCGAGGAGCCGCCGGCGCCGAGCACCAGCGCCTCCTCGGAGGCATCCCAACCGGGCGCGCTGGCGTCGAGATTGCCGATGAAACCTTCGACGTCGGTGTTGGTCGAGCGCAGCTCGCCGTCGGCAAACCACAGCGTGTTCGCCGCGCCGACGGCCTTGGCGCGCGCATCGGGCGCCGACAGCGCCAGCACCTCTTCCTTGTGCGGGATGGTGACGTTGGCGCCGACGAAGCCGCGCAGCGACAGCCGCAGCACGAAATCCCTGAGATCCTCGGGCGGAACCGCTTCGATGACATAGCCGCCGGCAATGCCGAGCGTGCGCAGCCAGTAATGATGGATCAGCGGCGAGCGCGAATGCGCGGCCGGCCATCCGATCAGACAGGCTGCAGGAGCTTTGGGCGCGGTCATCTTTCCCTCGGGTCGTTTCCGAGGCGATCCATTTCGCGTCCCGTGGGGCCTGTCAAGCGTGCGGACGTCGCTAGTCCGCCGCAGCCTCGTCGGCCGCCCGGCCCTTGATGTCGGCGATCGCGCGGTCGAGGCTCTGGCGATAGCGCGCCCGCGGCGGCGTCACGCCATGGGTGAGCAGCGCGCGGCGGACAGCGGGCGAAGCCCCCGTGATGAACAGGCGGATGCCCTGGCGGTGCGCCTTGGCGGCGACGCGGCCCAGCACGTTGGCCGCCGTCGAATCCAGGAACGGCACCGCGGCGAAATCGACCACGAAGGCCTTGCGCCTGTCGGCGACCTCGTCGAGCACGCCTCCGATGGCGGAGGCCGCGCCGAAGAAGAACGCGCCGGTGATGCGATAGACCAGCACGTCGCGATCGACCGCAAGCGCAGGATCGTAGCGAACGCGATCGCCATTGCCGTCGTCGGGACGATCGCCGGCGACCAGCGGCGAGCGTTCCTCGATCCCCGTCATCTCCGCCATGCGATGGATGAACAGCACGGCGCCGAGCGCAAAGCCGACCAGGATGCCTTCGGTGAGATCGCGGAAGATCGTCAGCAGGAAGGTCGCGAGCAGCACGACGGCGTCGCCCCATGACGAACGCAGGAGCGTGGCGAATTCGTGCTTCTCCGCCATGGTCCAGGCCACCACGACCAGCACCGAGGCGAGCGCCGCCAGCGGAATGTAGCTTGCGAGCGGCGCCGCGATCAGCATGAACAGCAGCAGAAACACGGAATGCAGCATTCCGGCCAGCGGCCCGCGCGCACCGGCGCGAATGTTAGTCGCGGTCCGCGCGATCAGGCCGGTGACGCAGATGCCGCCGAACAGCGCCGAGCCGATATTGGCGGCGCCTTGCGCCACCAGCTCGCAATTGGAGCGGTGACGGCGCCCGGTCATGCCGTCGGCCACCACCGCCGACAGCAGCGATTCGATGGCGGCCAGCAGCGCGAACGCGATCGCATCCGGCAGCACGGCGCTCGCCTTCGCGACCGAGAACGCCGGCAGCGCCGGTGACGGCAATTCGCGCGGAATGCCGCCGAAGCGCGACCCGATGGTTTCCACCGGCAGCGACAGCACGGCACACGCAACGGCCGCGATCACGACCGCGATCAGGATGCCGGGCCAGGACGGCCGCCAGATCCGCAAGGCCGCGATGATGGCGATGCTGACGATCGCGACCGCGACGGCGGATGGATTGATGGTGTTGAGACCGCCGGCGAGCGCGACCAGCTTTGGAACGAACTCGCTGGGCTCCTTGCCCGCAAGCGTGATCCCGCCGAGATCGCGGAGCTGGCTGGCGAAGATGATCACGGCGATGCCGGCGGTGAATCCGACCGTGACCGGATAGGGAATGAACTTGATGTAGGTGCCGACCCGGAGCAGGCCCGCAGCGATCAGGAACACGCCCGCCATCAGGGTGGCGAGGATGACGCCGTCAACGCCGTGACGCTCCGCGGTCGCTGCAACCAGGACGATGAAGGCGCCGGCGGGTCCGCCGATCTGGAACCGGCTGCCGCCGAGCAGCGAGGCGATGAAGCCGCCGACGACAGCGGTGTAGAGACCGCGGTCCGGCGTCACGCCCGAGGCGATCGCGATCGCCATCGACAGCGGCAGCGCCACGATCGCAACCGTCAGGCCCGCGAAGACATCGGCGCGGAAGTCCGCGACGCCGTAGCCTTCACGCCAGACGGTGACGAGCTTTGGCAGATACAGTTCGGCAAAAGTCGGCTGACGCAGCTGGTGCAGCCGGCTTGCGTGATCGCTTGTGATGCTCATGCTCCGCTGCCCCACAATGCTCCACCGCATCGTGCGGCCGCGATCCGGACGCGACGGTGCGTTGGTTCAGTCTGCTCCGGGCAAGACCCGCAAGATCAAGCCCCCACCCGGCGCGGCGGCCCGGGCTCCTTCAGGCGGACGCCACGCCCGCCGCTGTCGCTGCGGACCTGCTCGCCGATCAGCTCGACGCCGGCCCGGTCGAACGCCTCGACCACCTTGATCAGGGTCTCGACCACGCCACGCACATTACCGGTGCTGGCCTCCATCCGCTGGATGGTCGGCAGCGAAACGCCGGCGAGCTCGGCCAGGGTTTTCTGGTCAATGCCGAGCAGCGCGCGGGCTGCCCGCATCTGGAACGACGTGATCACCTTGGCCTCACTTACCAGCACTTATAAATGATATCTGAGACGTGTACAATGATGTAAAATACATCATATCGGGCTGAAGGCAAGAGGTTGCCCTTGCCCAGCTACGCCGCCGTAATTGCGAGGACCCTTGCGACGAAGCAATCCAGAATCCTGCCGCGGCACGACTCTCTGGATTGCTTCGCTTTTGCGGTTGGGGCGCGATCACTTGAAACGCCGCACGCGTAGAGACGGCCCCTCACCCACCCTCTCCCCGCGAAGAGCGGGGAGAGGGTGCGAGAGCGTGCGCCTCTGACTAAGCCAGCTTGATCACGCCGCGTGTTGATGCGCGGCGATGATCTGGTCGGCGGCACGGCCGGTGACTTCGGCCATGTGGTCGAACGTGCGGGTGAAGCTGCCGGCGCCGGCGGTGGCGGAGCGCAGCTCCACGATCAGTTCGCCGATCTCGGCTTCCGGCATCATGGCACGGACGCTGTCCCAGCCGCTCCAACCGTCACGCGTGTCGAAGCCGAGGATCTGGCCGCGCCGCGCCGACAGGATCGCGTTGATCTTGGCGGTGGCGTCGGTCGGACAGACGATCTCGACCACGTGGATCGGCTCCAGCAGCACCGACTGACAATGCGGCAGGCCCTCGTTGAGTCCGATCCGCGCCGCCGTGCGGAAGGCGAGATCTGAAGAGTCGACGCTGTGATAGGAGCCGTCGGTCAGCGTCACCTGCACATCGGTGACGGGGAAACCGAGCGGACCGCGCGTCAATCCGTCGACGACGCCTTCTTCCACCGCGCCGATGTAGTTGCGCGGAACCGCGCCCCCAACAACCTTCTCGGCGAACTTGAAGCCCTCGCCGCGCGGCAAAGGCCTGATGTCGAGCACGACGTCGCCGAACTGGCCGTGGCCGCCGGACTGCTTCTTGTGGCGACCGCGCTGGACGATCGGCTTGCGGATGGTCTCCTGATAACCGATGGCGGGTGGATGCGAGGTGATCTTGACGCCGAAGCGGTCGCGCAGCCGCTCGCTGGCAACGCGCAAGTGCATCTCGCCCTGTCCCCACAGCACGGTGTCGTGGGTCTGGGCGTTCATCACAATGACGAGCGAGGGATCCTCCTCGTGCAGCCGCGTCAGCGCCTGGCCGAGCTTGACGTCGTCCTTGCGGTCGGTGGCCGCAACCGAGATCGCGAGCACCGGCGGCGTCGGCTCCGAGACCGCGAGCGCCGCTGGCGGGGTCTTGCCGCTCGAGACCGTGTCGCCGGTCTTGATCGGATCAACCTTGGCGAGCGCCACCGTGTCGCCGGCTTCGGCCGCGGCACGCTTGGTGTCGTAGGCGCCGTTGACGGCGAGGATGCCGGAGATGCGGCCCGCGCCTCCGGAAGCGGATTGCAGCGTGGCGCCGTCGTCGAGATGGCCGGCGAGCAGCCGCGTCAATGACAGTTTGCCGCCATGCTGCGAATGCAGTGTCTTGAACACGAAGCCGAGCGCGTCCCTGGTCTCGGGCACACCGAGACGTTTTGCGGTCTCCGCAATGCCCGGTGCCTCGTGACGCAGCGCCTTCATCAAACGCAGCACGCCGTTCTCGCGCGCGGCAGCGCCCAGCAGCACCGGGCAGATCAGTCCCTCGCGCAATTCGCGGGCGAGATCGTCGAACACGGCATCGCGCGGCGGCTGGATGTCCTCGAGCAGTTGCTCCATCAGCGCATCGTCGTGATCGGCGAGCTTCTCCAGCATCGAGAAGCGGGCTTCCTTCTCGCGGTCGAGATTGCCGCCTTCTAGCGCGACCACCTCGGAGGCCTTGTGCTCGCGATAGATGAAGGCGCGTTCCAGCGCGAGATCGACGAAGCCCTCGATCAGCTCGTCCTTCCAGATCGGGATCTGGCGCAGCACCAGCGGCACGCGGGAGGCGGGCTGCAGCATTGCGAGCGACTCGCGGATGCGCTGGCTCGCGCGGTCGATCTTGTTGAGGAACAGGAAACGCGGGATCTTCAGCTCCTCCAGCTCGCGCAGGATGATCTGAAGCTGCGGCAGCTTCTTCTCGTCGGCCTCGCAGACCACGATCGCGGCATCGACCGCAGGCAGCGCGGCGCGCATGTCGTGGGCAAACTCGACGGAACCGGGACAATCCAGGAAGATGTAGCTGTCGCCCATGAAACTCGTGGTGGCGGCAGTGAGCCCGACGGTCATCTTGTGATGACGGGCCTCGGGCGCAGCGTCGCCGACGGAAGTTCCGGCGTCGACACTGCCGGCACGCGGGATTGCGCCCGTTCGCGCCAGTATTGCTTCGAGAAGTGTGGTTTTACCGCTTTGGAAAGGGCCCACCAGCGCGATGCACCGTGGACCTCGGGGACTTCTGACGTCTTGTCCCATTCGCCGCCTCCTTGGTGTGGAGCTCGGCCCATGATTGGGTCGGCAACCGCAGATGCTCTGCCCGTCCCCGAGATTTGGCAAGCATCAAACGTCGCTGCGGTGCGTCGTCGGCTGGATTAGGTCTTAACGCGGCGAGTACGGCTGTCGGCCGCGTGTTCCACCTCTCCCCGGCGAGGAGAGATGAAAGCAGCAAACACCGTCGTCGGGCGTCAACGGCCCGGACGAAGTTCCAGGCTCTCGAGGCCGGCGGCAATGTTGAGGCCGACCTGTCCCTGCACGCTGAGCGGTTGGAGCGCGATCGAATTGTTGGAGCCGCCGACCAGCACGTTACCGCCCAAGCCGACACCGACCGAGGCGCTGCCCTGCGCGCCGGCATAATTGCCCGAGAGGTCGCCGGGGCCGAGCCGGTCGACGGGCGCGAACACGCCCCACGCCAAAGCCGTCTCCTGGGTGATGCCGATGTCGAGACCGACTTTGCGGATGGTCGCGACGTAACGATCGTCGGGCAGACCGTCGGCGCGCAGCACGCAGCCGAGATGGGTCACCGATCCCACGATGAAGCCGACGCTGGCGCCGCCGCGGCATTCGAGCACGCCCACCCGCGCCATCCGCTGCTGTGCACTGCCGCCCACGCTAGAGGCAACGAGGCTGGCGGCGGCGAGCCCGGCGAAGATGAACGAACGGCGCATAAAAATATCTCCGGCGATGAAGGGATGCGAGCAGAGAGCGCCCCACTCGCTTTGCGCGTCTATGCCACAACAGGCGTGGCCGGGCCAGATCGTGCAGAGGGATTGGCGTGCAAACAACAAAAAGGCCCGCCGAGGCGGGCCTTTCCGATCGTTCATCGCGACGCGATCAGCGCAAATTACCGCAGAAGCGCTGGATGCGCTTGCAGGCGTCTTCGAGATCCGAGGTCTTGGTCGCGTAGGAGATGCGGAAGGCCGGGCCAAGGCCGAAGGCCGAACCCTGCACCACCGCGACGCCTTCGGTCTCAAGGAGCTCGGTGACGAAGGTCTCGTCATTGTCGATCACCTTGCCGGACGGCGCGGTCTTGCCGATCGTGCCGGCGCAGGACGGATAGACGTAGAAGGCGCCTTCGGGACGCGGGCATTCGATGCCCTTGGCCTGGTTGAGCATGGAGACGACGAGGTCGCGCCGCTCCTTGAACACCTTATTGTTGGCGGGGATGAAGTCCTGCGGACCGTTCAGAGCTTCCACCGCGGCCCATTGCGCAATCGAGGACGGGTTCGAGGTCGACTGCGACTGGATCGTCGACATCGCCTTGATCAGCTGCGCGGGGCCACCGGCATAGCCGATGCGCCAGCCGGTCATGCAATAGGCCTTCGACACGCCGTTCACGGTGAGCGTGCGATCGTAAAGTTTCGGCTCGACCTGCGCGACCGTGGTGAACTGGAAGTCGTCATAGACGAGATGCTCGTACATATCGTCGGTCATCACCCACACATGGGGATGCTTCACCAGCACGTCCGTGAGGGCCTTCAGTTCCGAACGCGTGTAGGCGGCTCCCGTCGGGTTCGACGGCGAGCACAGGATCACCCATTTGGTCTTCGGCGTGATCGCGCGCTCGAGCGCCTCGGCCTGGAGCTTGAAGCCGGTCGCGGCGGTGCAGACCACCGGCACCGGCTCGCCGCCGGCGAGCGCCACCATCTCGGGGTAGCTGACCCAGTACGGCGCGGGAATGATCACCTCGTCGCCCGGATTGATGGTCGCCATCAGCGCGTTGTACAGCACCTGCTTGCCGCCGGTGCCGACGATGATCTGGTTCGGCTTGTAGGCAACGCCGTTCTCGCGCTGAAACTTGGCGATGATGGCTTCCTTCAGCTCGGGAATGCCGTCGACCGCGGTGTACTTGGTCTTGCCGGCCTCGATGGCGCGGATCGCAGCCAGCTTGATGTTGGCGGGCGTGTCGAAGTCGGGCTCGCCGGCACCGAGACCGATGACGTTGCGGCCCGCCGCTTTCAGCGCGCGTGCTTTATCCGTGACCGCGATGGTCGCGGACGGCTTCACACGGTCGAGCGCAGCGGCAAGGAAGGACATCGTCATCTCCTGACAAGCGTCGAAAAGCCCTAGGCCTCACGACTCTGATTGTGGGAATGAGATACCCTAAAACGTGTGCCGCTGCGCCGCAAGAAACTTCGGCCCGATCTCGGAAAAACTTACGGATTTGGAGCGGTTCAAGCCGCGATTTCCAGCAATTTTCCGCAACTTTACCGCGCGAATCGCTCATATCCCGGAAGGCTTGTCCTCGGAGCAATTTTGCGTGTTGCGTGCTGAAGCGCCGTCATGGCCGGGCATAGCCGTCCGAACGACGGCGTCGCTTCTGCTCGCCTGTTTCCCGGCCATCCACGCCTCGCCCCGGCACGAAGAACGTCGATGCCCGGCGCACTGGATTGATGACGGCGCTCTCCCCCAATCGCTCGCCCTGCGCACAATCGCGCGAGCCAAGCGCGCGCATGCTGACGCAAGCGTGATCTGATTTGCATCGTCGCGCGGAAATGATCTTCCGCAGCGCTGCAGTGCGGTAGGGATTTCGAGTTTTTCTATTGGCCGGCCCTTGCGGCGGATTCGCATCGGCATCATTGTTTAGCCGCCTCGCGTGGCGACGAGCGCAGTGCCTCCCCGTCTTCCGGAATCATTCTCAGAATGTACAAGCTCTATTCGATGCAACGCTCGGGCAACAGCTACAAGGTCCGCCTTGCGCTGGCGCTGCTCAACGTGCCCTACGAAGCGATCGAGGTGGACATTCTGCGCGGCGAGAGCCGCACGCCGGACTTTCTGACCAAGAACCCGTCGGGACAGGTGCCGCTGCTCGAGGTCGGCGACGACCGCTTTCTCGCCGAGTCCAACGCCATCCTCTGGTACGTCGCCGTCGGCACCCCGCTCGCGCCCGAGAACCGCATCGACCGCGCCGAGGCGCTGCAATGGATGTTCTTCGAGCAGCACGCGCTGGAGCCGAACATCGGCGCCGCCTATTTCTGGCTGTCGCTGGTCAAGGGCGGGCGCGACCTCCAGACCCATTCGCTGGAGGACTGGATGGAGCGCGGCTATGGCGCGCTCCAGGTGATGGAGAACCACCTCAAGACCAACGCCTATTTCGCCGCGCGCCAGCTCACGGTCGCCGACATCGCGTTGTACGGCTACACCCACCTCGCCGACCGCTGCGACTTCGACCTCCAGGCCTTCCCGGCGATCCGCGACTGGCTGAAGCGGGTGGAAGCTGCGCCGGGCTTCGTGTCGATGGACTGGCGGCCGGCCGACGTCGACGACCCCGCCAGCATTGCAGCCGGTGCCTGAGCGCGCCCCTGCCCTCCGGCGAATAGCGGGTACAAAGGTGACGTTCGCCGCAATCCCGCCATTTTCCGCGCGATAGCCGCCGCAATATTGCCGGTTGAAACTGGGAAATTGTGGAAAGTCGCGGGTGATTCGCTCGCGCGTTGAAGGATTTAGACCATGATACGGGCGTCCGGCACGGCAGGCTTTCAGGGCCATCCCGCTACCGTAGCGTCTTCCCGGCTGACCAACGCGGTCGCGGCCTCGCTCGCCGTCGCCGCGCTATCGCTGTGCCTGATCGTCACCCTGACGGTGCTGTCGACCAAGGCGACCATGGCGATGGGCCTGCCGGTCTGATTCCCGTTTCATCCTGGTCCAGCCTTCAAGGCGCCGTGTGCCTCGCGCCTTCAGGCATCGCGCGGGACGTCGATGAAATCACCTGTGGTAGTCGTTGCAATCACACTGACTGCGGCCATTTTGGTCGCGGCGTCGCTGTTGATTGTCGTCACGCGCAAGGGCCCGGGGATTTCGACGCTGAATGCGCCGGCGCTGCAACAGCCCCTCAAGCACGCCCACTTGGTCTAAAATCATCCGAAAACCTGAAGCTTGCACGCAAGCGGACCTTAAACACACCGCAGGAAAACGTATCGCGGTGGCGCAACGATCAGCCAGTGTTGCGACGTTACCTCGGTTCGGGAGGAGCGAGACGGGTCCATGCGGTTCGGATGGCGTGCGATCTCCGGTCCGGCGCTGACGGCAGCAGCCCTGCTGCTGACGATGCACTTCGATCGCTTCATCCCCTCGCCCGCGCCGCTGCTCGTGGGCATCGTGGCGCTCGCCGGCGCATTGTCGGGTCTCGCCTCCGCCATCGCCAGCGCGGCCGTCGCGGTGATCGGTGCGACGCTGCTCCTCCTCGGCCGCCACGGCGTTTCCGGCGCCACCAGTGCCGATCTGATCCCGCTCGGCCTCATGGCGATCACGGCTGCCGCCACCGCCGGCATCACCGGCCTGATGCGCGAGCGGCTGCTCGGTACGGTCGCGGCCGAACGGCAGAGCCACGCCACGGCCGCGCGGCTGTCGGCCGCGCTCGATCAGGTCGATATCGGCATCGTGCTGCTCGATGCCGAGACGCGGGCCGAATTCATCAACCGCGCCTTCCGCGACTATTTTGCGGTGCCGGACGAGATCGCCGACGGCAAGCCGCCCTTCATCGCGCTGATGTATCACAGCCGCGACACCGGCGCGTTCGAGCTGCCCGAAGACGAGCTCGGCACCTTCATCGCCCAGCGCATGGAGATGGTGCGGATCGGCGATGCCACGCCGATCAACATCGCCTTGCGCAACGGCGAGGTGCTGCGCTTCGTCTGCAACGCCCTGCCCGATGGCGGACGTATGCTGAGCTACACGCCGGTGACCGATCTCGTGCGCCACACCGATGCGCCCTCGCGCGCCGACTACTACCGCTCGCTGCGCGATCCCACGGGCCGCAGGCTGATCCGGCATCTGCGCGCCGCGGAGTGATGCGACTGGCGATTGATCGGCACGCCCGTCATCACGTATGAAGGACGTCCCATCGATCGCAGGAAATCCACATGTCGCTCACCATTCGCGCCGTCACCAGGCAGGACTACGATCAATGGCTGCCGCTGTGGGACGGCTATAACGCCTTCTACGGCCGCTCTGGCCCGACCGCGCTGGCGGGCGAGATCACTGCGATGACGTGGCAGCGTTTCTTCGATGCCTATGAGCCGGTGCATGGATTGGTCGCCGAGAGCGACGGCAGGCTGCTCGGCATGACGAACTACCTGTTTCATCGCAGCACCACCGCGATCGAGCCGTCCTGCTATCTGCAGGACCTGTTCACGCTGGAAGCCGCGCGCGGCAAGGGCGTCGCCTCGGCGCTGATCCACGGCGTGTATGAGCGGGCGAAATTGGCGGGATCGCCGCGCGTCTATTGGCAGACGCACGAGACCAATCTCACGGCACAGCGCTTGTATGACAAGGTCGCGGAGCGTTCCGGTTTCATCGTCTATCGCAAGCTGTTCTGATCCCCATCCGCACCCTGTGGATAACTCCCGCTGTCACCCCCGCGTAACATAGCGGGACTACGCTGTGCCTGCGTCTGATCTGGCCCCCCGTCACCGATCAAGCGCCCCAAGCGGTCCCCGTCAGTCGCCGCGTCTGACAGGGGCCGCATTTTTTTGTCCGCCTTGTCAGCATGGCAGCAGCGCGGCGCGCGCCTTGCTGCTGCGGCGCACGATGGTCACAATGCGTGGCTGCTCTCTCTGACAGGATCTCCCATGGAAATTCGCAATCTCGGCGCCTCCGGCCTTCGCGTGTCCGCGGTCGGGCTCGGCTGCAACAATTTCGGCCAGCGCACGGATCTGGAGACCTCGCGCAAGGTGATCCATCGCGCGCTCGATCTCGGCATCACGCTGTTCGACACCGCCGACATCTATTCGAACATGGGCGGCTCGGAGACCGTGCTCGGTGCTGTGCTGGGCGACCGCCGCAAGGACATCGTGCTGGCGACGAAATATTCCAAGCCGATGGCGGAGGACGGAACCAAGCAGGGCGCCTCGCGCCGCTACATCATGGAGGCGGTAGAGGCGAGCCTGAAGCGGCTGAAGACCGATTACATCGATCTCTACCAGCAGCACGACTATGACCCGCTGACGCCGATCGAGGAGAGCCTGCGCGCGCTCGACGATCTCGTCCGCCAGGGCAAGGTCCGCTACATCGGCAATTCCAACTTTCCGGCCTGGCGCGTCGCCGAAGCCGAGTACGTCGCGCGCGCGATGAATGTCAGCCGCTTCGTGTCGTGCCAGGACGAATATTCGCTCGTCGTGCGCGACATCGAAAAGGACCTGCTGCCGGCAGCAACGGAATACAAGCTCGGCCTGTTGCCGTTTTTCCCGCTCGCAAGCGGCCTCCTGACCGGCAAATACCGGAAGGGCGAGGCCGCGCCCGATGATACCCGCTTCGGCAAGGTGGAGCGGCTGCGCGACCGCTACGTCACGCCGCGCAACGAGGATATCGTCGAGAAGCTCCAGGCCTTCGCCAAGGCCCGCGGCCACAGCATGCTCGAGCTCGCCTTCTCCTGGCTCGCCGCCCGCCCGCAAGTATCAAGCGTGATTGCCGGCGCCACCCGCGTCGAGCAGATCGAGCAGAACGTCAAGGCGATCGCCTGGCAGCTCAGCGCGGAGGAGATGGCGGAGATCGACAGGATCACGCTGGGCTAGAGCATGATCCGGAAAAGTGTGCAGCGGTTTTCCGGAAAGATCATGCTCAGACAAACAAAGGCCGGCGCGGCGCGCTACTTCGCGCCGCGTCCCACGGTCTGCATCACCTCGAAGCCCTCGAACTGGGGATGGCCGAGATAGAGCGGCTTGTTGTCGCCTGCCTTGTGGTGCGCAGCGCGAAACGCTTCGGACTTGGTCCAGGCCTCGAACGCGGCATGGTTCGCCCACACGGTGTGCGAGGCATAGAGCGTGTGGTCCTCGAGCTCGGGTCCGCGCAGCAGATGGAATTCGACGAAGCCCGGCACCTTGTCCAGATGCGTATCGCGGCCGAGCCAGACCTGCTCGAAAGCGGCCTCGGAGCCCTTGGCGACACGGAAGCGGTTCATGGCGATGTACATGGGGATGGTTCTCCTGATGCTGCACCATTATCTCGTCATTCCGGGATGCGCCGCAAGGCGCAGGCCCGGAATGACGGCGCGTGGGGTTAGGCGACCAATCCCTTCATCGGCCGTACTCCCGCACTATCCGGGAACACCGTCTCGGCCAGCACGCGATCGGATAGACCGAACTGGCCCTGCAGCACGCCCTTGATCACGGAGCGCAGATCGGTGGTCGGCTTGAGATCGCGAGCTTCATACAAGTTCGCGAGCTTGAGGCCCGGCCATTCGGAGATCACGCGTCCGCCTTTCACGGCGCCGCCGGCGAGCAGCGCGATCGTGCCGGTGCCGTGATCGGTGCCATCGGTGCCATTGATGCGCGCGGTGCGGCCGAACTCCGTGGCGACGACGACGACGGTGTCGCGCCAGCGCTCCCCCAAACCGCTTTGGAATTCGGCGAGCGCGCCATCGAGCCCGCCGAGCAGGAAGGCGAGACGCCCCACGGGGCCGCCTTCATTGGCATGGGTGTCCCAGCCATCGAAGGCGAGCGCGGCGATGCGCGGGCCATCGTCCGCCGCCATCAGCTTGGCCGCGCCGCGCGCGACCTGGCGCATCTGCGCCACCGCATTGCCGGGTTTCGGTTTCATGTCGTCTCCGCTCGCGGCCTTGTCGAGCTGAAGGCCTTGCGACAAGGCCATCGCCAGCGCGGGATCGCGATGACGGTAGAGATCGACGAGGCGCATCGCGGTGTCGTCATCCGCCTGCGGCAGCGCCACCGGGGCCCAGCCGACGGTCGGCGCGTTGCCGCGCAGCACCAACGGCGTGGTGGGCCCGACCGCAAGAGCGCTCGATACGCGCTCGCCGCGCGGCAGCGCTTCCAGCGCGCGGTTGAGCCAGCCGGACTGCACGCGGCCGGGACCGGCATAGCCGCTTTCGAGCACGTCCTGGCCGTCGAAATGCGAGCGGTCGCGATAAGGCGTCGCCACGGCATGGATCACCGCGGCATGCTGGTCGCGATACATGCGCGCAAATTCCGGCATCGCCGGATGCAGCGCGAAGAAGGAATCCAGCATGATCGCGGGATGCGCGCCGTCAGAAGTGAGCGCGATCGAGCCGTGCAGGCCGGCATAATCGGGGTCGCCGATCGGCGCGACGGTCGCAAGACCGTCGAGCGCGCCGCGCAGGATCACCACGATCAGCCGGGGATCGTGCCCATCGGCCGCGCGCGCGAATTTCGGCAAATAAGCCCAGGCCGCGAACGAGGCGCCGCCGAGCAGGAGACTGCGGCGCGAGGTGAGGAGCCGGTTCTCGGTGCAGTCCATCGTCACCTCCTCTGCATTTCCGGCGACATCAAGAGCAGCGCCAGCGCCTGCTGGCGCGACTCCGCGCGCTCGATGGTCCGGCGCGTCTCGATGGAGGCCGCATCCGCCGCTGCGAATTCCAGCAGATCCAGCGGATCGATGTTGGGCCCGAGCCGTGCGCCCATCTGCGCGGCGATATCGAGCCTGAGCTTCATGCCCTCAGGCGCGGCCCATGCGGCGCTGGTATCGGGGAAACCATTGGGGCCGGCCGGCGACCACAGCGGCTGTCCCAGCAGGTTGAGATTGTTCAGATAGGCGCCTGGATCCTCCGGCACGCGCGCGAGCAGCCGGCCGCTCGCGACCAGGAAATCATAGGGCGAGCGCATCTTGGTCAGCGGCGCCTTCCACGCCTCGTCGGAATCAACCAGCGCCGTGGCAAGCGCCTTGAGGTCGCCGTCGGTCTTGACGAAGATTTCGCGCAACCGCGCCACCAATCCCGGCGGCGGATCGTCGGCGACGAAATGGCGGACGAACTTGGTGGCGATGAAATTCGCGGTCGACGGATGGCTCGCGATGTCAGCGAGCGCGGCTTCGCCTTGCGCAAGGCCCGTCGCCTCGTAGCTCTTGCCGAGCAACATCTGCGCGCCGGGCTGGTGCGCATTGGTGTTGAACACGAAGGAGCCGGGTGTGCCGAGCTGCCCCTGCCTTCCGGCAAAGGTCCAGCCGGTGATGATCCGCGCGAGCGAGGTGACGTCCTCCTGCGTGTAGCCGCCACCGACGCCGAGCGTGTGCAGCTCCATGATCTCGCGCGCGAGATTTTCGTTCAGGCCGCGCTTGCGGTTCTGGCCTGCGCGCGAATCCGGGCCGAGCGATTGCTGGTTGTCGAGGAAGAACAGCATCGCCGGATGCTGCTCGACCGCTTTCAGCATGTCGGCGAAGCGCCCGAGCACATGCGGCCTGATCGCCTCGCGCTCGAACGCGCCGGCCCAGATCCGCGCCAGCTCACCCTTGGTCGCGGAAATGCAGAAATGGTTGGACCAGAACGCGACGAGACGCTCGGTGAAGCCGCAGGTGGCCAGCGTCGCGCGCTGCAGGCGCGCCAGCGCTTCGCTGCGGAAGGTCTTCTGGATGACGTTGAGCGGCTGCGGGGCCGGCTTGGCCGCCGGCGGTGCAGCCGCATTGGGCTGCATCGCGTCCGGCTTTGCCGCATTGTCCGCCGGCTTGGCTTCCGTCATCTGGCCGGCGACTTCCGTTGCTGCCGCATTCAGCGAGAGATTGCGGCGGAGCCCGGGCTTCGGTTCACTCGGCGCAGGCGGCTGCGTCTCGGCGGGCGCGGCGGCCTTCGCCGCTTCGCGCGCCTGCCTGACCTGATCCTGATAGGCGAAGACGGCCTGCCCGAGTTGCTGGGTCGATTGCAGACCGGGCGCCTCCAGCAACACCCCACTCGCACGGACCAGCTCTGCCTTCACGAAACCGCGAGGATCGGAGGCTGCGTTGATGAGATCGCCCGAGGCGCCGCCGCGGGCGCCGAAGCCAAAACGGTTGAGCGCGACGAGCGCGGCTTGCGAATCGCGGGCCATCGATTTGTCCTTCGCGTGTCGGGAGCCGCTTTCGGAGTCCGCGCGCGACGCCTAATATACCGCAGCGACCGATGAACCCGACATGAAAATCACGGCGAAGCTTCGACGTAAATCATGACAAATCCGAAAGAATCCGCATCACCGGAACCGCGCCGCCTCGCCTGCGCGCGCTGCGGTACTGAGTTCGGCTGCGACCTCTCGGGCACCTGCTGGTGCGCGGAGGAAACCGCGAAGCTGCCGATGCCGGTCGAGGGCGAAGACTGCCTGTGCCGGGAGTGCTTGCGCAAGGCGGCGGAGGCGGCAGTATCGTAGGGTGGGCAAAGCGCAGCGTGCCCACCATTTTCATTTGCGGCGCTATGCGCCTTTGCCTGCCCTACAAGATCCGCCCGGCGAAACTTACACCTCATGCCCCGGCGATTTCCGCGCCATGCCGTCGAATGCATCGAGCAGCTTTTCGCGCCAAGCATATACCGGATCGTCCGTCTCGAGCAGCTTGAACGGGCTCACCACGCGCGCCCACTGGAAGCCGCCGAACACCACGTAGTCGGCGTAGTTCGGCGCGGCGCCGCCGATGAAGGGCTGCTTCTTCAACGTCTGGCGCATCACCTCGAGCGACTTGCGGAAGGCGACCACGCCGGTGTCGCGACTTGCCATGACCGCTTCCAGGCTCTTGCCGCCGAAGCGCGCCTCGCGCGACTTGCGGAAATAGGCGGCATCGATCTCGGCGAGATTTTTCGGGATGTCGGCAACGATCAGCGGAAAGATGCCGCCGACCACGGCGATGTCGCCGAAGGCGTTGATCATGCGCGCCATGGCGCAGCCGCCCTCGCCGCCGAACAGCGACGGACGGTCCGGGAAATTGTCCTCGAGATAGGTCGCGATCGTCCAGGAGTCGACGACCGGTCTGTCATCGTGCAGCAGCACCGGAACCTTCTCCGACCCGTGCGGCGAAAGCGCGCCCTTCTCGGTGAAGCGCCAGGGCAGCGATTCCGCCGCGAGGCCCTTGTGCGCCAGCGCCATCCGCGTGCGCCAGCAATACGGGCTGAAGGGACGCGAGGCGTCGGTGCCGACGAGTTCGTAGAGTTTGAGTGACAAAGGCGCCTCCACTGGCTCCGTCATTGCGAGGAGCCCTTTGCGACGAAGCAATCCAGCCTGCCGCGCGGCGACATTCTGGATTGCTTCGCTGACGCTCGCAATGACGATGTGGCGAGAGTTAGCGCCCGTTGTTTCGCAGCAATTTCTCGCCGCCCTCGGTGACCGCGATCACCAGCCCGAGACCGGGCAGCGTCTCGCGCGCGACGTAGCCGCGCTCAGTGGCATCTTCCCAGATGGTGAGGCGCGGGCACGAGGTCTTCCAGGTCGCGATCACTTCGGCATAGGCGCGCGGCTCGCGCGCGACCCATTCGACGAAGTCCAGCACCAGGGGATCGGCAGTCTCGTTCATTGCAAACCTCCCTTGTCGAAGGCGGCCAGCACTGGCGTGCGAACCATGAGCCAGCCGCCATAGGCGATGTAGTAGCAGGCAATCGTGGTGATCAGCTTGTTCGACCAGGCCAAGAATTGCTGGTCGGTCATGGCTTCGAGGATGCGCCGCGCCAGCGTGGTGCCGAGCATCGAGGCAAGGATGGCGACGCCGGCGAGCACGGGATCGAGGCTCGCCGCCTGGTCGATGATGCCGCCGAAATAGATCAGCTTGGTGAAATGGCTGACGAGCTGGCACATCGCCTTGGTCGCGACCTTCTCGCGCCGGCCGAAATCGCCGCCGAGGAAGAAGGTGTCGAGCAGTGGCCCCGACACGCCGGTCATCAGCATCAAGCCCATGCAGATCGTGCCATAAACGGTGCCCTGCCAGAGGCGGTCCGGATCCGGCTTGATGTTGGCGGGCAACAGCCGTGCCATGAACGGTGTAACGCCGAGCAGCAGCAGCGCCATCGGCTTATCAGGCACGTAGCGGGTGAGCGACCAGGCCGCCAGCGCGACAGCAGCGCCGACCATATAGTTCGCGACCGGCCGCCAGCGGATATGCGCGCGCCACAGAAATGCGCGCCAGCCGTTCGAGGCCATCTGCGTGATCGCATGCAGCACCATCGCGGTCGGCAGCGGCATCAGCGCCAGCAGCACGCCGATCAGGATCAGCCCGCCCGCCATGCCGAACAGCCCCGACAGGAACGCGGTGGCGACCATCAGCAATCCGAGGGCAGCGATCATGATGGGCGTCACGTGGGGAATCTCCGGTGGTGGCTCATCGTAAGGGACGCAGACTGCTTCACTCCCTCGCCCCGTTCTTACGGGGAGAGGGTGGGGTGAGGGGCCGCTTCCGCAATCACGGTGGTAGATGGACTCGCGGAGACTCCCCCTCACCCGCCGCGCTTTGCGCGTCGGCCTCTCCCCGCGCGCGGGGAGAGGCGAGGAGAACGTGCCTCGCTTGCTCCTTCCGCGCAAACTGAGTTATCTTGGCCTGGCATCAGCTTTCCTGAGGGTTGGGCCTTTGCGGCGTCTGCTGTTTCTCAACGGCATCAAGGCATTCGAGGCGGCGGCGCGGACCGGCAGCTTTGCTGCGGCCGGGCTCGAGCTGAGCGTGTCGGCGGCCGCCGTCAGCCGCATGGTGCATCTCCTGGAAGAGCGGCTCGGCGTCGCGCTGTTCGAGCGCAAGGCCAATCGCCTGGTGCTGACGCAGCCCGGCCGCGCCTATCAAGGCGGCCTGACGCCGATCTTCGATGCGCTGGCTAGCCTCACCGCGCAGGTGACGGCGCCGGCAAGCGTCCGCGTGCTCACGATCGGCGTCGGCCACACCTTTGCGATGCGCTGGCTGATCCCGCGCCTGTCGGAGTTTCGCAGCGAAGAGCCCGACATCGAGGTGCGCTTTACCACCGGCGGCGCGTCGGTCCCGTTCGGCGAGGATTGGAGCTGCGGCATCAAGCTCGGCACCGGCGACTGGCCTGGCCTGGTCGCCGAGCCCCTGTTCGCCGGCGATCTCACGCCCGTCTGCGTGCCCCGTCTTGCGAGCGGCCTGAAGCGGCCGGCCGACCTGAAGGGACCGAGCCTGATCCGCGTCGAACATTCGCCGGAGGACTGGCCGATCTGGCTGAAAGCCGCGAACCTCACCCGCATCAATCCGCGCGGGCCGGAGTTCCAATTTTACGGCCAGGCACTGCAGGCCGCCGCCGACGGGCTCGGCATCGCCATGGGTATCCGCCCCTATATCGACGACGACCTTGCCGCCGGCCGGCTGGTCGCCCCGTTCGACCTCTCGGTGCCCAAGGGCATGCGCTGGTACCTGCTCTATCGCAGCTTTCAAACCGAGCATCGCGACTTTGCCGCGTTCCGCCGCTGGATCATGCGCGCGGCCTCGGAACCCGCCGCCCGCCCCGTCAAGCGGACGGGCCGTGTCGCCGCGCGGAACTGACGCCGGAGGCAAAAAAGCCTGCCGCTTGTGAACGACTTCACATTCCGGAATCCGCAAACGTGGTCCCCTGACCCTCCGAAAAGAAACGTGGGACCGACAAGAATGACGACCCTTTACGACGGCTTTGACATTGAATCCTTCGAGGCTGGCAAAGGCCTCTGGCACGCCCGCATCCGCCGCGCCGATCTCAGCCCCGTCGCCATCGACGGCGTGCTGTTTCCGGCGATGGAAGTCGGCTTCGCCTGGCCCGATCAGAACGCCGCGATCGCCGACGCCAAGCACCACATCGACCGCTTCCGCCGCCGGGCCGACAGCGACGACGAATAAGCGATCCGGACGGCAAGCGAACCAGGGGCAGCGCAGCGTCAAAGGGGGAACCGGGTCATGTCAGTCATCGAAATCGAAGACACGCCGCGGCCGAGAATCTACGCCCGCAATGTGCTGTCCAACTGCCCGGAATGCCACGGCGATCTTTCGGTGCTCCGCGTGATCGGCGGCCGCGCGGGGTGCGAGTACTGGACCATGCGCTGCACCGATTGCGGCGGCATCCATCTCGACGTTCTCAAGCCATATCAGGCGGGTGACGACGACGGGCCGGCGGCGTGAGGCCGACCCCTGCTGCCAACCTGCTGTCAGCAGGCTGCATGAGGACGGTCATTCGCCCTTTATCGGGAGGCGGACTCATCCCATATTCGCCTCATGGCGAAGAAACCTGCATCCTCCGAAAAATCCGGCAAATCCCCCAAGACCAAGGCTCCGAACTCGAAGGCACATCGGCCTGATGTGCAGCCGATCGGGCCGGCGCTGGCCGAGCTGCTCAATCCCGCGATCAATCGTGGCGATGCCGGCCTTGGCTCGGGCACCGGGCTGCAGCCGCCGCCGGACAATTCGCGCGACCGCCGCTCCGGCGGCGAGGCTGCGGCGCATCGCGCGCGGGCCTCGACGCCGAAGGAGTTTCCGCAGGACAGTGCGCGGCCGATGCCGCTGCGGCCCAACCCGCAGCCGGCGGGCGCCCGGCAATCCAGCGAAATTGGCGGACTGGAAGAAGCGCCGCAGGCCAATTACGGAACCGCGGCCACGATCCCGACGCTCGATCCGGAACTGGCGCGGCAGCTCGGCCTGCCCACCGAGGAGGACGATGCCGAGGCGCTGGCGCGTCCGCCGCGCAGCAAGATGGAGGCGCTCGGCGTCAAGGCGACCGCGGATGCGCTGGAGGCGCTGATCCGCGAGGGCCGGCCGGAGTTCCGCAAGAACGACGGCTCAACCAAGGTGTGGACGCCGCACCGGCCGCCGCGGCCGGAAAAGTCCGAAGGCGGCGTGCGCTTCGAGATCAAATCGGAATACCAGCCCAAGGGCGACCAGCCGACCGCGATCGCCGAGCTGGTCGAAGGCGTCCAGCGCAACGACCGCACTCAAGTGCTGCTTGGCGTCACCGGCTCGGGCAAGACCTACACGATGGCGCAGGTGATCGAGAAGACGCAGCGCCCCGCGCTGATCCTGGCGCCGAACAAGACGCTCGCCGCCCAGCTCTATGGCGAGTTCAAGAACTTCTTCCCCGACAACGCCGTCGAGTATTTCGTCTCGTATTACGACTACTACCAGCCGGAAGCCTACGTCCCGCGTACCGACACCTATATCGAGAAGGACTCCTCGATCAACGAGCAGATCGACCGCATGCGCCACTCGGCGACGCGCGCGCTGCTCGAGCGGGACGACGTCATCATCGTCGCCTCGGTGTCGTGCATTTACGGTATCGGCTCGGTCGAGACCTACACCGCGATGACCTTCGCACTGAAGAAGGGCGAGCGCATCGACCAGCGCCAGCTCATCGCCGACCTCGTCGCGCTCCAGTACAAGCGCACCCAGGCCGATTTCACCCGCGGCACGTTTCGCGTGCGCGGCGACGTCATCGACATTTTCCCGGCGCACTATGAGGACCGCGCCTGGCGCGTGAATTTGTTCGGCGACACCATCGAGAACATCGAGGAGTTCGATCCGCTCACCGGCCACAAGCAGGACGAGCTCGAATTCATCAAGATGTACGCCAACTCGCACTATGTGACGCCGCGCCCGACGCTGGTGCAGGCGATCAAGTCGATCAAATCGGAGTTGAAGCAACGGCTCGACCAGTTGCACGACCAGGGGCGCCTGCTGGAAGCGCAGCGGCTGGAGCAGCGCACCACCTTCGACCTCGAGATGATGGAGGCGACGGGCAGCTGCGCCGGCATCGAGAACTACTCGCGCTATCTCACGGGACGCCGCCCCGGCGAGCCGCCGCCGACGCTGTTCGAATACGTGCCCGACAACGCGCTGATCTTCGCCGACGAGAGCCACGTCACCATCCCGCAAATCGGCGCCATGTTCCGCGGCGACTTCCGCCGCAAGGCGACGCTGGCCGAATACGGCTTCCGCCTGCCCTCCTGCATGGACAACCGACCCTTGCGCTTCGAGGAATGGGACATGATGCGGCCGCAGACGGTTGCGGTGTCGGCGACGCCGAGCGGCTGGGAGCTGAACGAGAGCGGCGGCGTGTTCGTCGAGCAGGTCATTCGTCCCACTGGCCTGATCGATCCTCCCGTCGATATTCGCCCCGCCCGCACCCAGGTCGACGATCTCGTCGGCGAGGTCCGCGCCACCGCGCAGGCCGGCTACCGCTCGTTGATCACGGTGCTGACCAAACGCATGGCCGAGGATCTCACCGAATATCTGCACGAGCAGGGCATTCGCGTCCGCTATATGCATTCGGATATCGACACCATCGAGCGCATCGAGATCATCCGCGATCTGCGCCTCGGTGCCTTCGACGCGCTGGTCGGCATCAACCTCTTGCGCGAAGGCCTCGACATTCCCGAATGCGCGCTGGTCGCGATCCTCGATGCCGACAAGGAAGGCTTTTTGCGCAGCGAGACCTCGCTGATCCAGACCATCGGCCGCGCTGCGCGCAACGTCGACGGCAAGGTGATCCTCTACGCCGACCAGATGACGGGATCGATGGAGCGCGCCATCGCCGAGACCAACCGCCGCCGCGAAAAGCAGGTCGAGTACAACACCGCCAACGGCATCACGCCGGAGAGCGTGAAGAAGCAGATCGGCGACATCCTCAACTCCGTCTACGAGCGCGACCACGTACTGATCGAGGTCGGCGGCCACGACATGACTGACGACGTCATCTCGATCGGCCACAACTTCGAAGCCGTGCTCGGCGATCTGGAAACGCGGATGCGCGAGGCCGCAGCCGATCTAAACTTCGAGGAAGCCGCGCGCCTGCGCGACGAAGTCAAGCGCCTGCGCGCCACCGAGCTCGCCGTGGTCGACGATCCCACCGCCAAGCAGCGCACCGTGCAGGGCAAGGCGGGCGCCTATGCCGGCAGCAAGAAGTACGGCGACGCCGCCAACCTGCCTGTCAGCGCCATGAAGAAGAAGACCGTTGGGTCCGCGCTGAAAGCCAGCGGCGGCGGTAGCGGCTCGAAGGTCCACAAGCCGCATCTCGACGAGATGCACGGCCCGGAATCGCTGCCCTACCGCGAAAACCAGACCCTGCCGTCAAAGCCGTTCGGAAGTACGAGCCGGATCATCCAGCCGACGGATTCAAGGCAATCCGGTCCGGAGTTCGGGCCGGCACCGAAGTCGACGGGGGGACAGCCGGGAAGACGGGGTGGGTGGAAGAAGAGGTAGGGACGCTCTCACTTCTCATTGCGGTTCGTGGTTATGGATTCTCAAATGCGCAATTGCGCATCATAGCTCGCCGCTCTGCGGCGCCCTGAATGACGCCGGAGAGATTTCTCCGCCCTCACCCCACACTCGCCGTCACCACCGCCATCACCGACAGCAGCAGCACGATCGTCACCAATTGCAGCGAGGCGACGGGCTGGGTGCGCCAGGCCGTGATCTTGTCGGACAGCGACAGATGGGCCTCGAAGAACTTTGGCTCGTAGACGGTCTTGAACATGTGCGGGAAGCTCGGGCCGAGGGTCACGGCGAGCATGGCGTGGGCGAGCGAAGCGATGGCGACGAAGATCGCGACGCCGGGGTCGCCGACGAGGTCGTGGTTGCCAACGAGCTTGAGCAGGAAGGCGGCGGCGGCGAAGGTCGGAAAGCTCTGCAGGACCGTGGTCAGCGCGAGGCCTTCGAGCGCGTTGTGCAGGCGGGACTTTCTGACGGTGGCGATGGCAGCCATGGCACGTCTCCCTGATGACTTGGGATGACGTTAGGCGCATCGGCAGCGGGGTGATGTGAGATGGATCACGCGTTGCTTCGCCTCTCCCCGCTTGCGGGGAGAGGCCGGAATCCAAGCTCAGCTTGGATTCCGGGTGAGGGGGAGTCTCCGCGAACTCGCTCTTAGCGTCCCCGGAGAGACTCCCCTCACCCCAACACTCTCCCCGCAAGCGGGGCGAGGGGGCGGACCGCCGACGCGGCAGCGGGTTTCCCTTTGCCGAACCGTCGGACGGTTAAAGCTTCCCCTGCCCGTTCACCTGGCCCTGCTGCTGCCGCTGCTTCTCCTGTTCCTTGGCGTGGTGCCTGCCGTAGAGGCAGCCGGCGGCGGCACCCAGGACCCCGTGATGACCGGCATAGTGGCCGGCAACGCCGCCGACGACGGCGCCCTTGATGCAACCCTTGGCGTGGGCGGTGGAGGTCGCGCCAAGCATGAGCAGTGCGGCGGTGACGGCGAGGAGCGATTTCATGATTGATGCTCCGAATGCGTATGTCGGCGCTCCAACGGGCACGGGCGCGCGGCGGTTCCATACGGCTGCGCCGTGATGACGCTTGCGCATTGTGCCATGCACGTTGCGCGTCATGCAGCTCGATGCCGCGCGAACTCGCGCAGCCTCGCCGCAATTCAACTCGCATTGCACGCCATGAACCTGGCATTGCGCTCGAGCGTCATATCGTCTGCAACATCCCTGTGATTTTGCGGATTGCCGGTGCAGGAGACCGCGCGTTAGCGTTGCAGGGCGCCACACGGCCAATGAGGACGGGCGGAATGACTGTCGAGAAGCTCAATCGCCAGCGCGTGCTGCATCTGCTCGACGCCTTCGCGCGCGGCGACATCGAGGCCGCGCTGGCGTGCTGCACCGATGACGTCGACTTCCTCACCCATGCGCCGATCGACGTGCTGCCGCACATGGTGCCGCGCCACGGCAAGGCCGAGCTGCGCGAGCTGTGGCAGACGGTCTGGTCGCGCTATTCGGAGATCCGCTACAAGGCACCGCACATCCTGGCCGAGGGCGAGGCGGTCGCGACCTACATGCAGGCCTATTTCAGGAAGCGCAGCAACGACCGCATCGTGCAGTTCGACATGGCCGTGTTCTACACCTTCCGCGGCGGGCTGGTGGCCGAGATCCGCGAGATCATCGATTCCTACGATCTGGTGCAGCAGGTGCTGGAGCGCGAGATCGGGCCGCTGATCACGGGTGCACGGGTGGACTGAGCCTGCTCCCTCCCCTGGAACCCGTGCGCAAGCCGCCAGGACCCGGAAGATTACGGGGTTTTATTGCAGATCTCACATATCGCCATCAATTGTGCATTGCGAAAACGTGAATTGCGTTTTGGCCGAAATCGGGTATTTTATTCGTATACAAATGAGTTGAGCCCCACCGCCTGACTGCGCTGGGGTCGTTTTCCGTTTTTCTTTCGCAAAGCCAGCTTCAGGACTGCCCAAAATGACAGAGCACTGCCTCTGGCGTTTCTCGCGCGCGTTGCACCGCGCGATCAACGACCGGCATTTCGAGGACATCGAGGCCCTGATCGACGAGGAGGTCGAATGGGCGCTCTACGGCCCGATCGACATGTTTCCGTTCCTCGGCGCGCGCCAGGGCAAGGACGCCGTGCTCGACGTCATCCGCCAGCTCGCCGACAATTTCCAGGTCCGCCGCTTCGACCGCGAGAGCATCATGCTGGGCGTCGATTCCGCCGCCTTGATGATGCGCTATTCGCTGACGGCACTGGATTCCAACAAGCCGATCAGCTTGCGGGTCGCGCAGTTTGCCCAGTTCAGGGCGGGCAAGCTCACCAGCATGCGGGTCCTGATCGACACCTTCGACCTGGTCGAGCAGGCACTCGGCCGCGCCATTCATCTGCCGAAGATGACCAGCGTCGGCTGAGGGGGACGCCAACGGGCCCCGCTGTTCGGGACCGATGACAATGCCTGACGCGACGTCCTGGCCGCCAGCCCCGCCGGATGCCGTCGCATCGAGAGCTCGTCGTCGGGCGCGCGCCTTTCGCGCGGCCCGTTGGTTCGCGTCCCCCACGCGAGTTGCCACAATTTCGCAACGATAAATCCGCATTGATGCAAGCAGACCGAATGGCGCATGGTCATCACCAAGGACCGCCTTATATTGGCGGACAACATGCGCTGGGGTTTGCGGGCAGGACGATGGAATTCTCGACAGGTTTCGGCTGGACCAGGCTGCCGGTGCTGGCGGCCGCGTTCATCTTGGGCTCAGTGCTGACGGTTTCGGCGCAGATCATTCCGCCCTTCTCCCCACCCGCGGCCGCGCCAGACGAGGCCGAGACCGAGACGGCAGAGACCCCCGACGTCAACGACCCCGACGTGCTCAAAGGCATCGACGTCGACAAGCTCGACTGGAGCCAGCTCGCGGTCGATGCCGGCACTGGCATTGACCCCATCGCCGCCAAGAAGCGCGCCAAGGCCGCCGCAAAGGACGGCCTGGACTGGTCGTCGAATGCCAATGCGAACGGCTCCTCGGCGGTGACGGTGAAGCAATCCGTGTTCTCGTTCTGGGATACCCGGATCGGCGCCGACATGACGGTGACCAGCGAGCCGCGGACGATGTCCGAGCTGCTGGCGCAAAAGGCCACCAATGGCGGCAACCTGCCGCAATCCTCCGGCAGCGCCTGGGCGACGGCAACCGCGCCCGGCGCTGGAGTGATCTGGGACAAGACCGCGGTGGAAGCCCGCGTCGATCCCGGCTCGGAACAGAGCAAGCTCGGGGCCTCGCTGACCAAATCGGTGCCGCTGTCCAGCGATACCTCGCTGACGCTGCAGAACGGCTACAGCGTCAACCAGCAGGGCACGAGTGCGGTCCCCGGCATCGGCGGCCACATCACTCGCAATTACGAGACCGACCAGTCGGCCAAGGTCACCCTCACCGACACCGGCACCAGCATCACCGCCGGCCAGTCGCTGTCGACCACCGACGACAAATGGCTGCGCAAGGTCGGCGCCGAGCAGAAACTGTTCGACAATGTCACCGTCTCCGGCTCGGTCGGCGAGACCTCGCAGGGCGCGATCAACAAGAGCCTGACGGCGGGTTTCAAGAAGAGCTGGTAGGCCGAGCCTCCACTCTTTCTCCTCATCCTGAGGGCGCTCCGAAGGAGCGCGTCTCGAAGGATCGAGGCCCTGCATGGTTCGAGACGCGCTTCGCGCTCCTCACCAGGAGGAGCTGGAACGGTGGCCGCCGCAGCGACGTTCACACTCTCCTAACCATACGCCACGGCAAAACCCCCGAATGGTCCGCCCTTGCCGCATCTCGGCCCATTTGCGGCCCAATTCCGGCGCCCTGATGCGGGCTGCCTCACAGACGTCGTCGTGCGGGGGACACTCGCGCTGCGCTCAACGCGAACAGGGGAATAACGATGAACGCCATGCGTCCAGAAAAGACCGAAGCCGCCGAGACCGAGACGGTCGACACCAACCTCGCTGCAGTCACGGAAGTCGAAGCCGGCATCCGCGACTTCGTCCGCAACGACATTGCCTATCTGCGCCGTCCGGCGGCGGCGACCACCGACGCGCCCCCGCTCGATCCGAGCGCGGACGCCACCGTCACCAACGTCAACTCGCTGATCCAGCGCGTCGCCGGCACCTCGCTCGCCGAGATCGAGAATCTGATCTCGGAGCTCGAGAGCCTGCGTGACCTGCTGCATGCCGAGGGCCAGCGCGTCCAGCGCGAGATCTCCGGCTACGCCCAGCTCAGCCAGGCCGCGATGAAGTCGACCCGGATGATCGCCGACAACGTCGCGCAGTGGAAGCGCGCCGCCGACGGCCTGCGCAACAGCTAAGCACTGACATCACGCATCACCGGCTGCCGCGTTCCGCAAGGAGCGCGGCAGTTTTGATTCGGGATGTCGCCCCGGCGTAGCGGGTCCGGACGCTATCTCGTCAAAACAGGTGTCATCACCCGCGAAAGCGGGTGATCCAGTATTCCAGAGACGCCAGTGATTGAACCGAGACGCCGCGGTGTACTGGATGCCCGGATCAAGCCCGGTCAAGCCGGGGCATGACGGCGGTGGGTGTGGCTGCGAAAAAGGCCGCGTAAGACGGTGGACGCACGTTCACACCGTCACCGTAGCTATGCGGTGCGCTATTGAACCCGCCGCGCCTTCCCGACGACCAATGCCAAGCGCCCGCTTCTCTTGCGGCCGGGCCGGGGGACATCTCATGGAAAGCATTCGGCCCGACAACACGGACCCGATATCGCTGCGGCCCGCGCCCAGTCAGCTCGGCACGATCATGCTGCGGTTCGTCGGATTGCTGGTGGCTGCGATCGCGGTGCTGGCGTTCGTCTATAGCCGCTGAGGGGGCCGCTTTCCGGCCCCGAGAGCTTAACAGATTCTTACCGGCTCGCGTCGACGGCCGAGGCTTCCAGGGTGTAGGCGCCATCGGCATAGCCCTTCACCACCATGCCGGCGACCAGCATCACGGCCAGCGTCGCGGTAGCGAAGATAAATCCAACAAACTTGAGTGCGCCGCGATCAGCCATGGTCCTCGTCCCCTGTCTCTGCCCAATTCGTTTCAATTAGACAGCGACAGGTTCATAATTAGTTAGCAACTCACTGGTTCCACCAAACTGCTTCGCGGTAACCATGTTGCGCAGGCTTATGGCAGCCGCCCGGAATCGCGTCCATAGCGCGCGGGCAACACTTGCGCACTCATTTGCCCGTTCATCTTGGAACAGATCTAACCGCTCTTCCGCATCGGCACGAAGGCGCTGGCGGTGATGGAATAGACGTCCTCGCCGCGCTGGTTAGTGCCGGTGGTGCGGGCGGTCAGGATGCCCCAGCCGGGGCGCGAGGCCGAGGTGCGCTTGTCGGTGACCACGTTGACGTAAGCGACGGTATCGCCGGCAAGCACCGGCCTGATCCAGCGCAGGTCGCGAAAGCCCGGCGAAGGCCCCCACACCGCGACCTCCTCGCCGCGCGCTACGGCCTCGCGCGCCAGACGCTGGCCGTCAGCGACAAGCAAGCTCATGCAGGCCGAGCCGACATGCCAGCCCGAGGCGGCAAGCCCGCCGAACAGCGAGTTCTTGCCCTCCTCCTCGTCGAGATGAAAACGCTGCGGATCGAACTTCGCGGCGAAATTCTTGATGGCCTCGGCCGTGAACGTATAGGTGCCGATCTCGCGGCGCTGGCCGATCTCGATGTCGTCGAAGAACCGCATCAGACCGCCCCCTCGCGCCGCTTGATCAGGATCGGCGAGGTCATCTCGCCCAGCGGCTCACCCTTGGCGTTGCGCACGGTGCATTTGAATTTGACGATGCCGAGTTCGGGCCGGCTCTTGGAGGGGCGCGCCTCCAACACGTCGACGTCGAGCATGAGATCGTCGCCGGGCCGGAGCGGCGAGAGCCAGCGCACCTCGTCGACGCCGGGAGACCCCAGCGACGCGGCGCGGGTAATGAAGCCGTCGGCCATCATCCGCATCATCAGCGAGCAGAGATGCCAGCCCGAGCCGGACAGGCCACGCAGCATGCTCTTGTTGGCGGCCTCCTCGTCCAGATGCATCGGCTGCGGATCAAACTCGGCCGCGAAGGCCAGAATCTCGTCGCGGGTGACGTGGCGCGGGCCGAATGTTCCGAACCGGCCGGGCGGGAAATCTTCGAAGGTCAGGGTCATCTTGGGATTGGCTAGCGGAAATGACAGATTGTGGCCGCACTTTGCGGCAATCTCAACCCGCCGGCCCGCATGGCTCGTGCTACATACGGGGTGGTGGCGTTGGTCTTGAGTCGGATCAACCGAGGGCCAAGATCCATTTACCAAGGCCCGATGCCCTGGGGAGAGCAATGTTTTCATTCAGCGATCTGTTTCAGTGGGACCGCTTCATCACGCCGACGATCATCAAGACCTTCTACTGGCTGGTGATCGCGCTGATCTGCCTGTTCGGCCTCTCCGGCATCTTCTCCGGCCTGGCTGCGATGGCGATCAGTCCGTTCGGCGGCTTCCTGGTGCTGCTGTCGTCGATCGCGAGCGTCGTCGTCGGAATCGTGTTCTCGCGCATCGCCGCGGAGCTGATCCTGATCGTCTTCCGCATCAACGAGCATCTCGGCGCCATCCGCGACCAGGGCAGCGGGATGCGGTGAGCGTCACGCACAGGTGCCGTAGGGTGGGCAAAGGCGCAAAGCGCCGTGCCCACGATCATTCCGCGATATGAGAGATGGTGGGCACGCTTCGCTTTGCCCACCCTACGGCATCGATGTTGGTACTTAAGTATTGAACCTGAAATGCATCACGTCGCCGTCGGCGACGACGTATTCCTTGCCTTCGAGGCGGAGCTTGCCGGCATCGCGGGCGCCGGCTTCGCCGCCGAGCCCGACGTAGTCCTCATACGCAATCGTCTCGGCGCGGATGAAACCCTTCTCGAAATCGGTATGGATCACGCCCGCCGCGCCCGGCGCCTTGGTGCCGCGATAGATGGTCCAGGCGCGCGCTTCCTTCGGACCCACCGTGAAATAGGTGATGAGGTCGAGCAGCGTGTAGCCGGCGCGGATCAGGCGATCGAGGCCGGCCTCTTCGAGACCCAGCGTCTCCAGGAAGTCGGCGCGTTCCTCACGCGAAATGGTCGCGATCTCGGATTCGATCTTGGCGGAGATGACGACGGCAACCGCGCCTTCCTTGGCGGCCTGCTCCTGCACCGCCTGGGAGAACGAATTGCCCGTTGCGGCCGAGCCTTCCTCGACGTTGCAGACATAGAGCACGGGCTTGGACGACAGCAGGCCGAGCATGCCGAAGGCGCGTTCCTCCTCCGCCTTGCGCTCGACGAGGCGCGCGGGCTTGCCTTCACGCAGCAGCACCAGGGTGCGGTTGACGAGGTCGAGCTGCTCCTTGGCGTCCTTGTCGTTGCCCTTGGCCTTCTTGGTGAGGTTGTCGACGCGCTTCTCGAGGCTGTCGAGATCGGCGAGCATCAGCTCGGTCTCGATGGTCTCGATGTCGGCGAGCGGGGCGATCTTGCCCTCGACATGGGTGATGTCGGAATCTTCAAAGCAGCGCACGACATGCGCGATCGCATCGACCTCGCGGATGTTGGCGAGGAACTGGTTGCCGAGGCCTTCACCCTTGGAGGCGCCGCGGACGAGGCCGGCGATGTCGACGAAGGTCAGCCGGGTCGGGATGATCTGGCCGGACTTGGCGATCGCCGCGAGCTTGTCGAGCCTGGGATCGGGCACGGCGACCTCGCCGACATTCGGCTCGATGGTGCAGAACGGATAGTTCGCGGCCTGCGCCGCGGCCGTCTCGGTCAGCGCGTTGAACAAGGTCGACTTGCCGACATTGGGCAATCCGACGATTCCGCATTTAAATCCCACGAGCGTTATTCCTTGCCGTTCTCGTCCTTGGTCAAAAATCCCTTCGCCTGCATGGCGAGATGCACCCTGTTGGCGAAGGTCGCATCCGTGCCCTTGGCGACCAGGCCTGCGTGCTCGGCCACCGCCTCGCACAGCGTCGTCACCCAGTCGTTGTCGGCCTTGGCGAAGTCCGACAGCACGTGGCCGTGCACCAGTTCCTTGACGCCGGGATGACCGATGCCGAGCCGCACCCGGCGATAGTCGTTGCCGATATGCGCCGAGATCGAGCGCAGGCCGTTGTGGCCGGCGATGCCGCCGCCGATCTTCACCCGCACCTTGCCCGGCGGCAGCTCGAGCTCATCGTGGAACGCGGTGACGTCGCCGGGAGCGATCTTGAAGAAGCTTGCGGCTTCCTGCACGGCGCGGCCGGAATCGTTCATGTAAGTCGTCGGCTTGAGCAGGATCACGCGCTCGGTACCGAGCGTGCCTTCCGAGGTCTCGCCCTGAAAACGACGGCGCCATGGTGCGAAACCATGACGCCGCGCGATCTCGTCGACGGCCATGAAGCCGATATTGTGCCGGTTACGTGCGTATTTTGCGCCGGGATTGCCGAGCCCAACAAAGAGTCGCATGACGCGGCGCGCCCCTCGCTCGGCGCGCGATCAGAGACCGCGCGCCAGCTTTGAGAGATTACTTCTTCTTGTCGCCGCCGGCGGGAGCCTTGGCAGCCGCGGCAGGAGCAGCAGCGGCCGGAGCCGCAGCGCCAGCCGCCGGAGCAGCCGCAGCAGCGCCAGGAGCTGCAGCCGCAGCGGCGGCCTTCTGCTCTTCGGCGTAGCCGGACGGCGGCACGATGGTGACGAGGGTCGCGTCCTCGCGGGTCAGCGCCTTCACGCCGTTCGGCAGCTTGACGTCCGACAGATGCAAGGAGTGACCGATTTCGAGCGAGCCGACATCGGCCTCGATGTACTGCGGAATGCTCTCGACGCCGCATTCGAGCTCGATCGCGTGGGCGACGATGTTGACGGTGCCGCCGCGCTTCACGCCCGGGGACGTTTCCGCCTTCACGACATGCAGCGGCACGCTGATGCGGATGGTGGCGCCTTCGCCGAGCCGCATGAAGTCGACATGGATCGGGAAGTCCTTGACCGGATCGAGATGGTAGTCGCGCGGAATCACGCGGTGCTTCTTGCCCTCAAGATCGATGTCGACCAGCGTGGTCAGGAACCGGCCGGCGAGGATGCGCTGGCGCAGTTCGCGATCTTCGATCGAGATCGTGACGGGGGGCTGGTTGTTGCCATAGATCACTCCGGGCACGCGCCCGGCGCGACGCTCAGCCCGGGCGGCCCCCTTGCCGCTCTTCGGACGTGCGGTCGCCTTCAATTCCTTGACGGTCGTCGCCATGTCGTTAAGTCCTTGTTTTTGCAAAAGTTAATGGGCCGCAGCGCGGCCCATGGCATCGTTCGCAGCAAGCCTCCAGGGGTGCGGGGGCCACGAACTGGCGGGCTTTTACCCGGAAGATGCGGAAATGACAAGGAGAATGGGCGGCACCCTCACCTGGAGGGGGAGGGTCGGCTCACATTGAGCGCAGCGAAATGTGAGACGGGGTGGGGTGATCTCTCCCCACGGGCACTTTCGACGCGGAGAGACCGTCACCCCGCCCCGCTCGCGCTACGCGAGATCCACCCTCCAGGGGAGGGTAAGAAGGGCGCCTACCCGCCGAGCTTGGCCTCCAGCGCCGTGATGCGCGCCTTCAGCGCCTCGTTCTCCTCGCGGGCGAGGCGGGCCATGTCCTTGACCGCCTCGAACTCCTCGCGCTTGACCAGATCCATGTCGCGCAGGAATTTTTCGGCCTGGGTGCGCATCACGGTGTCGAACTCGCGCTTGACGCCCTGGGCGGCACCGGCGGCATCGTTCATCAGGCGGCCGATCTCGTCGAAAAACCGGTTGTTGGTCTGGGTCATTTCGGCCTCCTGGCAGCTCCGATAAACTTTGCGCGAACGCTCCAAAACACAATGGCAATCCGATTGGGCCGGTTCAAGGCCCGATCGGAGGTATCCTTGTCATGCCCCGGTTTCCTTGCAATCGTATTCAACGTCCCTGCATAAGAAGAATCACAAGGCGCATGAGATGATCGACCAGCAGATCGCGATCCCCACCAGGGACGGCCACACCGCAACCTTCATCAGCCATCCCGAGCGCGGCGGGCCGTTTCCGGTCATCCTGTTCTACATGGATGCGCCCGCGATCCGCGAAGAGCTGCGCGACATGGCGCGCCGGCTCGCGACCTCAGGCTATTACGTGATGCTGCCGAACCTCTATTACCGCTCCGGCGTGATGGAGCTCGGCGCGCTGCCGGCCGACCCGAACGCGCCGGAGCGCAAGCGCATGTTCCAGCTGATGGGCTCGCTCACCATCCCCATGATCATGGACGACACCAGAGCGCTGCTCGCCTATGCCGAGGGCCAGGCGGCCGCGAACACCAAGCTGGTCGGCACCGTCGGCTATTGCATGAGCGGCCGCTACGCCATCAACGCCGCCACGCATTTCCCCGACAGCGTCAAGGCGGCCGCCTCGATCTATGGCGTGCAGCTGGCAACGGATCAGGACGACAGCCCGCATCTGGCCGCGGCTAAGACCAAGGCCGAGCTCTACTTCGCCTGCGCCGAGACCGACGTCTACGCGCCGCCGGAGATTATCGAGAAGGTCAAAGAAGGCATGAAAGCTGCGAAAGCCGAGGTCGAGATCTATCCCGGCACGCATCACGGCTTCGCCTTCCCCAAGCGCCCGGTCTATGACCGCGACGCCGCCGAGCGGCATTGGGAGCGCCTCTTGGCGCTCTATCGCCGCAATCTCGTCCAGAAATAGAAGGCGAGATGCAGCTTCTTCTCATCGACTTCCCCGCCTTCAAGCCGATCGCGCTGGAGATCGGGCCGTTCGCGATCCGCTGGTATGCGCTGGCCTATATCTGCGGCATCGTGTTCGGCTGGCTCTATGCGCGCTCGCTGCTGAAGAAGGAGCGCCTGTGGGGCGGCCCCGCGCCGATGTCGCTGCTGCAGATCGACGACTTCATCCTGTGGGTCACGCTCGGCATCATTCTCGGTGGCCGCACCGGCTACGTGCTGTTCTACAATCTGCCTTTCTTCATCGATCATCCCGCCGCGATCTTCCGGTTATGGGAGGGCGGCATGTCCTTCCATGGCGGCTTCCTCGGCTGCGTCGTCGCGGTGATGTTGTTCGCCTTTCGCAACGGCATCTCGATCCTGTCGCTCGGCGACATCACCACCGCGGTCGCGCCGGTCGGACTGCTGCTCGGGCGCATCGCCAACTTCATCAACGGCGAATTGTGGGGCCGCGCCACCGATCCGAGCCTGCCCTGGGCGATGATATTCCCCAACGATCCGACGCAACTGCCGCGTCATCCGAGCCAGCTCTACGAGGCCGGCATGGAAGGCATCCTGCTGTTCACGGTGCTCGCGGTGATGATCCGGCTCGGCGCGCTGAAACGGCCGGGCATGATCCTCGGCGCCTTCATCCTAATCTACGGTCTGACCCGGATTGCCGGCGAGCACTTCCGCGAACCGGACGCGCAGCTCGGTTTCCTCTGGGGCGGATTAACCATGGGCATGCTGCTGTCGATCCCGATGCTTATCGTCGGCGGCATACTTATTGTATTGGCAGTCAGGCGCGGTGCGCCGAAGCCCGCAGGGGCCGTTCGTTAATTCATTTCGAGAAGATAGCCGTGACCGAACAGCCGCTACTCAACGAGATCAAGGCGCTGATCAAATCCTCAGGTCCCATGCCGGTCTGGCGGTACATGGAACTGTGCCTGATGCATCCGCGCCATGGCTATTACGTCTCGCGCGATCCGCTCGGGCGTGAAGGCGACTTCACAACCTCACCCGAAGTCAGCCAGATGTTCGGCGAGCTCTTGGGACTATGGACCGCCTCGGTGTGGAAGCAAATGGGCTCGCCGCAATTCCTGCGGTTGATTGAGCTCGGCCCCGGCCGCGGCACCATGATGGCGGACGCGCTACGCGCCCTTCGCGTGCTGCCGCCGCTCTACCAGGCGCTTCATGTCCACATGGTCGAGGTCAATCCCGTCTTGCGCGAGCGGCAGAATGCGACGCTGTCGGGCGTGCGCAACATTGCCTGGCACGACAGCATCGACGACGTGCCTGAGGGACCGAGCATCATCCTCGCCAACGAATATTTCGACGTGCTGCCGGTCCACCAGATGGTCCGCCACGAGAACGGCTGGCACGAGCGCGTGATCGAGATCGATCCCAACGGCAAGCTTCAATTCGGCGCGGCGTCCGAGCCGACGCCGCGCTTCGACGTGCTCCTGCCGCCGCTCGTGCGCGCCGCACCCGTCGGCGCCGTGTTCGAATGGCGCCCCGACGGCGAGATCATGAAGCTCGCCACGCGCGTGCGCGACCAGGACGGCGCAGCGCTGATCATCGATTATGGCCATTTGCGCAGCGACGCCGGCGACACCTTCCAGGCGATTGCGCGCCACACCTTCGCCGATCCCTTGAAGGCGCCGGGCCAGGCCGACGTCACCGCTCATGTCGACTTCCAGGCGCTGGCGCGCGCGGCCGAGGACGTCGGCGCGCGCGTGCACGGGCCGGTGACGCAAGGGGACTTCCTCAAGCGGATCGGCATCGACACAAGGGCCGCCGCCTTGATGCAGAAGGCAACGCCGGAGGTCGCCACCGACATTTCGATCGCCCTCAAGCGGCTGACGGACACCGGGCGCAGCGGCATGGGCTCGATGTTCAAGGTGCTCGGCATCTCCGAGCCGCGGCTGACAGGCATTGCCGGCCTCAGCGATCTCGAACAGGCCGGAGAAGCCTCATGACGCTCGCTTCGTCGCTGCTGTCAGCCGTGCCCGGCCTGCGCCACTCGTTCTTCACCCGCGAAGGCGGCGTCTCCAGTGGCATCTACTCGGCGCTGAACGGCGGCCTCGGCTCCAACGACGATCAGGCCCTTGTCGCGGAAAACCGCCGCCGCATGGCCGAGCATGTCGGCGTCGCGCCGGCACGCTTCCTCAGCCTGCACCAGATCCATTCACCCGACGTGCTCGTCGCAGAAGCACCGTGGCCGAACGGGCCGCGGCCGAAGGGCGATGCGCTGGTGACGAACACGCCCGGCATCGCGCTCGGCGTCTCCACTGCCGATTGCGGGCCGGTGCTGTTCGTAGATCCCAACGCGCGCGTGATCGGCGGCGCGCATGCGGGGTGGAAGGGCGCGCTGACGGGCGTGCTGGAAGCGACGATTCTAGCGATGGAGAAACTCGGCGCGACGCGCAGTGGCATCATCGCCGCGATCGGCCCCTTGATCCGCCAGGACAGCTACGAGGTCGGCAACGAGTTCGTCGCGCGCTTCATCGAGGCCGATGCGGACAACGCGATCTTCTTCATACCCTCGGTGCGCGAGGGACACGCGATGTTCGATCTCGCCGGTTTCATTCGCAAGCGACTGGACGCCGCCGGCATCCTGATGATCGACGATCTCGGCGTCGACACCTACGCCGACGAGCGCTTCTTCAGCTATCGCCGCTCGGTGCATCGCAAGGAGCCGGATTACGGCCGCCACGTTCACGCAATCGCGCTCGAAGCGTGAACACAGCGGCAACGCCGTGTCATTCCGGGGCGCTGCCCTGATGCGATGACAGTGGTCTATGTCGCCTCCGCCCTAGACCTTAATCGATTTTAACGATATCGCTGCCCTCCATAATGAGGGACGCGTCATTCATCTTGGGCCGTGCGGGTGCGCGCGTGCTGGCGGTCATGCTGCTCGCGGCAGCGACTGCGCTTGGCGGCTGCGCCGGCGGCGGTGGGGCCGCCAACTCCTATGCAATGGCGCCGACCGCCGGCTCCGGGGCAACGGTCGCCTTCGAATCGATCGACGGGCCGCCGCCGCAGGTGTTCGACCGCATGGTCGGCGTGCTCGACAGCGAATCCAAGCTGCGCAGCCTGTCCGTCATCTCCCGCGAGGGGACCGCCGCCTACCGCGTGCGCAGCTATCTCTCCGCCCAGGTGGTGCGCGGCAAGACGGTGATCGCCTGGGTCTGGGACGTCTACGACGCCAACCAGCAGCGGGCGCTGCGCCTCTCCGGCGAGGAACCGACCTCGGCCAAAGGCGGCCGCGATCCGTGGGCAGCAGCCGACGACCTCGTGCTGCGGAAGATCGCCCAGGCCGGATTCAGCGGACTTTCCAACATGATCAACGGAACGCCGGATACCCCGGGCACGGCTCCTGGCCTGCGGGGCCCGGCGGTGGCGAGCGTGATCCCGCAGGCCCCGGTGGCAGAGATGCCGGCCACGGCACTCGGCTATGCCGAACGATAACCCCCGCTAAACCACGGCCTCGAGTTGCGGCCAAGCCGTTGGCCTGACTCAGGATTTTCGAAGGGAAAACGTAGCATCCCGGGTTGCCATTGCAGCCCCCGGCCTGATATTTCCTCGCCCGTTGTAACCGTGCTTCCAGTGGGATCTGAGATGTTGAACGTCGTATCCAGCAAAGCGCGGGAGGAAGCGTCTATGTCGGCCAAAAACGGCTCCATCAAGCTTGTCGCCGGCAACTCCAATCCGGCCCTCGCGCAGGCGATTGCGCAGGGCCTGGACCTGCCGCTGACCAAGGCGGTGGTGCGGCGCTTCGCCGACATGGAGATCTTCGTCGAGATCCAGGAGAACGTCCGCGGCTCGGATGCCTTCATCATCCAGTCGACCTCGTTCCCGGCGAACGACCATCTGATGGAGTTGCTGATCATCACCGACGCGCTGCGCCGCTCCTCGGCGCGCCGCATCACGGCGGTGCTGCCCTATTTCGGTTACGCCCGGCAGGACCGCAAGTCCGGCTCGCGCACGCCGATCTCGGCCAAGCTGGTCGCCAATTTGATCACGCAAGCCGGCGTCGACCGCGTCATGACGCTCGATCTGCACGCCGGCCAGATCCAGGGCTTCTTCGACATCCCGACCGACAATCTCTATGCCGCGCCACTGATGGTGCGCGACATCAAGGAGAGGTTCGACCTCTCCAAGACGATGGTGATCTCGCCCGACGTCGGCGGCGTGGCCCGCGCGCGCGGCCTTGCCAAGCGCATCAATACCCCGCTCGCGATCGTCGACAAGCGCCGCGAGAGGGCGGGCGAATCCGAGGTCATGAACGTGATCGGCGACGTCGCCGGCTACACCTGCATCCTGATCGACGACATCGTGGACTCCGGCGGCACGCTGGTGAACGCGGCCGACGCGCTGATCGCCAAGGGCGCCAAGGACGTCTACGCCTACATCACCCACGGCGTGCTCTCCGGCGGCGCGGCCGCCCGCATCGCGGGCTCGAGGCTGAAGGAGCTCGTGATCACCGACTCGATCCTGCCGACCGACGCGGTGACCAAGGCGCCGAACATCCGTACGCTGCCGATCGCCAGCCTGATCTCCGACGCGATCGCACGCACCGCCGCGGAAGAATCCGTGTCGAGCCTGTTCGACTAGTTTTTCCGATCCGAAAGTCTCGCGCAGGGTGGGCAAAGGCGCAAAGCGCCGTGCCCACCTTTTCTTTTGTGATGAAGGTGGTGGGCACGCTTTCGCTTTGCCCACCCTACGGCAGTCTGCCTACCCCACGATCCCCGCCGCGACCTGGCCGCGCAGGCGCTCCAGGCCGAGCAACGTCTCCGCACAGGCGGCCGCGACCTCGACGCCCTTGATCGCAAAATGCTTGCGGAAGAAGTCGTAGTGCACCTCGGTCTCGTGGAATTGCTGCGGCGTCAGCACCGCCGAGAACACGGGCACTTCGGTACGCAGCTGCACGTCCATCAAGGCCTTGATCACGGTATCGGCGACGAACTCGTGGCGATAGATGCCGCCATCGACGACGAGGCCGGCCGCGACGATGGCGGTGTAGCGCCGCGTCTTGGCGAGGACCTGCGCGTGCAGCGGGATCTCGAACGAGCCCGGCACCTCGAACACGTCGACATGGGTGAGATGGCGCGCCTCGGCCTCCTTGATGAAGGCGATGCGGGCCTCCTCGACCACGTCGCGGTGCCAGCAGGCCTGCACGAAGGCCACCCGCTGCGGCTTGGCAAAGCGCGGGTGGTCGGGCGCCGGGTCTTGTGGAACCGGCGGTTGGGTGGCTTCGGAAGTTTCGGTTTTGGGGTCTTGCAGCATCTGATTCATGGCTTTCCTTCTTAAGGACCAGAATCAGGGCACACGGAACGACAAACAGCCGCATCTTGCGATGCGTCTGCCTCCGACCGTTCTCTTTCATCCGGACTTTAACCGTCGGCTTCGGAGTTGCACCGAATCTGCTGACCCTTCCCCTCGGCAAGAAAGACCTAAGGGAAGGCGCTCGCGGGCTTAGGCCTTTCGGCCCTTACCGCCGGTGGGGACTTTCACCCCGCCCTGAGAACATCGGCCGTCCGGGATGAACGGCCTGGCTGGAAATATGCCGCCAGCCGGCGGCCGCAGCAAGCGTGTTCCGTATGGGCGGATCGCATGGTCCCATGTCATTCCCGCGGGAGCGGCCCTCGCGGGACGGAATTAACGAATGGCGCCCTCCCCCCGCGAATCCGATTCCGGTTTGTTCTCATCCATCCGGATCGAGGACTTCCCTCCGTTAAGAATTGTGGCGGAGATGAGCTGTGGACGAACGAGTCCTGGCTTGTGGACGGACTCGGGACCCCGTTGCGCAGATTCCGCAAATCACATCACTTGATCCGCGACAGGCCCGCGCTGATCCGAGGGATCGCAAGACTCCGAGGGGACGCCGTAGCGACGTTTAGGGAGCGCGCGCCGGGCCCAACCGCGTGCGTATCAAAGACAACAAGAAGGCAAGAGGTCGAGACGGCATGTCCCTGCTCGAAGGCACTATCGATTCCAAAAGCCATCCGCTCGCGGTGGTCGAGGATATCGCTGCCAGCAACAACTGGCCGTTCGAACGCTCCGGCGAGGACGAACTCACGATTGTCTCCAAGGGACAATGGACCGATTACCAGCTCTCCTTTACCTGGATGGGCGAGATCGAAGCGCTGCATCTGGCCTGTGCGTTCGACATGAAGATTCCGGTTGCGCGCCGCAGCGAGGTGCAGCGGCTCGTCGCCGCGGTCAACGAGCAGCTGTGGGTCGGTCATTTCGATTTGTGGACCAACACCGGCATGGTCATGCACCGCCAGGCCCTGGTGCTGCCCGGCGGCCTGACCGCATCGACCGCGCAATGCGAGGCCATGCTCGCCGGCGCCATCCATGCCTGCGAGCGCTATTTCCCGGCGTTCCAGTTCGTGGTGTGGGCTGGCAAGACCACGACCGAAGCGATGGACGCGGCGATGTTCGATACGGTGGGAGAGGCGTAGGACCTTAAGGAAGCCAACACTCCCTCCTCCTGTCGTCCCGGACAAGCGAAGCGCCGCTCCGGGAGCCATACCGCGTGATGCCTCTTGTGGCACGCGGCTTGTTGCCAACACCTTCATCCACTAGAACCGCCTGAGGTGGCGCGACGAGCGCAAGCGCTCGCGCGGGGGTCCCCGCGTTCGCAGGGACGACACCTTTCCTTGGGTGATCACAGTGGCTAACAACAGCACTCTTCAAAACATCACCGGCACCATCCTCCTCGCCGGCGCCGGCAAGATGGGCGGCACGATGCTGACCGGATGGCTGGCGGGCGGACTCGATCCGCGCCGCGTCGCGGTGATCGATCCGCATATCTCGCCGGAGATCACGGCACTTGCCGCCAGGGGCGTCGCGCTCAATCCCGACGTGAAGGCCGCGGGCACAGTCGAGACGCTGGTCGTCGCGGTGAAGCCGCAGATGTTCCGCGAGGCCGGCGCGAAGCTAAAAGCGTTCGTCTCGGACAAGACGTCGGTGGTCTCGATCATGGCGGGAACCACGATCACATCGCTCCAGGAGGTCTGCGGCGGCGCCGTGGTGCGCGCGATGCCGAACACGCCGGCCGCGATCGGCCGCGGCATCACGGTTGCGGTCGCCGCGAACAACGTCAGCGCCGCGCAGCGCGCGGTGGCCGATGCGCTGCTGCGTGCCACCGGCTCGGTCGAATGGGTCGATGACGAGAGCCTGATGGACGCGGTCACGGCCGTCTCCGGCTCCGGCCCGGCCTATGTGTTTCTGCTCGCTGAAGAGCTGGCCCGCGCCGGCGTCGAAGCCGGACTGCCTGAGGCGCTGGCAATTAGGCTCGCACGCGAGACCGTCGCCGGCTCCGGCGAATTGCTGCACCAGTCGGAGCTGCCGTCGAGCACGCTGCGCCAGAACGTCACCTCGCCCGGCGGCACCACGGCCGCCGCGCTCGGCGTGCTGACGGGCGAGCCGGGTCTGCGCGACCTGATGATCCGCGCGATCGCGGCGGCGACGAAGCGGTCGAAGGAATTGGCGAAGTAAGCAGGTGCCGTAGGGTGGGCAAAGGCGCAGGGCGCCGTGCCCACGATCTTTCAATTGTCTCTCCGGAAGCCGTGGGCACGCTTCGCTTTACCACCCTACGGCGTCGTGGCCGCGGCGAGCCGCCTGTTGAACATCTCGACATTGACGAGCCCGCGCGCGTGGCGGCCTTCGCCGAGCTTGCGCGTGCCCTCGAAGGCCTCGACCTCGAAGCGGATGACTCGGCGTTCGACGGCGACGACCTTCGCGGTGGTCCGCACCGTCGCGCCGACGAGGGCGGCTGCGAGATGGCGGATGTCGACCTCGGTGCCGACAGTGACCCAGCCGGGCTGAAGCGCAGCGCGGATCGCATCGCCCGCCGTCATCTCCATTTCCAGGATCATCATCGGCGTCGCGTAGACAAACGGCATGCCCGGCACGAAGTGCCCGACCGTGCGCTCGGCCGGGACCACCAGCGTGCGCTCGGCGCTCATGCCGACCTTGATGAAATCGCGTGCGTCCATGGGGGCCTCACACACGGTGTCGTCCTGGACAAGCGCGCCTTAAGCGCGCGCCGATCCCGGACCCATAACCACAGGACGTCGTGGTTTCGGGGACTCGGAGTTACCGCTTCACCGCATAACCACTCCCTGTGGTTATGGCTCCCGGATCTGCGCTGACGTTTGTCCGGGACGACAGCGGTGATTGACGCTACAGCGCTGGCTACTTCTTCGCCGCCGCCGCGCGCTCCACGAACGTCTTGCCGCCCTTCATCTTGTGGCGGAGCGGGGCTTCGTTGATCTGGATGACGACGGCATCGGCATCGACGCCGAGATTCTTCACCAACGCCTGGGTGATGTCGCGCATCATGCCGGCCTTTTGCTCGTCGGTGCGGCCTTCGGCCATGCTGACAGTGATCTCAGGCATCGTCTTCTCCCTGTTGCTGTCGTCATGGCCGGGCTTGTCCAGGCCATCCACGTGCTCATCCATCAAACAAGACGTGGATGCCCGGGACAAGCCCGGGCATGACGGCTTGGCGGAATGGCTATCCCCACTTTACGTCATGGCGGGCCAGGACCTCGCGCACCTTGGCGACGAGATCGGCTTCGCTGCACGAGAACTGCGCCGGCCGGCTCTCGCGCCATTCCTGGTTGGAGGCGATCGCAGCCGCCGCCTTGGCGCCTTCGATCAGATCCTTGATCTGCAGCTCGCCGCGCGCCTTTTCATCCGAGCCCTGGATGATCACGCACGGTGAATTGCGGCGGTCGGCATATTTGAGCTGATTGCCCATGTTCTTGGGATTGCCGAGATAGAGCTCGGCGCGGATGCCGGCGGTGCGCAAGCTTGCCACCATCTTCTGATAGTCGGCGACGCGGTCGCGGTCGAACACGGTGACGACGACGGGCCCGAATTCAGGCCGCGTGTCGAGCTTGCCGAGCAGCGTCAGCGCGGCCTGGAGCCGCGACACGCCGATCGAGAAGCCGGTGGCCGGCACCGGCTCGCCGCGGAAACGTGAGACGAGGCCATCGTAACGCCCGCCCCCGCCGACCGAGCCGAAGCGCACCGGGCGGCCCTTCTCGTCCTTGGTCTCGAGCAGCAGTTCGACCTCGTAGACGGGGCCGGTGTAATATTCGAGGCCGCGCACCACGGAGGGATCGATCTTGATGCGGTCGGCACCGTAGCCCGACGCAATCACCAGCTTGGCAATCTCCTCCAGCTCGCTCACGCCGGCCTGACCGACTGCGCTCTTGGCGAGGTAGGTCTCCGCCGCGGCAATGGCGTCTTTCCAATCGTCGCGCGGTTTGGTGATGGCGAGAACGACGTCAGCTTCGGCGTCGCTCAGATTGGCGCCCTTGGTGAAGTCGCCCTTGCCTTCTTCGCCGCCGTCCCATCGTCCGGGACCGAGCAGCTTGCGCACTTCGTCGGCGGAAAACTTGTCGAGCTTGTCGATGGCGCGCAGCACGGTCAGCCTACGGCCTGCGTTCTCGTCGCCACCGAGCCCGATGGCTTCCAGCACGCCATCGAGCACTTTGCGGTTGTTGACCTTCACGACATAGGAGCCGCGCGCGATGCCGAGCGCCTCCATCGTGTCCGCAGCCATCATGCAGATCTCGGCATCCGCCGCCGGCGTCGCCGAGCCGACCGTGTCGGCGTCGAACTGCATGAACTGCCGAAAGCGGCCCGGGCCGGGCTTTTCGTTGCGGAAGACATAGCCGACCCGGTAGCTGCGGTAGGGCAAAACCAGAGCGTCGCTGCCGTAGCGCTCGCCGACATAGCGGGCGAGCGGCGCCGTCAAATCGTAGCGCAGGCTGATCCACTGCTCGTCGTCGTCCTGGAACGAGAACACGCCCTCGTTCGGACGATCCTGGTCGGGCAGGAACTTGCCGAGCGCGTCGGTGTATTCCATCGCCGGCGTCTCCACGGGCTCGAACCCGTAGAGCTCGTAGACGGCGCGGATCTTCTCGACCATCTCGCGCGTCGCCCGGATCGCTGACGGATCGCGATCCTCGAGCCCGCGCGGCAGGCGCGCCTTCAGTTTCTGGGGTTTTTTGGGTTTCTCGGCCATGCGCGGCGTTTACCAGCCGGGGCGCGAGGCGGCAACCGGTGCTTAGGGAACGCCGTCATTCCGGGGCGATGCGCAAGCATCGAACCCGGAATCTCGAGATTCCCCGGTGCGCAATTGCGCACCTGAGGTCTGGTCGTTCGGACCGTTCCGGAATGACGGCCAACCTTTACGGCTGCTCCATCCGTGCCCTCAGAGCATCCGCGTCCGCCTTCGGCAGCGACTTCAGCGTCGGCTTGATGGTTTCGCCGCCGACGATCTTGCCGTTGCGCATGAACATCCAGTCCGAAATGTCGGCCTCGGTGAACTTGACCTCGTCGCCGGCCCGCTTGCCGGGCAGGTCACGCGGTTCGTTGGCGAACAGACCGGAATAGGTCCCGTCTGGCCGCTTCTTCACCTCGCCGATCCAGATGTGCTCACCGCCCTTGCGGGTCGAGAAGCGCACCTTCAGGGCGTGCCCGGCCTCCGACGGCTTTGGCGATTGATAGGAGGCCCAGAAAGTCGGCAGCGTGCCGCGGGCGCGCGCGATCGCGGCATTCATCTCGGGATCGCTGGTTCGCACATCGACGATCGGCGAGCGGTCTTGCGCGACCACCTCATGCATCGGGCCGATGGTCAGGATGCCGAAAACGGAGACGCCGGTGATTGCGGCGAGAACGACCCATTTCATGGGTTGGGAGAGTTTCGTTGCCATGGTCGCGATGTCCTGATGTCCAGATGTGTCCAGACTTTGTCGCATGTCGGCAACGGCACGTTCAGTGCACGAAAAACCACAAACGATGCGCGTTTCCCCTCTCCTCACGAAAGGAGAAACGCGCATCGCCGCATCTCAAAACACCTTGCGGATCCAGTTGTGCGGATCGTTGGTGCGGCCGTACTGGATGTCGACGAGCTGCTTGCGCAGGCCCATGGCGACGGGGCCGGCGGCGCCGCCCGAGATCTCGAAATCGCCGCTCACCGAGCGCACCTTGCCGATCGGCGAGATCACGGCCGCGGTACCGCAGGCAAACGCTTCCTTCAGCTTGCCGCTGACCGCATCCTTGCGCCACTGGTCGAGCGAATACGGCTCCTCGCGCACGGTTTTGCCGGCATCCTTGGCCAGCGCGATGATGGAATCGCGGGTGATGCCGGGCAGGATGGTGCCGAGCGGCGGCGTCGAGAGCGAGCCGTCGTCGAACACGAAGAACACGTTCATGCCGCCGAGCTCCTCGATATAGCGGCGCTCGATCGCGTCGAGGAAGACGACCTGATCGCAGCCATGCTGGATCGCTTCGGCCTGGGCGCGCAGGCTCGCGGCATAATTGCCGCCGCATTTGACCGCCCCGGTGCCGCCGACGGCAGCGCGCGTGTAATTCTCCGAGACCCAGATCGACACCGGCGCGGGACCGCCCTTGAAATAGGAGCCGACCGGCGAAGCGATGACGGCGAAGATATATTCGGACGACGGCTTGACGCCGAGGAAGGTCTCGCTCGCGATCATGAAGGGCCGCAGGTAAAGGCTGCCCTCGCCGCCCGGCATCCAGGCGCGGTCGATGCGCACGACCTGCTCGACCGCCTCGATGAAGACGTCCTCGGGCAGCTGCGCCATCGCCATGCGGTCGGCCGAGTCCTTGAAGCGCCGCGCATTGGCGTCGGGACGGAACAGGTTCACGCCGCCGTCGTCACGCTTGTAGGCCTTCAGACCCTCGAAAATTTCCTGGGCGTAGTGCAGCACCGCGCCGGCCGGATCGAGCTGGAAGTTGGCGCGTGCCTCGATCTTCGCCTCGTACCAGCCGCCCTTGGCCTGATTGTAGCGCACGATCGCCATGTGATCGGTGAAGACCCGTCCGAAGCCGGGATCCACCAGCTTGGCCACGCGGTCCTTCTCGGACGTCGGATTGGATGCGGGCTGGATGTCGAATTTCATGCTCATGTCCTTGCCTCCCGCTGCCGGTGGCGACGCCGTTCTGGCGCCGGCCTGCCCCTTTCGGGTCCGGCTGGCTTGATTGGTTTTAGGCCGGACCACCGCCAGCCTTGTTACGGCCGGTTTCCGTGGCCAGCATATCGCCGAGGACATGCTTTTGCGGAAGGCGGAAGTCCAGTATGTTTTGCCGAAACGCCGCTCGACAATCGCACGGTAGATCTGATCCGGCCGTCGTCGCCTGTCCGGCTCTCTCCAGCCGCCCTGCTTCGATGCCACCCGCGCGAAACGATCTAAAATTTCGTGCTGGTCGATCGTTTTGTAACATTGAACCCAAGATACGTCAATATGCCTGACATAAATTTCGCGACTTCCTCTCACGACGCCGCCGAGCCCAAGCCGGCCGCAGACGACGGAGGCAATTTGCGCTGGGATATCATCGAGCTACTGTTCTTCGCCTATCGCGACTTCGTCGGCGACCCCGACCAGGAGCTGGAGGCTTTTGGCTTCGGCCGGGCCCATCACCGGGTCATGCACTTCGTCTACCGCTATCCCGGTCTCAAGGTCGCCGATCTGCTCGACGTCCTGCGCATCACCAAGCAGTCGCTCGGCCGCGTGCTCAAGCAGCTGCTGGACGAGGGCTACATCGTGCAGAAGACCGGCGACAATGACCGCCGCCAGCGCCTGCTCTACGCGACGCCGAAGGGCGAGGCGCTGGTGCAGAAGCTCGCCGGTCTGCAGACCACGCGGATCACCAAGGCGCTCGCCGAAATGGGTCCGCAGGATGCCGAGACGGTCAAGCGCTTCCTGCGCGCGATGATCGATCGCGACGATCCGGACAAGGTGCTCGAGACGATCTTCGCTTCCGTCAACCACGACGCCAAGGAGTGACCGTGACGCTCGCTGCCACTCTCGCCCGCCCGCCGGCACGCCCGGCCGATGACGCGCCGCATCTGCTGCTCGTCGACGACGACCGCCGCATCCGCGATCTGCTCTCGCGCTTCCTCGCCGCCGAGGGCTACCGCGTCACCACCGCCGCGAGTGCCGGCGATGCACGCTCGAAACTGCAGGGCCTGCATTTCGACCTCTTGATCCTCGACGTCATGATGCCCGGCGAGACCGGCTTCGATCTGGCCCGCTTCATCCGGACATCCTCCTCGGTGCCGATCGTGATGCTGACGGCACGACACGAGGCGGAAGCGCGCATCGAGGGCCTGCAGATCGGCGCCGACGATTACGTGGCGAAACCGTTCGAGCCGCGCGAGCTGGCGCTGCGCATCAACAACATCCTCAAGCGCGCCGCTCCGCCGCCGCAAGCCACGGCGGTGGAGAAGATCGCGTTCGGTCCCTACGTCTATCATCTCGATCGCGGCGAGCTGCGCCAGGGCGAGGAGGTCATCCACCTCACCGACCGCGAGCGCGAGATGCTGCGCATTCTCTCGGAGACGCCGGGCGAGACCGTGCCGCGCAGCGCGCTGACCGGCAACGGCAGCGTCAACGAGCGCGCCGTCGACGTGCAGATCAACCGCCTCAGGCGCAAGATCGAGACCGACCCCGCCAATCCGCTGTTCCTCCAGGCGGTGCGCGGCATCGGCTACCGGCTGGTAGCCTCGCCATAAATCAGTGAAGCGCGAGCGATGAGCACGATCGATACCGGCCTGACGCTGCTCCGAAGCGCCGCCGGCCGCGTTTCCGCCGCCAATGGCTGGATGGGCAACGCGTTCAAGGGCTGGATGCCGACCGGCCTCTACGCCCGCGCGCTCCTCATCATGATCGTGCCGATGGTGGTGCTGCAATCGGTCGTCGCCTTCGTGTTCATGGAGCGGCACTGGAACACGGTGACGCGCCGACTGTCGGCCGCCGTGGTGCAGGACATCGCCGCGCTGATCGACGTCTACAAGGGTTATCCGCAAGATAAGGATCGCGACCAGATCCGCCGCATCGCGCAGCAGCGCCTCGGCCTCGTGGTCGACTTCCTGCCCGCCGGCGACATGCCGCCGCCGGGACCAAAGCCGTTCTTCTCGCTGCTCGACCAGACGCTGTCCGTGCAGCTCGGCCGCCAGATCGGGCGCTCGTTCTGGATCGACACGGTCGGCCGCTCCAATCTCGTCGAGATCCGCATCCAGCTCGACGACGCCGTGATGCGCGTGTTCGCGCAGCGCAGCGCCGCCTATGCCTCCAACTCGGAGATCTTCCTGTTCTGGATGGTCGGCACGTCGTCGATCCTGCTGATCGTCGCCGTGCTGTTCCTGCGCAACCAGATCAAGCCGATCCTGCGCCTCGCTGACGCTGCCGAAAGCTTCGGCAAGGGCCGCGAGGCGCCGAACTTCCGCCCAAGGGGCGCGCGCGAGGTGCGGCGCGCAGCGGTCGCCTTCCTCGAGATGAAATCGCGCATCGAGCGCACCATGGAGCAGCGCACCGCGATGCTCGCCGGCGTCAGTCACGATCTGCGCACCATCCTGACCCGCTTCAAGCTGGAGCTGGCGCTGATCGGCGACAGCCCCGAGCTCGAGGGCATGCGCAAGGACGTCGACGAAATGTCGATGATGCTGGAAGATTACCTCGCCTTCGCCCGCGGCGATTCCGGTGAGCAGTCGCAGCCGACCGACATGGCGCAGGCGCTCGAGGAGCTGCGCAGCGATGCCGAGCGCCACGGCCATACCGCGACCGTCGCCTTCCATGGCCTGCCCGTGGTGACGGTGAAGCCGGCCTCGTTCAAGCGCTGCCTCGCCAATCTCGTCACCAACGCGGCGCGCTACGGCAAGGCCATCGCCATCACCGGCCAGCGCGATCACCGTTATTTGACCGTGACGATCGACGACGACGGACCTGGCATACCCGCGCATTTGCGCGAAGAGGTGTTCAAGCCGTTCCTGCGGCTGGACAACGCCCGCAACCAGGATGAAGGCGGCACCGGCCTCGGCCTTGCCATCGCCCGCGACATCGCCCGCTCGCATGGCGGCGACATTACGCTTGGCGACAGCCCGATGGGGGGACTAAGGGCGAGCGTCAGGATACCGGTGTAGCCGCCGTAGCCCTACTTCGGCAGCAGCGCCTTCAGCTTGTCCATGTCGCGCACGTTCATCTTGAAGCCGCCGGGCATCACGATGTCGCCGGGCTTCTGGTCCGGCTTGCAGGACCCGAGCCATTTGGCTTGCAGCGTCATGGTGGTATCGCGCCCCGCAGCGCCGGCGACACCGCCTTGTGCGTGCGAGGAGGTCTTCACCGTATAGGCCGAGTTGAAATCGCCGGTGATCTCGGCATGCGAGGTCGTGCTGACGCCGGCGACGCTGCATTCGGAATCGCTGACATAGCCGGTCGCGGTCTTCTTGATCTCCTGCTTGGCGCAGATCTGCTTGGCCATCGGGGAGACGTTGTTGCTCATCTCCTTGTCGACGGTCTCGTCGGTGCAGTGCTGCATGGTCATCTCGGGCACGGGCGAGCCTGATGTGACCAGCTTCATCTCCCAAAGACCGGCCTTGCGCACCGGCAGGTCGTCGGCAAAGGCACCGCCTGCCGAAACCACGAGGCAAAGGGCCGAGCCGAGCAAAGCGAGTTTGCGCGTCATGTGAAAAGGCTCCCGGCTGAGAGAGTGCGGCGTTACGACAACGCCTCAATAGAGCGTGCGGATCGGCTGGTCGGCGGCGCCATAAGGCACCCAGCGGCAGGAGAACGAGATGTAACCGCCCTCATAGGCCTGCACCGCCAGGAATTTCACGACCTTGCCGTAGCGCGCGCAGTGATCTACCGCCGCCTGGCGCGCATCGACCTGGGTGGCCATTGAATAGGCGATGATGCCGCCGGTGTCATTGCCCTTGAACGGCGGCACATAGTCAGCGCGCGCCGACTGGCTCGCCATCATACCCGAGACAACCAGGCTGGCGAGAAGACCCGCGGCCGCAATGATTCGCATTCCCGTCACTCCAATTGGCTGGCGGGCAGTTTACGGTGCCGGGAGGGAAGTGGAAAGAACCCAAGCCTGCCAACCACGAAGTTGTGGTCAACTCCTGGCGAAGTGTTGCCGCGCTGCACTTGACCTCCCCCGGCCTTCGCGGCACCGTCCAACCTTCGCAAGACCTTAGCTGTCCGGATTGACCATGCGCGTTTCCTTCCTGAAATTGCTCCGCTATGCCGCCGTGCTCGGCCTCATGTTCGGAGCGATGTCGCTCGGTGAGGCCAGGGCCGCCAATCCGCTGGAGCTGAACTTCTGGCTGAGCGGCCCGCGCTATGACGGCGCCGTCGCCGATTGCGACCGGGCGCTGCCGACCATCGCCACCCAGTTCTGGGAAAAGGAAAGCACGTTCTGGAATTCCTCGTTGAGGATCACCAGCTTCGCCGCCGTTCGCGAGACCGCATTCCGGCCCTGGCAGTCCGACAATATTCCCCGCCGCTATTGCACCGGCGAGGCCATGCTCAATGACGGCAAGGTGCGCAAGGTGCACTTCTCGATCATCGAGGATGGCGGCTTCGCAGGCTATGGCAACGGCGTCGAGTGGTGCGTGGTCGGGCTCGACCGCAACTGGGCCTACAATCCGGCCTGCCGCGCCGCCAAGCCCTGATTGGGAAGCCCTGATTGGTCGCTCGAGGCGCCGAACGGCGGCCGCCCCGAATTTTGTTCTTGAAATGTTCCTATCGCCTGCTAGGCTTCCTTGCACAGTCTAGTTGAGGGGCGTCGCCATGTTTCATTCCAGATTGCATCCGTTCTCCCGTCTCGTGATCTCCCTGACCCTTGCCGCCGGACTGGCCTTGTTGGCCGGTGGCGCGAACGCCCAGGACAAGCGGCAGAACGCGCCCGGCGAATTCGACTTCTATGTGCTGTCGCTGTCGTGGTCGCCCTCGTTCTGCGAGGAGGCCGCCGAGCGTGGCGGCCGCTCGCAGATCCAGTGCAGCGGTCGGCCCTACGCTTTCGTGGTGCATGGGCTGTGGCCACAATATGAGAACGGCTTCCCGGAATATTGCCAGCGGCCCGCACCGCGGCTGAACCGCAGCATCGTCTCCTCGATGCTTGATCTGATGCCGGCGCCGGGCCTGATCTTCAACGAATGGGACAAGCACGGCACCTGCTCGGGCCTCGAGGGCCGCAGCTATTTCGAGACGATCCGCAAGGCGCGCGCTGCGATCAAGATCCCGGCCGAATATCTCGATTTGTCGCAGGCCAAGACCGTGGCACCGGCGGAAGTCGAGGAAGCCTTCATCAAGGCCAATCCGGGGCTGAGCAATGCCGCCGTCTCGGTCACCTGCAACCGGACGCGGCTGTCCGAGGTCCGTATCTGCCTCAGCAAGGACCTGCAATTCCGCGCTTGCGACGAGATCGAACGCCGCACCTGCCGCCGCGATCAGGTGACGATGCCGCCGATCAGGGGCGGATAGGATTTGTTCGCCGTCATTCCGGGGGCGCGCGCGGAGCGCGAACGATGATGCGCATTTGCGCATCTGAGAATCCATCCAGCAGCATGCGCCGTGGCGAAATGGATTCCGCGCTCGGTGCCATGCACCGCCCGAAATGACAGCAGTTACTTTCGGCGCGTGATGTCGTAACTCTTCGCCATGAATTACCGCCACGCCTTCCACGCCGGCAACTTCGCCGATGTCATCAAGCACATCGTGCTGGCGCGCATCATCACCTATCTGCAGGACAAGCCGGGGGCGTTCCGCGTCATCGACACCCATGCCGGCGCCGGCCTCTACGATCTCGACAGCGACGAGGCGCGCCGGGGCGGCGAATGGCTGACCGGCATCGCGCGGCTGATGCAGGCGCGCCTCTCGAACGAGACCCTCGCGCTGGTACAACCCTATCTCGATATCGTCCGCGCCTTCAATCCCAAGGGTGAGCTCAAGGCCTATCCAGGCTCGCCCTTGATTGCGCGCGGCCTGCTCCGGCCGCAAGATCGGCTCATCGCATGCGAGCTCGAGCCGAAGGCGCGAAAAGCGCTGATCGACGTGCTGCGCCGCGACGAACAGGCCCGCGTGGTCGACCTCGACGGCTGGATGGCGCTGCCGGCTTTCGTGCCGCCGAAGGAGCGGCGCGGCCTCGTGCTGATCGATCCGCCCTTCGAGGCCAAGGACGAGTTCGAGCGGCTGGGCGAAGCCTTCTCCACCGCCTTCGCGAAATGGCCAACCGGCATCTATGTCATTTGGTATCCGGCCAAGATTCGGCGCGCCACCGACACACTGGTTCAAACGGTGGCGCGGCTCGCATCTGCAGCAAAACCGCCGGGAAATTGTCTGCGCCTCGAATTCAGCGTCGCGCCTCAGCTCGATGGCGGAGCTCTCGCCTCCACCGGGCTCCTGATCGTCAATCCGCCCTACACGCTGCAGGGCGAGCTCAAGACGATCCTGCCCGAGCTGGAAATGCCGCTCGGCCAAGGTGGTGCTGCCAGATTCCGATTGGAGGTGCCCAAGCCTTAAAGCCAGCCCGTAACACTCCGGCATTCTTGGGAAAAATATGCAGGAGCGGTAGTCAATCTGCAGAGAACCGTATTATGCTGTTTCCGTGACTGGCTTTACGTTCCGCTTCCGCGAATGGTTGCGGCGGAGTGAAGGCCTAAGAAAGATCCGGCCGGACCGTTGAAGTCCGCCCAAGGATGGCCAGCTCCCGGGCTCCGTAGTGCCCCGTCATGTCGTGACGTGAGTCTGCGTCGCGGCGGAGGAGCAATGAGGGGGAGTTTCCCGATGGCCATGACGGGAACGGTCAAGTTTTTCAACGGCGAACGCGGCTACGGTTTCATCAAGCCTGACGACGGCGGCCGCGACGTCTTCGTACATATTACTGCTGTGGAGCGGGCCGGACTGAAGGACCTTGCGGAAGGACAGCGTATTACTTTCGAAGTCGAACCCGACAAGAAGGGGAAGGGACCGAAGGCGGTCAATCTGGTCATCCTCTCCTAGCGGGCCTGACGCACAACATTCGGCGCAATACTTGGCGCAAAAATACTTGGCAAAAAAATCCCGGCCGCGAGCGGCCGGGAGGTTGTGGTCCGGTATTTTTTTCTTCAGCTATCAGAAGCGATAGTTCACGCCTGCGCGCACAACGCTGGCGCTATAGCCGTTTGACACCCCTGTAATTGCGAACTGTGTCGTTGACAGATCGATGTAGAGATATTCCAGCTTGGCGCTCCAGTTCGGGGCCAGACCGACTTCCGCACCGGCGCCGATGGTCCAGCCGGCGGTGGTGTGCGATTCCGTCCAGCCGAAGGTCTGCGCACGCAGCTCGCCGAAGGCGAGGCCGGCGGTGCCATAGAACAGCACGTTGCTGAAGGCATAGCCGGCGCGGCCGCGCAGGGTGCCGAACCACGGATTGGAGAATTTCCACGGCGCGAAGGTGTCGTCGGCACCCGCGGCCTGGATGTCGCCCTCGACGCCGAACACAAAGGGGCCATTCTGGAAGTTGTAGCCGGCCTGCACGCCGCCGACGAAGCCCGACGGCTTCGAGGGGTTGTTGTCCACCGAGCCCCATTCATAGCCGATGTTGCCGCCGAGATACGGGCCTGCCCAGCTATATGCGTTGAGCGGCTGGTTGACGGTATAGGGTGCGCGCTGACCGTAAGTCATGTCGGCGGCCTCCGCCGAAGCTGTCCAGCCGGCGGCAACCAACGCGGCTGCGCCCACAACGAGCCTCTTCATCACTTAACTCCAACGCAACTGCCGTCACCGGTGCGGCCCCCGCGCCGCCGCGCGAGGCAAAACGCATGGTTACGGAACCACCACTTTTTCGCGTAAGATTTATCGAGAGTTTTAAGTTAAAGGGCTGTTAAGCTGGGTTACCGCGCTGTTAACAGGCTTAAGCAAGCGTTACCGGGAACTGCGCCGCCATCCTGTGCGTGCCGCACGGCCGGAACTTCAAATCGGCACCCCCAGCGCCTAAATTCGCTCCATGGTTCACGATTCCACCGACAATCCGGAAGACCGCGCGCGCAAACCCGTGCGTGGCGCCGTGCCGGACGTCCCAGCCGAAACGCCTCCGGACCTCGATCCCGCCACCAGCGGCGGCGATGACGAGGACGATGCGCGGCTGCCCGATATCCTGGAAGAGAGCGGCGCCGTCGGCGAAGGACCGCTGGCGACTGGCCATGAGGCGATCGAACGCGCGGTCCGGCTCGCCCCGACCTCGCCCGGCGTCTATCGCATGCTCAATGCGAATGCCGACGTGCTCTATGTCGGCAAGGCCAAGAACGTCAAAAAGCGCCTTTCCAACTATGCGCGCCAGAATGCACCGCAGCCGGCCCGCATCCTGCGCATGATCGCGGCCACGGTGACCGTGGAGATCGTCTCGACCAACACCGAGACCGAGGCGCTGCTGCTGGAAGCCAACCTCATCAAGCAGCTGCGGCCGCGCTTCAACGTGCAGCTGCGCGACGACAAATCGTTTCCCTACATCCTGATCACCGGCGACCATTGGGCGCCGCAGATCCTGAAACATCGCGGCGCGCAGAGCCGGCCGGGGCGCTATTTCGGGCCCTTCGCCTCCGCCGGCGCAGTCAACCGCACCATCACGGCGCTGCAGCGCGCCTTCCTGATCCGCTCCTGCACCGATTCCTTCTTCGAGAGCCGCAGCCGGCCCTGCCTGCTCTACCAGATCCGCCGCTGCGCCGGCCCCTGCACCCGAGAGATCGACTTCGGCGGCTATACCACCCTGGTGCGCGAGGCGAGTGACTTCCTGTCCGGCAAGAGCCATGCGGTGAAGCAGGAGCTTGCAGGCGAGATGGAGAAGGCGTCCGGTGAGCTCGAGTTCGAGCGCGCCGCGCTCTACCGCGACCGCCTCGCCGCGCTGTCGGCGATCCAGTCGCAGCAGGGCATCAATCCGCGCACGGTGGAGGAGGCCGACGTGTTCGCCATCCATCAGGAGGGCGGCTTCTCCTGCGTCGAGGTGTTCTTCTTCCGCACCGGCCAGAACTGGGGCAACCGGGCCTATTTTCCGCGCGCGGAGAAGACGTACACCCCGGAAGAGGTGCTCGGCTCCTTCCTCGCCCAGTTCTACGACGACAAGCCGCCGCCGAGGAACATCCTGCTCTCGCACGAGATCGAGGAAAGCGAGCTGCTCGCCAATGCGCTGTCGATCAAGGCCGGCCACAAGGTCGAGGTCACCGCGCCCAAGCGCGGCGAGAAAAAGGAACTCGTCGCCCACGCGTTGACCAATGCGCGCGAAGCCCTCGGCCGCAAGCTCGCGGACACCGCCACGCAAAGCCGCCTGCTCGATGCCATCGCCACGACGCTGAGCCTGCCCCATTCGCCCAAGCGCATCGAGGTCTACGACAACAGCCACATCCAGGGCACCAATGCGGTCGGCGCCATGATCGTCGCCGGCCCCGACGGTTTCGTGAAGAACCAGTACCGCAAGTTCAACATCAAGTCGGAAGGGATCACGCCGGGCGACGACTTCGCCATGATGCGCGAGGTGCTGGAGCGGCGCTTCAAGCGCCTGATCAACCCGCCCGAGGAGGGTGCGACCAAAGCCAAGGACGACGACTTCCCGCAATGGCCTGATCTCGTCATCATCGACGGCGGCCGCGGCCAGCTCAACGCCGTTCGCGAGATCTTCGCCAATCTCGGCCTGACCCAGGTGTCGCTGATGTCGGTCGCCAAGGGGCCGGACCGGGATGCCGGACGCGAGACCCTGTTCATGCCCGAGCGCGAGGCGATCAAGCTGGAGCCGCGCGATCCCGTGCTCTATTTCATCCAGCGGCTGCGCGACGAGGCCCACCGCTTCGTCATCGGCTCCCACCGCAAGCTGCGCAAGAAGGACATCCGCGAGGCCGGTTTGCAGGAGATTCCGGGCATCGGCCCGTCACGCAAACGTGCCTTGCTGCATCATTTCGGAACCCTGAAGGAGATCGAACGGGCCTCGATCGCCGATCTCGGCAAGGTTCCGGGGGTCAGTGCCGAGAGTGCGCGCAGGATTTTCGAGTATTTCCATCCCCAGCCGGGATGAATTAAAGGGGGACCGCAGTCATATGATCGTCGTGTCCGCACCTCATTTGGGGTGCGGGACGGTTGACGTTCAGGCAGCAGCGGTATTGGTAGGACGGATGAACATCGCCACCACACGAGGGACGACCAGCCGCGCGATGTCCCTCCCCAACATCCTGACCTATGGCCGGATCGCCGCGATCCCGGTCGTCGTCGGATGCATCTATGCGCAGTCGATTCTGGATCAGCCGCTCTGGCTGCGCTGGGTGGCGGTCGCCCTCTTCATCGCGGCCGCGGTCACCGATTACCTCGACGGCTATTACGCGCGGATCTGGAATCAGCAATCGGCGTTCGGCCGGATGCTCGACCCGATCGCCGACAAGCTATTGGTCGCCTCGTGCCTGCTGATGCTGGCCGCCGACGGCATCATCCATGGCTGGTCGCTGTGGGCCGCCATCGTGATCCTGTGCCGCGAGATCCTGGTCTCGGGCCTGCGCGAATACCTCGCCGCGCTCCGGGTCAGCGTGCCCGTGACCAAGCTTGCGAAGTGGAAGACCACGGTCCAGCTCGTCGCGATCGGCTTCCTGCTCGCAGGACCGGCCGGCGACGAGGTGGTGCCCGTCGTCTCGATGATTGGCCTCGCGCTGCTGTGGGCCTCGGCGATCGTGACCATCTATACCGGCTACGATTATTTCCGCGCCGGCATCCATCACCTCATCAAGGAGGACGAGGGATGAAGGTGAAGTATTTCGCCTGGGTGCGCGAGCGCGTCGGCAAGGCGGAGGAGACCATCGAGCCGCCGGCGACCGTGCGCACCGTCGAGGAGTTGATCGCCTGGCTGTCCGGCCAGAGCGAGGCCTATGCCTACGCGTTCGAGAAGCCGAAGGTGATCCGCACCGCGATCGACCACGCTCATGTCAAATCGGATGCCGCGATCGCGGGCGCCCGCGAGATCGCGTTTTTCCCGCCGATGACCGGCGGTTAGGCCATGTCTTCCCCAGCCGCCAGCTGCCCTGTCACCATCCGTATTCAGGAAGACGATTTCGACATCGCGCGCGAGATCGCGGTCCTGACCAAGAGCCGGACCGACATCGGCGCGGTCGTGAGCTTCTCCGGCATCTGCCGCGCGGACGATGACAGCGCCAAGGTCGCCGCGCTCACGCTCGAGCACTATCCTGGCATGGCCGAGGAAGAGATCATGCGCCATGCCGACGAGGCGACCTCGCGCTGGCCGCTGAACGGCGTCACCGTGATCCATCGCGTCGGCCGCTTCATGCCGGGCCAGAACATCGTGCTGGTGCTGACCGCCTCGCAGCACCGCCAGGCCGCATTCCATGCCGCCGAGTTCCTGATGGACTACCTCAAGACCAGCGCCCCGTTCTGGAAGAAGGAAGAGAGCGCCACCGGCACCGGCTGGGTCGAGGCCCACGCCCGTGACGACGAGGCCGCCGCACGCTGGACCAAATCCTGATGGCAAGAGCATCCAAAAAGACCGCGCGCAGCCGCGCCGCGCCGAAGCTCGCGACAGTCGGACGCGGCGAGCTTCTCACGCTGCTCGACTATGTCCGCTACGCGGTGAGCCGCTTCGTTGAAGCAAAACTCGCCTTTGCTCATGGCACGACCGATCCGGTCGCCGAAGCCGCCTTCCTGGTCTGCGAGGCGCTGCATCTGCATCCCGAACAGCTCGAAAGCTTTGCCAACGCGCGCGTCACGGCCGCCGAGGGCAAGACCGTGCTCGATCTGATCCACCAGCGCGTGACCACGCGCAAACCGGCCGCCTATCTCGTCAACAAGATCTACATGCGTGGCCTGCCCTTCTATGTCGACGAGCGCGTCATCGTTCCGCGCTCCTTCATCGGCGAACTGCTGGATTCGCATTTTGGCGGCGACGGCGAGGCCGGATCGCTGATCGACGACCCTACGGGCGTAGAGCGCGTGCTCGATCTCTGCACGGGATCGGGATGCCTCGCCATCCTCGCCGCGCAGCATTTCCCGAACGCCGCCATCGATGCCGTCGATATCTCGAAGGGAGCGTTCGAGGTCGCCACGCGAAATGTCGGCGAATACGGGCTCGAGGACCGGATCAGCCTGTATCGCGGCGATCTGTTCGCCCCGCTCGGCGATGCGCGTTACGACCTGATCATCACCAACCCGCCCTATGTCGACGCAGAAGGCATGGCCGCACTGCCGCCTGAGTGCCGGGCCGAACCCAAGCTCGCCTTCGACGGTGGCGCCGACGGCCTCGACGTGGTCCGCCGCATCCTGGCTGAGGCGCCCGATCATCTCACCCCGGACGGCGGACTGATCTGCGAGATCGGCCGCGGCCGCGAATTGGTCGACGAGGCCTTTCCGGAACTGCCGCTGCTCTGGCTCGACACCGAAGACTCCGAGGGCGAGGTGTTCTGGATCGCGGCCGCCGATCTCGCCTGATTCACCACGACGGACGGAGCTCCGTCGGAACAAGTCAAATTCCGCCACGTTCATCCCCCGAACGAATTTTCTCGCTCTCGGAGGATGTCCGTATGCTCGCGCCATCGGGCGAATTGCTGCGCGCCGGCATGGCGCTGAAGCTCAACCACGTCAAACGCGCCGCTCAATCCTATCTGCGTGACCAGACCAGCCAGGCGACCGGCAAGGTGACGTCTTACGCCGTGGCCGGCGGGCTGTTTGCGGTCGCGGGCCTGTTCGTGATCGCGGCATTCTTCGTCGGGCTGATCGCCCTGTACCGCTGGGTCGCCATCAACTACGGGCAGTTCTGGGATTTCGGTGCCGTCGGCGGCGTGCTGCTGGTGCTGGCGGCGGTCTGCGCGGGCGTGGCAATGGCGCAGATGAAGCGCAAAGCCAAGCCGATCGTGCCGCTGGCCAGCCGGTTGCGCGTTGCGATCGCGACCCCGCGGATCCCGCGCGGAACGGTCAAGGAGGCCGTGAAGGAGGTTGCGACCACGATTCCCCTTGCGCCGCTCGCACCAGGCGAGCGCCGCCATGGCGCAAGAGCCCGGCCCGTTCGCACCAACCGACCCGTGCAGCTTGGCTTGATGCTCGCCGCGATTGGGTTGGCAGGGTTCACGGCAGCGCGCCGCCGGCGTCACGGCCGGAGATTGGACGCTTAAATGCTGGTGCGGCGCTCCGAACAGATCGACTCCTGGCTGCTGGTGGCGGCGACGGCCGTCTTCGTGCTGACGGCGGAGCGCTACTTTCAGGACAGGGACCTGGTCCCATCGGGGCCACCGCAAGACCATCGCAAAGGCGAGGCGAATTCACCGGAAACGCATCCCGCGCGCGCGGCCGTGCAGCCCGGCCATGGCCGCCGCGCCAAGAGCCCGTTTGAGATCCCCTGGAAGGGCTGGAAGGATATCTTCTGGCGGACCTATCAGCGCATCGATGAGGATCGCCTGCTGGCGACCGCGGGCGGCGTCGTGTTCTTCGGGCTGCTCGCGGTCTTCCCGGCGGTCACGGCGGTGGTCTCGTCTTACGGCCTGTTCGCCGATCCCGCGACAATCAGCGCCAATCTGCAGACGCTTGCAACGATGCTGCCCGAGGGCTCGTTTCAGATCGTCGAGGACCAAGTGGCGCGCGTGGTCTCGCATGGCAATACCACGCTCGGTGCCACGTTCCTGCTCGGCCTTCTGCTGGCGATCTGGAGCGCCAATGCGGGGGTCAAGGCGATCTTCGATGCCCTCAATGTGGCCTATGAGGAACGCGAGAAGCGCAGCTTTATCCGGCTCAACATGGTCTCGCTGGCCTTCACGGTCGGCGGCATCGTGGCACTGCTGGTGATGGTGGGGGTTGTCGTAGCCTTTCCGCTGGCGCTCAATCATCTCGGCATGGCACCTGAAAGCAAGCTGATCGTGGCGCTGGCACGATGGCCGCTCATGTTCCTCATCCTGCTGGTAGCGCTTGCGATCCTCTACCGCTTCGCGCCCAGCCGCGATGCGCCGCGCTGGCAATGGCTGAGCCTCGGCGCGGTGATCGCCGCCATCCTCTGGATCGCCGGCTCGGCGCTGCTGTCTTGGTATCTCTCGGAGTTTGCCAACTACAATGCGACCTACGGCTCGCTCGGCGCGGCGATCGGCCTGATGACCTGGATGTGGATGTCGGCGATCGTCATCATGTTCGGCGCCGAGCTGAATTCAGAGATCGAACGGCAGACGCTGAAGGACACGACCGCGGGGCCGCCCAAGCCGCTCGGCACCCGCGACGCCGTCTCGGCCGACACGGTCGGGGCCGCCGCGCCAGCCTGACCGCGCCCGGGAACGGGCCGCTATCCCCTCGAATCAACAATGATGATAAGCTCCTGCAGCTTGGGGGAGCATGAGGCGTGACGGGTTCGCACAGTGACCCGTGTTTTCCCGGGTGAGGCAGTCAGCTCTTTGAGGCGTAACGCGCAGCATGATTCGCATTTCGACGATCTTCATCGCCATCTGCATGGTACTGGTCGCGGCCTCGCTCGGGCTTGTGCTCTACGCCGTCGCCGGCATCAGCGGAACCGAATCCGCGATCGTGGCGCTGACCGCGCTGACCTTCCTGATCCTCTACAACGCGGTGTCGATGCGGCTGCGCGACCGCAGCGACGTCGGCGGCCAGATCGCCGATTTGTCGCGCGGCACCGCCGACCTCGCCCGCCAGGTGGCGGAGTTCGGTCGCCGCCTGGCCGCGATCGAGGGACGTATCGCCTCGTCCAATTCGACCAACTCCGACCGCATCCAGTCGGTGGTCGGCGAGATCAACGAGCTCGGCGGATTGGTCAGGCAGCTCGCCACCACCGTCTCGACCCATGAGGATTTGTTGGCCGGCAATGCGCCAGCTCCCGTTCCCGCTCCGATCGCCAGGCTGGAGCCGGAGGCGCCAATCGACCTGATTGCGCCGTTCGAGGAGCGGCCTGCCCCGCCTCCGCTGCCCGCACCGCCGTCACGACCGGCACCGGCGATCCAGACCCAGGCCGCCAATCCGGTTCCGGTAGTCAACGGGCGCAACCAGACCCAGCTGCTGGCGACGCTGCGCAACGCGATCGACGAAAACCGCATCGACATCTTCCTGCAGCCGATGGTGACGCTGCCGCAACGCAAGGTGCGGTTCTACGAAGCCGTGACGCGCCTGCGTGACGAGCGCGACCAGCTGATCGCCGCCGAGGAGTTCATCAGCATCGCAGAAGCGTCCGGCCTGATCGGACGCATCGACAACATGGTAATGCTGCGCTGTGTGCAGGTGTTGCGGCGCCTGATGGTGCGCAACAAGGACGTCGGCGTGTTCTGCAACGTCGCAGCCTCCACGCTCGGCAATTCCACCACCTTCGCGCAATGCCTCGACTTCCTCGAAGCCAACCGGGCGCTGGCGCCCTCGCTGGTGCTGGAGTTCAAGCAATCGACGTTCCGCAGTCTCGGCCCGGCCGAGACCGAGAATCTCGCGGCGCTCGCTCAGCGCGGCTTCCGTTTCTCGATCGACCATGTCACCGATTTGCGCATCGAGCCGCGCGAGCTGGCCGACCGCGGGGTGCGCTTCATCAAGGTGCCGGCCACCCTGCTGCTCGACCCCCGGCAGGCCTCAGCCTCGGACATCCATCCTTCCGACCTCTCCGACCTGCTCGGCCGCTTCGGCATCGACCTGATCGCCGAAAGGATCGAAGGCGAGCGCGCGGTCGTGGACCTGCTCGACTATGACGTGCGGTTCGGCCAGGGCTTCCTGTTCGCGCCGCCCCGGCCATTGCGGCCTGAGGGGGCATCTGCTACCGGCGGGGCCTCGCCGAACCAGGCGCAGGACATTCAGGGATCCAATGGCTCCGCTCCCCCCAGCCAAGGCGCGACATCTGGCGCGACGTCAGCCGCTCCGGCACAACGCATCACCGGCAACGCGGCGCTCGCGCGCCGCATCTGATCGACGCTGCGCATCATGACCACACTGCATTTCGCCGAAAGCCTGCGCGAGCTCGTGGGCGGTGTCGATGTCGTGCTCAGCGACATCTGGGGCGTGGTCCATAACGGCCTCGAATCCTTCCCCGAAGCCTGCGAGGCGTTGCACACTTATCGCAGCCGCGGCGGTACGGTGATCCTGATCACCAACGCCCCGCGCCCGGCCGATAGCGTGCAGCGGCAGTTGCGCAAGCTCGGCGTCGCCGACGAGACCTATGACGCGATCGTGTCGTCCGGCGACCTGACCCGGCTCTATGTCGCCGAGCATCCCGGCCGCAAGATGTTCTGGCTCGGTCCCGAGCGCGACAACTCGATCTATCGCGGGCTCGACGCGAAAACCGCGCCGCTGGAGGAAGCCGACTACATCGTCTGCACCGGCCTCTATGACGACGAGACCGAAACGGCGGAAGACTATCGCGGCATGATGCTGAAGGCGCGCGAGCGCAAGCTGACGCTGGTCTGCGCCAATCCCGACATCGTGGTGGAACGCGGCGACCGGCTGATCTATTGCGCCGGCGCCATCGCGGAGCTCTATCGCGAGCTCGGCGGCGAAGTGATCTTCTACGGCAAGCCGCACCGGCCGATCTATGAGCGCGCAATGGCACTTGCCGGTGAACGCCAGGGCCACCCGATCGACCGGAAGAAAGTACTGGCGATCGGCGATTCCGTCCGCACCGACTTAACCGGCGCGCGCGAATTCGGCATCGACTGCCTGTTCGTCACCCGCGGCATCCATGCCGAGGAGTTCGAGGGCCTCGATCAGCTCGACCCGATATCGGTGATGGAATTGTTCGGCCACCCGCCGAAGGCGCTGATGCGCGAATTGAAGTGGTGACGGCTGGGCGTGAACTGACGCCGGCTTAGACCAATTGCTTAGCTCTCAACACCGTCATGGCCGGGCACAGCCGTCCGAAGGACGGCGTCGCTTCCGCTCGCCTATGACCCGGCCATCCACGACTTGCTTCCAACGCCCAAGAACGTGGATGCCCGGGACAAGCCCGGGCATGACGATCTCTTTTGAAAGCTGTGTTTGGATCAGGCGGCGCTTTACGCGCTCGCCATGTCCGGGAAGACCGCCTCGATCTTGGTCTTCAGCGTCGCCGCGTTGAACGGCTTGACGATGTAGTTGTTCACACCGGCCTTCTTGGCCGCGATCACGTTCTCGGTCTTGGATTCCGCGGTGATCATGATGAAGGGCGTGGTGGCGAGGTTCGGATCCGCGCGCACTTCGCGCAGCAGGTCGTAACCCGTCATCGGCTCCATGTTCCAGTCGGAGATCACGAGCCCGTACTTCTTGCCGCGCATCTTGTTCAGTGCTGCCGAACCGTCGCTGGCATCATCGATGTTCTCGAAGCCAAGCTGCTTCAGCAGATTCCTGATGATACGGATCATGGTGCTGTAGTCGTCCACCACCAGAACCGGCATCGACAAATCAACCGCCATCTCGACTCCCCCAACGCAAACCCAAGGAATATTACGATCGGACCTGCCCAAGCCGGAGCCCGGCAGTTCCACGCTCAAGGACTAGCACCAAGGCGTTAAACAGCGCGTTAATTGGGGACGCCCGCCAAGAACTGAAATCGCGTTCGATGTGGCCGCCTCCCTCCCGCTTGACTTCATCCGGCCGGTCGCGCCACGGTCCCGCCCGATCCTGCCGGTTTGAGAATTCCCCTGATGGCTCCGCATTTTACCATTATCCGCGACACCACGCCGGTCTCCGCGATTCCAAGGGGTGCCGTGGTCGCCATGGGCAATTTCGACGGGGTTCATCTCGGCCACCGCGCGGTGATCGCCGCAGCCCTGGAAATGGGCCGGGCGCAGGGCCGCCCCGCGCTGGCATTGACCTTCGAGCCGCATCCGCGGCGGTTTTTCAGCCCCAACACCCCCCAATTCCGCCTGACGGACGAGCGGGCCAAGCTGCGGCTCCTGGCCGGCACCGGGCTAGCCGGCGCCGTGGTCATGACCTTCGACAAGGCCCGTGCCGGGACCAGCGCGCAAGACTTCATTCACCATGACCTGATCGGGCGGCTCGGCGTCAGCGGGATCGCGGTCGGCTATGACTTCCATTTCGGCAAAGGACGGGTCGGCTCGCCGAGCCTTCTGGTCAACGAAGCGCCCCGCCTCGGCATCGAGGTCGACGTGCAGCCCCATGTCGATATCGACGAGCGGCCGGTGTCCTCCAGCGCCATCCGGATCGCACTCGCCGAAGGCCTCCTTGGCGAAGCCACCACCATGCTGGGCGCGCCCTGGTTCGTCACCGGCGAGGTCATCCACGGCGAAAAGCGCGGCCGCGATCTCGGCTATCCCACCGCCAACATCCGCCTGGACGCCAATTGCGGACTGAAGCACGGCATCTATGCGGTGCGGGTCGGCCGCGGGCCTGAGCGGCTGGACGGGGTTGCAAGCTTCGGCCGCCGCCCGACCTTCGATAACGGTGCCCCGCTGCTCGAGATCTTCCTGTTCGACTTCAAGGGCGACCTCTACGGGCAGGCTCTGGACTGCGCCTTCGTCGGCTTCATCCGCGAGGAGCTGAAATTCGACAGTCTGCAGGCCCTGATCCGCCAGATGGACGACGATTCCGCCCGTGCCCGCGCCATCCTGGCCGCCGCCCCGGACGCATTTCCGCGGCTCGGCACCATCGATTGAGCCCGAACCCGGCTTCCCCGAACCTTTGCGCTTCCCTTGGCCCCCTGCTATGGAGGGCCCATGTTTGCGCGGCGCATCATAGGGATTAGCGGCCCGGCTTCCGCCTGAGCCTTCGGCTCGGCGCAAGACCGGGATTTTGTCGTTTCACCCCGCGATTCCGCATCGCCATCCGTTCCCGCGCCCTTCCGAGCCAGTCAGCCTCATGTCCGAAAAGCCGCAAAAGTCCCCCAAGTCTGAAGCCAAAGACTATTCGAAGACCCTGTTCCTGCCGCAGACCGAATTCCCGATGCGCGCCGGCCTGCCGCAGCGCGAGCCGGAGATCCTCAAGCGCTGGTACGAGATCGGCCTCTACGAGAGACTGCGCGAGGCTGCCCAAGGCCGCGCCAAGTTCGTGCTGCATGACGGCCCGCCCTATGCCAACGGCAACATCCATATCGGCACCGCACTGAACAAGATCCTCAAGGATCTCGTCACCAAGAGCCAGCAGATGCTCGGCTTCGATTCCAACTACGTGCCGGGCTGGGACTGCCACGGCCTGCCGATCGAATGGAAGGTCGAGGAAGAGCACTATCGCAAGAAGGGCAAGCAGAAGCCCGACTTCCGCGACTCCACCGCGATGATCGACTTCCGCCGGGAGTGCCGCGCCTACGCCACGCATTGGCTCGGCGTGCAACGCGAGGAGTTCAAGCGCTTGGGTGTGATCGGCGACTGGGACCATCCCTACGCCACCATGAGCTTCCCGGCCGAAGCCCAGATCGCGCGCGAACTGATGAAGTTCGCAGCCAACGGCACGCTCTATCGCGGCTCCAAGCCGGTGATGTGGAGCGTGGTCGAGAAGACCGCATTGGCCGAAGCCGAGGTCGAGTACGAGGACTACACCTCCGATACGGTGTGGGTGAAATTCCCGGTCACCTCCCCCGCGCACGGTGCGCTCGCTACCGCAAGCGTCGTGATCTGGACCACCACGCCGTGGACGTTGCCGGGCAACCGCGCCATCTCGTTCTCGCCGAAGATCGCCTACGGCCTGTACAAGGTGACGGACGCGCCCGCCGACAATTGGGCCAGGACCGGAGATCTCCTGATCCTCGCCGACGCGCTCGCTGAAGAGGTCTTCAAGCAGGCGCGCGTGACGGCCTTCGAGAAGGTGCGCGACGTGCCCGGCGACACCATGGACGCGATCGAATGCGCCCATCCGCTGAAGGGTCTTGCCGGCGGCTACGACTTCATCGTGCCGCTGCTCCCCGGCGACCACGTCACCGACGACACCGGCACCGGCTTCGTGCACACCGCGCCCGGCCATGGCCGTGAGGACTTCGATGCCTGGATGGCGCAGGCGCGCGAGCTCGATGCGCGCGGCATCACCACGGCAATCCCCTACACCGTCGACGAGAACGGCGCCTACACCGATCATGCGCCGGGCTTTGCCGGCAAGCGCGTCATCAACGACAAGGGCGAGAAGGGCGACGCCAACGAGGCCGTGATCAAGGCGCTCGTCGAAAAGGGCATGCTGCTCGCGCGCGGCCGGCTCAAGCACCAATATCCGCACTCCTGGCGCTCCAAGAAGCCGGTGATCTTCCGCAATACGCCGCAATGGTTCATCGCGATGGACAAGGACGTGGCGCAGGGCGGCAAGACCAAGAGCGGCGACACGCTGCGCGCCCGCGCGCTGCACGCGATCTCGGTGACGCAATGGGTGCCGCCGTCAGGCGAGAACCGCATCAACGGCATGATCGAGGCGCGGCCCGACTGGGTGATCTCGCGTCAGCGCGCCTGGGGCGTGCCGATCGCCGTGTTCGTGCGCGAGAAGGGCGACGGCTCCGCCGAGATCCTCCAGGACGAGGCCGTCAACACCCGTATCGGCGACGCCTTCGAGCAGGAAGGCGCCGATGCCTGGTACGCGAAGGGCGCGCGCGAGCGCTTCCTGGGCGCACGGGCCAATGAAGACTGGCAAAAGGTCGACGATATTCTCGACGTCTGGTTCGATTCCGGCTCGACGCACGCCTTCGTGCTCGAGGACCCCGTGCAGTTTCCCGGGCTCGCTGGCATCAAGCGCAAGGTCGACGGCGGCACCGACACGGTGATGTATCTGGAAGGCTCGGACCAGCATCGCGGCTGGTTCCACTCCTCGCTGCTGGAGAGCTGCGGCACCCGCGGCCGCGCGCCCTACGACGTCGTGCTGACCCACGGCTTCACCCAGGCCGAGGACGGCCGCAAGATGTCGAAGTCGCTCGGCAACACCATCGAGCCGCAGGCCGTCATCAAGGAATCCGGCGCCGACATCTTGAGGCTCTGGGTCGCGTCCTGCGACTACACCGACGACCAGCGCATCGGTCCCGAGATCCTGAAGAACACCGTCGAGACCTACCGCAAGCTGCGCAACACCGTGCGCTGGATGCTCGGCACGCTGCATCATTACAAGCCGGCCGACGCAGTGGCGCCTGCCGAGATGCCCGAGCTCGAACGGCTGATGCTGCACGAGCTCGCGGTGCGCGCGGCTGCGGTCGACAAGGCCTATCGAGAGTTCGACTTCAAATCGGTGGTCGCGATCCTGTCGGCTTTCCTGAACAGCGAGCTCTCGGCGTTCTATTTCGACATCCGCAAGGACACGCTTTATTGCGATCCGCCGTCGTCTCCAACGCGCAAGGCGGCGCTGACGACGATCGATCTGTTGTGCGCCTCGGTCCTGAAATGGCTGGCGCCGATCCTCAGCTTCACCGCGGAGGAAGGTTGGCGCATGTACCGGCCCGATGCGGAGCCATCGGTGCATCTGACGCTGTTCCCGACCGATCTCGAAGGCTTGCGCGACGACAAGCTCGCCGCGAAATGGGAAGCGATCCGCAACGTCCGCCGTGTCGTCACCGGCGCGCTCGAGCTCGAACGTGCCGCCAAGAACATCGGCTCCTCGCTGGAGGCCTCGCCGGTGATCTATGTCGCCGACCGGGAGATGCTGATGACGCTGTTCGACGTCGACCTCGCCGAAATCTGCATCACCTCGAACTACGAGGTGCGTGAGGGCGAGGCGCCCGCCGAGGCGTTCCGGCTCGATGCCGTGCCCGGTGTCGCGGTCGTGGTGGAGAAGGCGGTCGGCACCAAATGCGCCCGCTCCTGGAAGATCTCCCCGATGGTCGGCGAAGACGCTGAATATCCCGACGTCACCCCACGCGATGCCAAGGCGCTGCGCGAGTGGAAGGCGTTGGGCGTGAGCGTCTGATCCCGCGGCCATGACCCCGCTCCGCGCCGGCATCCTCGCGGCCCTGGTCACGCTCGTGGCCGACCAGGCCTCAAAGCTCTGGCTGCTGAACGTGTTCGACCTCGCCCGTCAGGGTGTGGTCAAGGTGACGCCGTTCTTCGACCTGGTGCTGGCCTGGAACATCGGCATCAGCTTCGGCTGGCTGCAGAACGACGGCCAGGCGGCGCAGCTCGCGCTGATGGCCGTCAAGGCCATCGCCGTGGTCGCGCTGGCGATCTGGATGGCCCGCTCGCACACCCGGCTTGCCACGATCGCGTTGGGCCTGATCATCGGCGGCGCCATCGGCAACGGCATCGACCGCCTCGCCTATGGCGCGGTGGTCGATTTCGCCCTGCTCCACATCGAGATCGGCGGAAATACCTATAATTGGTATGTGTTTAACCTCGCCGACGTGGCGATCGTTGCTGGGGTGGCGGGGCTATTGTATGATTCCTTCCTGGGGGTACCCGCCGCAAAAGCGCCCTGATCCCGGCCGATACGGACCGGCAGGTGGAACCCGGCCTTTGCGAGGGTTTGCCGCGTGCGAGCGGCGATCTGACACAATATGGAACAGGTACAGTAATGCGCAGCTCGAAGACCAGCATTTCGATGGTTCGAGACCCCCGATTGGGGCTTTGGCGGGCGTTGAGATTGTCCGCCGTCGCGCTCGGCATCGGCCTCGTCATGTCGGCCGGCGCAGCACGCGCCGGTGACGACGACGATGAAGATGACGGGATGACCTTCGAAGAGAAGATCATCGACAATCTGATGTCCGGCATCGGCGCCAAGAGCATGGAAAAGCCCGGCATCGAATACCGCGAGCGCTCGCCGCTGGTGGTGCCGCCCAAGCTCGACCTGCCGCCTCCCGCGACCCAGGCCAAGGCCGCGCCGAACTGGCCCAAGGACCCCGAGGAGAAGCGCCGCAAGGAAGCCATCGCCGCGCGCAAGAAGGCAACCAAGGAAACGGAAAACTGGCAGGCCGCCCGACAGCTGACGCCCGCCGAGATGAAGGCCGGCCAGGTCGCCGCAGCCCCCCGGACAAGCAATGACCCGATCCAGCCGGGCACCAACGGCAATCCGTCACTCAGCCCCGCCGAACTCGGCTTCTCCGGCGGCCTGTGGAATATGATGAAGGGCGGCAACGCCACCGAAGAAAAGAAATTCACCGAGGAGCCGCCGCGCCAGTCGCTGGTCGAGCCGCCGCCGGGCTATCAGACGCCGTCTCCGAACTACGCCTATGGCGCCGGGCCGGACAAGTCGCGACGGACCTATTTCGACATCATGTCCGGCAAGGACAAGGAACAATAGCGTTCCTGTTCCACAGACCCGAAACCTCGCGCCGGCCATTCATGCACGCCGGCCGAGGCGCATAAATTGCTGATCAGTAACTTGCCATCGCGTTGAGTTCTCTGCTTCGTGACGCGAAGCCTCAGCCGCACGGTGTAGCATGCCGTGCCGTCCGAGCCGGACATCCGGACCTCGGCCTTTCACTAGGGATCATGATGTCCGCAAACCGATCGGCTGCCTGCCTCCTTGCCGCGCTGCTTTCGACCAGTGTCCTGACATCAGGCGCGGCCCTTGCCCAGACCACGGTCACATCGGCCCCGCCCGCCAGCTTCACGCTCAGCAACGGCATGCAGGTCGTGGTGATCCCCGATCACCGCACGCCCGTCGTCACCGAGATGATCTGGTACAAGGTCGGCTCGGCCGACGAGACGCCGGGCAAGTCCGGCCTCGCTCACTTCCTCGAGCACCTGATGTTCAAGGGCACCTCGAAGCACCCCGTCGGCGAATTCTCCCAGACCGTGCTTCGCGTCGGCGGCAACGAGAACGCCTCGACCTCGGTCGACTACACCAACTATTACCAGCGCGTGCCGAAAGAGCAGCTGCCGACCATGATGGAGTTCGAGGCCGACCGCATGACCGGCCTCATCCTCAAGGACGAGAACGTGCTGCCCGAACGTGACGTCGTGCTCGAAGAGTACAACATGCGCGTCGCCAACAATCCGGACGCGCGGCTGAACGAGCAGATCATGGCCGCGCTCTATCTCAATCATCCCTACGGCCGTCCGGTGATCGGCTGGCACCAGGAGATCGAGAAGCTCGACCGCGAGGACGCGCTCGCCTTCTACCGCCGCTTCTATGCGCCGAACAACGCGATCCTGGTGATCGCCGGCGACGTCGAGGCCGCCGACATCCGCCCGTTGGTCGAGCGCAATTTCGGCTCCATCCCGGCGCAAGCAGCGATCCCGGCGCGGCGAGTCCGTCCGCAGGAGCCGGAGCCCGCCGCCCCGCGCACCGTCACGCTGGCCGACCCGCGCGTCGAGCAGCCGAGCATGCGGCGCTATTATCTCGTGCCCTCGGCAACCACGGCCGCGGCCGGCGAGAGCGCCGCCCTCGACGTGCTGGCGCAGCTGATGGGCAGCGGCAGCAATTCCTATCTCTACCGCGCCCTCGTCGTCGACAAGCCGCTCGCGGTCTCCGCCAATGCCAGCTATTCGAGCATCTCGCTCGACCCGACCCAGTTCGCGATCTCTGCCTCACCGAAACCCGGCGTCAGCTTTGCCGAGGTCGAGCAGGCGGTCGACGGCGTCATCGCCAATGTCGCGCAGAACCCTATCCGTGCCGAGGATCTGGAGCGGGTCAAGACCCAGCTCATCGCGGAAGCGATCTACGCCCAGGACAACCAGGCGGTGCTGGCACGCTGGTATGGCGGCGCGCTGACCACGGGCCTGTCGATCGAGGACATCAGGAGCTGGCCCGATCGCATCCGCGCGGTCACCGCCGAGCAGGTCCGCGCCGTCGCGCAGAAATGGCTCGAGAAGAAGCGCTCGGTGACGGGCTATCTGATCAAGGACACTGCCGCCACCAAGCGCGAGGAGAAGCGTTCGTGACCTATCCCTTCCTTCGACGCGTTGCCTTCTCGTTTGTCACGGGCGCTGCGCTTTCCCTCGCCGCCATCTCGCCGTCGCAGGCGGCCGCAAAGATCCAGCACCTGGTCTCGCCGGGTGGTATCGAGGCCTGGTTCGTGCAGGACGCAACCGTGCCGCTGATCGCCATGGAATATTCCTTTGCCGGCGGCTCGGCGCAGGATCCCAAGGACAAGCCGGGCGTCGCCAACCTGGTCGGCGATCTCCTCGACGAAGGCTCCGGCGATCTCGACTCCAAGACCTTCCACGAGCGGCTCGACCGCCGCGCCATCGAGCTCTCCTTCAGCGCCACCCGCGACACTTTCCGCGGCAGCCTGCGCATGCTGCGCGACAACAAGGACGAGGCCTTCGACCACTTGCGGAGCGCGCTGACCTCGCCGCATTTCGACCCCGCCGATGTCGAGCGCATCCGCTCGCAGGTCGTCTCGGGCCTGCGCCGCGAGACCACCAATCCGACCTCGCTGGCGAGCCGCAAGTTCCTGGAGGTCGCCTTCGGCGATCATCCCTACAGCCGGCAGAGCAACGGCAACCTCGACAGCGTGCCGACCATCACGATCGCCGACATGAAGGACTATGTCGGACGGGTCCTCGCCAAGGATGGGCTGAAGGTCGCTGTCGTCGGCGACGTCGATCCGGCGACCCTCGGCAAGCTGCTCGATCACACCTTCGGCAGCCTGCCCGCCAAGGCCAACCTCACGCCGGTCCCCGACGTCGAGGCCGCAAAACCGCCGCAGCGCGCCTTCGTGACGCTCGACGTGCCGCAGACCGTGATCACCTTCGGCGGCCCGGGCGTGAAGCGTAGCGATCCCAACTTCATGGCGGCCTATGTCGTCAACCACATCCTCGGCGGCGGCGGATTGTCTTCCAGGCTCTATCGCGAGGTGCGCGAGAAGCGCGGCCTGGCCTATTCGGTCTATGAAGCGCTGCTCTGGATGGAGCATTCGGCGGTGTTCATCGGCAATACCGGCACGCGCGCCGACCGCGCCGGCGACACCATCGATGCCATTGAAAAGGAAGTGCGCCGGATCGCCGAGGAAGGCCCGACGCAGAAGGAGCTCGACGAGGCCAAGTCCTACCTCAAGGGCTCGCAGATGCTGGCGCTCGATACCTCGTCCAAGCTGGCCCAGGCGCTGCTGCAATACCAGCAGGACAAGCTGCCGATCGACTATATCGAGAAGCGCAACGCCATCGTCGACGCCGTGACGCTGGACGACGCCAAAGCCGCCGCCAAGCGCCTCTGGGGCCAGGGCCTCCTGACCGTCGTCGTCGGCCGCGCCCCGCAGGCCGCGGCGCAGCCCTCCGCGGCTCCGGCGACGAAGTCGAACTGACGTCCCTCTCAGATGTCCTGAAATGGCCGGGCTCGCCCGGCCATTTGCGTTTCCACCAAGCACCATTGCCCAACGCAGACGTCCGCGATATGTCCGGACATCACGAATGGTGCCATCATGCTGCGGATATCCCGCGATCTCGTCATCGACGAGGACGACATCGAGATCGGCTTTGTCCGCGCCTCCGGCCCGGGCGGGCAGAACGTCAACAAGGTCGCGACCTCGGCGCAGTTGCGCTTTGACGCGCGCAAGCTGACCCTGCCGGAGGATGCAGCGATTCGGCTCGCCCGCCTCGCCGGTCAGCGCATGACCAAGGACGGCGTGATCGTGATCCAGGCGCAGCGCTTCCGCACCCAGGAGCGCAACCGCCAGGATGCCATTGATCGCCTCACGGAGATGCTGCGCGAAGCCATGGTGCGGCCAAAGCCGCGGCGGGCGACAAAGCCGACTTTTGGCTCAAAGCAACGCCGGCTCGAGGGCAAGAAGCGCCGCAGCGACGTCAAGGCCGGACGCGGCGGGCGCTTCGACGACTAATTAGCGCGGCAAAAAACTCCGGCCGCAGGGCGACCGGAGTTTTGCCGTTTCACCGGCGAGACTAGTAACGCTTGGAAGGGGCTGCGCCGCCCGTCGTGGCATCGTCGGCCGTTCCCTTGTGCGCAGCGCTACCCGTGGTGCCGACCGTGCCCCTGGTGCCTTTGGTCGATTTCATGCCGGTCTTCTCGCCCGCCGCGCCCGGCTGAGCATTCATCTCCTCGTCGCCGCTGCCCATCGTGCTGCCTTGCATGGGTTTGCTCTGCACGGTGCCGCCCGGTTTGGCGGTGGGGGGCGCGCTTTGCGCGAGAACGGGCGTCGCAATGAGAGCCGACAGAGCGCATGCGATCATCGAGGTCTTCACCAACTTCATCCATTTCTCCTGGATTTTTTCGCGACGAATGGCTCGGCGGCGCACACGCCGCTGATCTGCACCGGGCCATTGCATCGCGTCGAGAGTTCAAGCGGCGCAATCGTCATGCAATGCGCATGGTGTGGTGATCGTTTAGGGATTTGACGGCGGTTTCGCGGAATTGTGCTCCGCATATAAGGCAGCGCGGAACACCGCGCATCACGAGCATCTCCGCACGCAGCGAAACAGCCCGCTACTACCACCGCCCATCTGACGCCGCCTAGAGTTTGCGCAGGTTGATTCGATGGGCGGCTCTAGACGATGCGCGCGTTCGTGCTGGGATTGTGCACCGCGATGGTGCTGGTGGTGCGGGTTGCCGACGCACAGATGCCTTTGCCGGCCGCAAAGCCGCCGGACGGTGCGACACTCTTCAAGCAACAATGCGCGGCGTGCCACACCACGAACCTGTCGGAGCCGGTGCGCCAGGGACCGCCGCTGCTCAAGGTCGTGGGCCGTCTCGCCGGCAAGGTCGAAGGCTTTCGGTATTCGCAAGGCCTCGCCAACGCAGATTTCACCTGGGACGAAGCCCGGCTCGACGCCTGGCTGACCAATCCGCAAGCCGTCATTCCCGGTGTCGTCATGGCCTATCGGCAAGGTAAGCCGGAGACGCGCGCCGCCATCATCGCTTACCTGAAGGGGCAGAACTGAATGGCAAAGCCGGTCCATTCCATGATCCGCGTGCTCGACGAGGCGCGCTCGCTCGACTTCTACCGGCGTGCCTTCGGCCTCGAAGTCGCAGACCATCTGAAATTCGCGGACTTTGCCCTGATCTATCTGCGTCACCCCTCCTCACCTTTCGAGGTCGAACTGACGGTGAATTTCGATCGCAAGACGCCGTACCAACTCGGCGACGGCTACGGCCATCTCGCCGTCGTGGTCGAGGATCTCGAGGCCGAGCATGCCCGCTTCGAGCGCGAGAAGCTCGCGCCGGGGCCCTTACGCGATTTCAAGCACGACGGCAGGACGCTGGCGCGCTTCTTCTTCGTCAGCGATCCCGATGGCTACAAGATCGAGGTGATCCAGCGGGGCGGACGGTTCGGCTGACACAAAGGTCCAAATCATAAAAATCCACGGAGGAATGCCATGAGAGAAGTCGATCGTCGAAGCAAGCACAGCCGTCGCGTCTTTCTCAAGGGTGCGGCGACCGCCGTGCCGGTCGTAGCCGTCGCGACCAGCGTCACCGTGAGCATCGAAGATGCGTGGGCCGATGATGCCAGCGCACTCTCGCCCGCGACGATGAAGACACTGCTGAAAGTCGCGCGCGACATCTATCCGCACGACGTGCTCGGCGACAGCTATTACATCACCGCGGTCAAGCCGTGGGACGGCAAGGCGGCGAAGGATCCCGCCGTCAAGTCGCTGATCAGCGACGGCATCACGCGGCTCGATCAGAATGCGCGGGATCGCCACAAGGTGCCCTATGTCGAAGTGCCATGGGAAGCCGACCGTGTGGTGCTCTTGAAGGAGATCGAGGGAAGCGACTTCTTCCAGAAGGTGCGCGGCGACCTCATCGTCTCGCTCTACAACCAGAAAGAGGTCTGGCCGCGGTTCGGCTACGAGGGCTCCTCCGCCGAGCACGGCGGCTACATCAACCGTGGCTTCGCCGACATCGACTGGCTGCCGAAGGCTTGAGACCCACCCCAACGGTTCAGGAGAACGCATATGGCAAAATTCGATCTGAACGACTCCAGCGTTGTGGTGATCGTCGGCTCCGGTGCCGGCGGCGGCACGCTGGGCAACGAGCTCGCGCAGAAGGGCGTCAAGGTGGTCATTCTCGAAGCGGGTCCCCGCATCGAGAACCACGACTTCGTCAACGACGAGTGGGAGAGTTTTTCCCAGCTTGCCTGGACCGATGCGCGCACCACCTCGGGGACGTGGCGCGTCGCCAAGGATTTTTCCGGCCTTCCCGCCTGGATCGTCAAGGCGGTCGGCGGCTCGACGACCCATTGGGCCGGCGCCTCGCTGCGCTTCGATGAGCACGAGTTCAGGGTGAAGAGCACCTACGGCAACCTTCCCGGCGCCAATCTCCTGGACTGGCCGGTCACGCTCGCCGAGATGGAGCCGTGGTACGCCAAGGCCGAGAACAAGATGGGCGTGACCCGCACCAACGGCATTCCCGGCCTTCCCGGCAACAATAATTTCAAGGTGCTGGAAGCCGGCGCCAAGAAGCTCGGTTACAAGACGGTGCACACCGGCAATATGGCGATCAACAGCCAGCCGCGCGACGGCCGCGGCGCCTGCCAGCAGATCGGCTTCTGCTTCCAGGGCTGCAAATCCGGCGCGAAATGGTCGACACTCTACACCGAGATCCCGAAGGGCGAGGCGACCGGCAATCTCGAAGTGCGACCGAGCAGCATGGCGATCAAGATCGAGCATGATGCCGGCGGCAAGGTGACCGGCGTGGTCTACGCCGACGAGAGCGGCGCGATGCAGCGCCAGAAGGCGCGCATCGTCGCGGTCGCCGGCAACTCGATCGAGAGCCCGCGGCTGCTGCTCAACAGCGCCTCGACCATGTTCCCCGACGGCCTTGGCAATTCATCGGGCCAGGTCGGCCGCAACTACATGCGGCACATGACCGGCAGCGTCTATGCCGTGTTCGAGAAGTCGGTGCACATGTATCGCGGCACAACCATGGCCGGCATCATCCGCGATGAAGCCGCCAACAACCCGAAGCGCGGCTTCGTCGGCGGCTACGAGATGGAGACGCTATCGATCGGGCTGCCGTTCATGGCGGCGTTCCTCAATCCCGGCGCCTGGGGCCGTCCATTCACCGCGGCGCTCGACGGTTATCCCAGGATGGCCGGCATGTGGCTGGTCGGCGAGGACATGCCGCAGGAGACCAACCGCATCACGCTCGACCCTCGCGTGAAGGACAAGTTCGGGCAGCCGGTCGCGAGTGTGCATTTCGACGATCATCCCAACGATCTCGCGATGCGCGCGCACGCCTACAAACAGGGCGCTGCGGTCTACGACGCCGTCGGCGCCACCGTGACCTATCCGACGCCGCCCTATCCGAGCACCCACAATCTCGGCACCAACCGGATGAGCGAGAAGCCCAGGGATGGCGTCGTCAACAAGTTCGGACAGAGCCACGACGTCAAGAACCTGTTCGTCTCGGACGGCAGCCAGTTCACCAGCGGTGCGGCCTGCAACCCGACCCTGACCATCGTCGCGCTGGCGATCCGGCAGGCGGACTACATCGCGGGCGCGATGCAGAAGAAGGAGATTTGATCGTACGTTGGCGTCGCTCGCCAGGACGACGTTGAGGAGGGATTGCGTATCCACACTCAAGGTGTCGTCCCGGCGCCCGTGCGCAATTGCGCACTAGGCCGGGACGACCCCGAAGGTGCGGAAGCTATTCCGCCGCATCGAGAATCGGCGCCACCGTGGCCTTGAACTCCGGCACCGTCGCCATGCTCTTCGAGCGATAGATCAGACACGAGCAGCGCAGCAGCGAGGCGAAATTGTTGACCTCGCCATGATGGTCGAGCACCTCGTTGTAGAGCGTCGTCAGGAACTTGCCGAGGCTCATGGCCTCCCTGGCCGCGATCTCCTCCAGCGTATCCCAGAACGCCATTTCCAGCCGGATCGAGGTGCAATGGCCATCGATCCGCAGGGAGCGGGTCTGGGATTCGTAATCGCGTTGGGGCTGATGCGCGAAGAGATGGCACATGGCGTCCTCCCGTCCTGTTGCCATTTTTTCACGATGCTACACCGCTGCCCGGCGCCTCACAATCCGGACCGTCGTCGGATGTCGGCAGGTGCCGGCCTGCGCAATTTTCTCGAACGCTCAATGTCTTCAATGCGATAGGTAGCCCTCTTCCCCAGGCGGCCACACGGCTGTTGCCCAACACATGCTTTTGACGCAACACGGCCTAGAATAGCGCTGTCCGCGAATCCAGATCAGAACCTCATGCCCGTCCGCCAGCTTCCAGAACAGGTCGTCAACCGCATCGCCGCCGGCGAGGTGGTCGAGCGTCCGGCGAGCGTGGTCAAGGAGCTGGTCGAGAACGCCATCGATGCCGGCGCCAGCCGGATCGACGTCTTCACCGATGGCGGCGGGCGGCGCCGGATCGGCATCACCGACGACGGCGGCGGCATGACCGCGAAAGACCTCGCGCTCGCGGTCGAGCGCCACGCCACCTCCAAGCTCGACGACGAGGATCTGCTCCAAATCCGCACGCTCGGGTTCCGCGGCGAGGCGCTGCCCTCGATCGGCTCGGTGGCACGACTGTCCATCACCACCCGGCATGCGGGTGAGCCGCACGCCTGGGCGCTCACGGTCGAGGGCGGCGAGAAGTCCGAGATCATGCCGGCGGCGCTGGCGCATGGCACCCGCGTCGAGGTTGGCGACCTCTTCTATGCGACGCCAGCCCGGCTGAAATTCCTCAAGACTGACCGCACCGAGGCGGAAGCGATCCGCGAGGTGGTCAGGCGCCTCGCGATGGCGCGGCCTGATATCGCCTTCACGCTCGCGGGCGAAGAGCGCGCACCGGTGACCTGGGCTGCCGCGCTGCCCGGCGCCGCCGGCCGCCTGACGCGGCTCGGCGACATCCTGGGCGCTGAGTTTCGCAGCCATGCCTTCGAGATCCACGCCGAGCGCGAGGGCGTCGTCGTCGCCGGCTATGCCGCTGCACCTGCGCTGACCAAGGCCAACGCGCTCGGGCAGTATCTCTTCGTCAACGGCCGCCCGGTCCGCGACAAGCTGATCCTCGGCGCGGTGCGCGGAGCCTATGCCGACTATTTGCCACGCGACCGGCATCCCGTGCTGGCGCTGTTCGTTACGCTCGACCCACGCGAGGTCGATGCCAACGTCCATCCGGCCAAGACCGAAGTGCGCTTCCGCAACGCCGGCCTGGTCCGCGCGCTGATCGTGCACGGGCTGAAGGAAGGTCTCGCGCGTGAGGGGCGTCGCACCGCTGCCAACAGCGGCGAGAGCGCGTTGTCCGCGTTCCGGCCGGCCTTCACGCCGCCGCGTCCCGCAAGCTGGGACTGGCGGGCTTCGCCGTCCGCCCCAGTCGCGCCGATGCCGTCCTTCGAAGGATCGGCCGCACCCGCTTTCGCCGAGCGTGCGCAGGCCACCTTCGACGTCGGTGCGCCCAGCGCGGACGTGCGGATCGAGTCCCAGCCCGTCAGCGATCTGGTCGATCGTCCGCTTGGCGCCGCGCGCACGCAGATCCACGAGACCTATATCGTCTCGCAGACCCGCGACGGATTGATCATCGTCGACCAGCATGCCGCGCATGAGCGCATCGTCTATGAGCGGCTGAAGGCCTCGCTGGCGGCGAACGGCGTGCAGCGGCAGATCCTCTTGATCCCCGAGATCGTCGAGATGGACGAGGCGACGGTGGAGCGCCTCCTGGAGCGCAGCGAGGAGCTCGCATCGTTCGGCCTCGCCATCGAATCCTTCGGCCCCGGCGCGGTCGCGGTGCGCGAGACGCCCTCGCTGCTCGGCAAGACCAATGCCGGCGGCCTCTTGCGCGATCTCTCGGAGCACATGGCCGAGTGGGACGAGGCGCTGCCGCTCGAGCGCCGCTTGATGCATGTCGCGGCGACCATGGCCTGCCACGGCTCGGTGCGCGCCGGCCGAAGGCTGCGGCCGGAAGAGATGAACGCCCTGCTCCGCGAGATGGAGGACACCCCGAACTCCGGCCAGTGCAATCACGGCCGGCCGACCTATGTCGAGCTGAAGCTCAGCGATGTGGAGAAGCTGTTCGGGCGGCGGTGAGCCGTGGTGAAGGTGCCGTAGGGTGGGCAAAGCGAAGCGTGCCCACCACCTATCGCGATTGTGCAGAGTGCGTGGGCACGGCGCGACGCACCTTTGCCCACCCTACGGCAGTGCAGCTACGGCCGCTTCAAAAACACGAACTCCGTATCGTCATACGCCCGCCGCTCCAATTCCTCGTACCCTTCCGGCGTCACGAACTGCGCGGCCTTGGCCTCCTCGACCACCAGCAGCGCGCCGGGCGTGAGCCAGCCTCCGTCGCGCAAGCTCGCCAGCGCCTTCTCCGCAAAACCCTTGCCATAGGGTGGATCGAGGAACACCAGCGAGAACGGCTCGACGGGATGCGCGGGCCCGAGATCGGTGGCATCGCGGCGGTAGACCTTGCTCACGCCGCCGAGGCCGAGCGACTCGACATTGTTGCGCAGCAGCGCCCGCGCCTCGGCGCCATTGTCGACGAACAGCGTGAACTTCGCGCCGCGCGACGACGCCTCGATGCCGAGCGCCCCGGTACCGGCGAAGAGATCGAGCACGCGCGCGTCCGCAATCGGATCATCATAGGCGTGCACGAGGATGTTGAAGACGGACTCGCGCAAGCGGTCCGCCGTCGGGCGGATGTCGCGCGAGGACGGTGAGGCGAGATTGCGCCCCTTCAAACGACCGCCGACGACGCGCATTATGAGACTCGAATAGTAGAGGAACGGAAGGTGAGCTCCCTTCCCCCTTGTGGGGAAGGGTTGGGGAAGGGGGTGCCACAAGCAGCGACCTCTCGTGGGGTACCCCCCTCCCTAACCCTCCCCCACAAGGGGGGAGGGAACGAGAGAGTGCGGAGCGAATGACCGCGCTCCACCTCAGTCCTCCCGCGGCGTCAGGTCGCGCTTGCCGTGATAGCCGCGCTTGGGACGGCGCGGCGGGCCGTAGCCGTTGGCCTCTTCCTCGTTGCGCTCGCGCGCCTCCTCGCTGCCGGTGCGCTGCACCAGCACGCGGCGGCCCTTGCGGTCGTTGATCACGGCACGCTTGCTGGTGGGCTTCTTCTCGTCATCACCTGCAGAAGATTTCTGCGGCACGTCGAACTGCGCACCCGACTTCTCGATCACCTTGTCGCCGAGCTGGTCGCGCAGCACGCGCGAGCGGATCTCCTCGACCTGACCTTCGGGCACCTCGCCGAGCTGGAACGGACCGTAGGAAACCCGGATCAGGCGATTCACCTCGAGCCCGAGATGAGCGCAGACATTGCGCACCTCGCGGTTCTTGCCTTCGCGGATCGCGAACACCAGCCAGACATTGGCGCCCTGATCGCGCTCCAGCGTCGCTTCGATCGGACCGTATTTGACGCCCTCGACCTCGATGCCGTTCTTGAGCTCGTCGAGCTGCGCCTGGGTGACGTCGCCATGGGCACGAACGCGATAGCGGCGCAGCCAGCCGGTGTCGGGCAGCTCGAGCGTGCGCGCGAGCCCGCCGTCGTTGGTCAGCAGCAGCAGGCCTTCGGTGTTGAAATCGAGCCGGCCGATCGAGATCAGGCGCGGCAGGCCTTCGGGCAGGTTGTCGAACACGGTCGGACGACCCTCGGGGTCGTCATGCGTGGTCATCAGTCCGCGCGGCTTGTGGTAGAGGAACAGCCGCGTGCGCTCGCGCTCCGGCAACGGCTTGCCGTCGACCAGGACGACGTCGTTCTTTGTGATGTCGAGCGCCGGCGAGTTGATCACCCGGCCGTTGACGGTGACGCGGCCCTGCGTGACCATCTCCTCGGCATCGCGGCGCGAGGCAAGCCCCGCGCGGGCCAGCGCTTTCGCGATGCGCTCGCCGGCCTTCTTCGGCTTCGGCGCTTCTTCGCGGCGCGGACGGCGGTCGAAATCGCGGTCCCGCTCGCGATAGGCGCCGCGGCCGCCGAAAGCGGGACGCTTCTCGAAAATCCTGCTGTCGTCCTCGTTGTCACGGCGCGGGCGATCGCCGAAACGACCTTCGCTGCGCGGATGCTCGTGCCAATCGGAATGGCCTTCCGAGCGCTCGCGCGGACGGTTGAATTTCGGCCGGTCGCCGCCACGCCCGCCGCGGTCGCCATCGCCGTCGCGACGGGGCCGATCGAACTTCGGACGATCCTCGCGCGGGCGATCGAATTTGGGCCGCTCGCGGAACGGACGGTCGCCCGACGCGCGATCGTCGCGGGAGCGCGAGAAGCGCGGACGGTCCTCGCCGCCTTCGCGCTTTTGCCAGGGCTTGTCCTCGCCGCGATCACGGCCACCGAAATCCTTGCGCGGGCCTTTGCCAAAATCCTTGCGCGGCGGACGATCGCCACGCGGACGGTCGTCGCGCTTCTGCCACGGCTTGGAATCACCGCGCTCGCCGCGGTCGCGATCAGGACCGCCCCGCGAAAACTTCCGCTCGCTGTCGAACTTGCGTTCCGGACGATCGCCACGCGGCGCGTAGGGACGCTTGTCACCGAATTTCTTGTCGCCGAACCGGCCAGCGGGACGGGAATCGTCACGATCCCGGCTGCGCGGCGGACGGTCGTCACGGCCATAGGACGGACGATCACCACGCGGCTTGAACGGCCGCTTCTCGCCATCGCGCGAAGAGCGATCGGAAAACGGACGGTCGCCGCGCGGCTTGAAGCTGCGCTCGCCACGACCCTCGCTGCCGCGGTCATCGCGCTTGAAGCGGGGACGGTCGGAAAAATCGCGGCGCGGGGCATCGCCCTCCTCGCGGCGGCGGAACGGTTTCCCCTCGCGCGGCGCGCGGCTGTCACGGTCGCCACGGGGCGGGCGGCTGTCGCGATCGCCCCTGCGCTCGCTCTTGCCCTCAAAACCGCGCTTGGCGAACTTCTTCTCGGGGCCGCGTGCCTTGCCGGAACGGCCGCCTTTGGCCGGGCCTCGCCGGCCGCGGGAATCGTTGTCTTTGTCGCTGTCGCGAGGCATGAATGATCTCACTCAAGGGGGTGGCCATTAGGCATTGTGCGCGCTCGTTCCGAGCCGCATGCCCAGGCAAAACCGGTAAGCACTTCTGCTGAAGGCGCAGCTACTAGCAGGTTTCTTCGGATGATACGAGGCTTGAAAGCCCCCTCCTTCATGGATTTGGCGCTCAAAACGGCCGAAAATGCCGGAAAAGCGGGCGAAGTTCCGATCGGCTGCGTGGTGGTCCGCAATTACGAGGTCATCGCCACCGCGGCGAACCGGACGCTGACCGACCATGACCCCACGGCCCATGCCGAACTTGTCGCGCTGCGCGAGGCGGCGAAAAAGATCGGCAGCGAGCGCCTCGTGGACTGCGACCTCTACGTGACGCTGGAGCCCTGCACCATGTGTGCGGGCGCGATCTCGTTTGCAAGGGTGAGGCGCCTCTATTACGGCGCCGCCGATCCCAAGGGCGGCGCGGTGGAATCCGGCGTGCGGTTCTTCGCCTCGCCAACCTGTCATCACGCCCCGGACGTCTATTCCGGGGTCGGCGAGAGCGAGGCGGCGCGGCTGCTCAAGGAGTTCTTTCGGGAGCGAAGGTAGGGCAGTCGTAGCCCGGATGGAGCGAAGCGCAATCCGGGCCAGTGTCGCGGCGTTGACAGACCCGGATTTCGCTTCGCTCCATCCGGGCTACAAGATCGTCAGCCCGAAAAGAACTCGCGCAGCGCCTTTGCCGTCACGTCGGGATTCTCCTCGGTGAGGAAGTGGCCGGAATCCACCGGCATGCCCACGACGTTCGTCGCCCATTGCTGCCAGGTGTCGAGCGGCGTCGCCGCGGCCTGGGCGACGCCGGCATTGCCCCACAGCGCCAGCATCGGAATGGTGATCTTCTTGCCGGCTTCGAAATCGGCCTTGTCGAGGTCGTAGTCGAAATAGGCGCCGGCGCGGTAGTCCTCGCACATCGCATGCACGCGGGCGGGATCGCGGAACGGGGCGAGGTAATGCTCGAGCGCGCGCGGGTCGATGGCGTCCAACGTCCTCGACTTGGTCTGGCTCGCCATCTTGAAGCGCAGGAAGAACTCGCCATTGCCAGAGATCAGGGTCTCCGGCAGTGGATAGGGCTGCGCCAGGAAGGTCCAGTGGTAGATCTTCAGCGCGTAGGCGCGGTTCATCCGCTCCCAGTAATTATAGGTCGGCAGGATATCGAGCACCGCGAGCTTCGACAGCCGGCCGGGATGGTCGAGCGCGAGGCGGTAGGAGACGCGGCCGCCGCGGTCGTGGCCGGCGAGCGCGAAGTGCACGTGACCGAGCCGCTCCATCACTTCCACCATCGCCTTGGCCATGGCGCGCTTGCTGTAGGGGATGTGCAGCGCATCGCTCTCGGGCATGTCGGACCAGCCGTAGCCCGGCAAATCGGCGATGATCAGCGTGAAGTGCCTGGCCAGCTCGGGCGCGACCTGGTGCCACATCACATGGGTCTCGGAGAAGCCGTGCAGGAGCAGCAGCGGCGGCCCGCTGCCGCCGACGCGGGCGAAGATGCGGCCGAAGGAGGTATTGATCCATTCGGCGGCAAAATCCGGATAGAGGTCGGCGAGATCGGACATCTTTCTGCATCCTTTAAAGGGTCAATCGTGAGGCCGCCCCGACACCTAAAATTGCGAAAACAACCCCATGCACAGTAGCGGTATCATCAGCGGGGCTACTAACCCCAACAGCTGATTGCACATTCTGGAATGTCGATATGGCGGCGCGGTGACACAAGCCCTCGAGATTCTCGGATTGGCGCGCTTTACGCGCCGTCCGGGATCGCGAGCCGGTTCTTGTCAGCTGCTTGTTAGCCCTTGGCCTTCTCCGCCTCCACCGCCTGCCAGCCGATGTCGCGGCGGCAGAAGCCCTCGGGCCAGCTGATGCGGTCGACGGCCTGGTAGGCACGGCTCTGCGCCTCCGTCACGGTCTTGCCGAGCGCGCAGACATTGAGCACACGGCCGCCATTGGCGAGGATCGCGCCGTCCTTCTCGACCGTGCCGGCGTGGAAGATCTCGACGGTGTCCACCTTCGCCGCGTCATCGAGCCCGTCGATCCGCGTGCCCTTCTGGTAGTCGCCGGGATAACCCTTGGCCGCCATCACCACCGTGAGCGCGGAGTCCGGATGCCAGCGCAGATCGAAATTCTTCAGCTGGCCGTCGCAGGCGGCGAGGAAGGCCGGCACGATGTCCGACATCATGCGCAGCATCAGGACCTGGCACTCGGGATCGCCGAAGCGGACGTTGAACTCGAACAGTTTTGGCCCCTGCGTCGTCAGCATGATGCCGGCATAGAGAATGCCGCGGAACGGCGTGCCGCGCTGCTTCATGCCTGATACCGTCGGCAAGATGATCTTCGCCATGATCGCGTCGTGGATCGCGGGCGTCACCAAAGGCGTCGGCGAATAGGCGCCCATGCCGCCGGTGTTCGGGCCGACGTCGTGGTCGAACACGCGCTTGTGGTCCTGGGCGGAGGCCAGCGGAATCGCCGTCTCGCCGTCGCACAGCGCAAAGAAGCTGATCTCGCGGCCCGGCAAGAACTCCTCGATCACGACTTCAGTGCCGGCCTCGCCGAACGCGCCCTCGAACATCATGGCGATGGCGTCCTCGGCCTCGCGCACGGTCTTGGCGACGACGACACCCTTGCCGGCGGCGAGCCCGTCGGCCTTCACCACGATCGGCGCGCCCTGGCTCTGGACGTAGTCGCGCGCGTCCTTGGCGTTGGTGAAGCGCTTGTAGGCGCCGGTGGGAATGCCGAATTCGGTGCACAGCGCCTTGGTAAAACCCTTGGAGCTTTCGAGCTGGGCGGGAATCCTGCTCGGGCCGAACGCCTTGATGCCGGCAGCGGCGAGATCGTCGACGATGCCGGCCGCCAGCGGCGTCTCCGGCCCGACCACCACGAGCTCGACCTTGTTCGTCTTGCAGAACTCGATCACCGCCGCATGGTCGGCGACGTCGAGCGCCACGCATTCCGCCTCCCGCGCGATGCCGGCATTGCCGGGCGCGCACCAGAACTTGGTCACCAGGGGGGAGGCCGCGATCTTCCACGCCAGGGCATGTTCGCGGCCGCCGGAACCGAGCAGGAGAATGTGCATCGAGGGCTCGAAATGAGGGGTTTTGCTTGGGGGCGGAGGTCGCACGAATCGCGGCGGGTCTCAAGGGGGCGGCCCGAACTTCCCGTCATTCTGTGGGCGCGGCGCCTGCAAGCGGCGCACCGAGGTGATCGGCATTTTCCCAACGAGGATGGCGTCGTGCGCCTCACGGAAGGGATCCTGCTCAAACAGAACTATGATTAGACGGTCCGGCGCGCCCGCTGCATGAAACTCGAAACCATCGCGCCATTGAGACGATCCGACCGTCGGCCTTCCGGCAATCGCCAGCTTTCCTGCTCGGCTCTTGGCGGCGAACGCATTGGTGCACCGCCGGCTATACCAAGATTGGGGACACGATCGCAGTGGCGAACCGCCCGGTTTGCGGACCAAACGGCGGCGTACGGTATGGACGAACCTATCCACTCATGCCGTTACGGTCACGTGAGCCACCCGGAACACTTTGCCCGATGGGTAACGCTTTCTTCAACTTTGCATGGGTATGGTCACAGTGCCGATATCCGTAAACAGGCGAATTTTTGAGGCATCCATGACTAAATCTTTTGAAGATGTGGCGGATTTAGACATCCAAGATCCGACATACTTGGCCAGTCCGGGGATCAACGGAACTGATCTCAAGGCTTGGCGCAAGAAGCATGGGTTTACCCAGGAAATGCTGCGGCTCGCCCTTCAGGTCGGATCGCGGCAAACCATTATCTCTTGGGAAAAGTCCGAACAGCGACTGCCTCGCTACATCTACCTTGCCTTGATTGGACTTGAGCACTTGGACCACGGTCACGGCTTCATGACCGGGTATCGGTTTACTGCTGCTGAGGCGCGGGCGGCTCGGAAAAAAGCAACGTTTTGAGACTTGCTATGACGGCTGCGAGCCATATTTCATTGGGTAGGCCCCCCACCTACGCCCTGTCGGTGGATATTGGGGTCTGTGTCTTTGATCTATGGAAACTACGGGGTGATGCCCCGTCCTGCCAGACGTTAAAGTGGCGACATTCGATCTCTCGTGCCCTGACAAGCACCGCGTGGTGGGCCAAAGGCCACGCAAAGCGATCCCTGAAACTGCAAACAGCCCCATGGGCTGAGGGATCGCTATTATGAAGACCATTGGTTGGGCCGCTATCGTTTACTCCGTTCATGATGCCTACACGTTCGGCGCGCTTGTCGCGCTTATCGTCGGCGAACTTGCCGTCACGCAATTGGCGAAGAAGCGTCGCCTTGGGCGCCCTTAACTCGACTTTCGAGGGTCGCAATGAAGCCGCCGCAAGTCGAGCACGCCATCATAGCAATGTAGTCATCGGATTGATCCTCCATTGCGGCGGCATTTTCTGGCGTCATCGTAGCCAGATACTTCTCTTTCAGATCAGCCATTCGGCGATCGATTTCGTCCAGGTCGAGGTTGTGGGCAATCGTGTTGCGCAAGCTGTTGGCTGCGTTGAGAACGCCCCACCACGGCTCATTCTGTTCGCCCTTAGCGAATACCTTGCACTTCTCCATTTTGTCCGAGAACTTCATCCGGCGCAGTCTGCGCTTCGACACACCATTCGCAGAAACGTAGGAGTTCATTATTTGCTCGGCTTCCAAATGATTGCGGAGAATAGAGAGCGTGAGCGTGTTCATATTCTCATTGCGTTCACGTATTTCCGCAATCCGCGCCTGGACTTCCGAGTCGTCAATATTCATTGTTTCCCTCCGTGAACTCCGAAGCCAAAGCATCAGTGGAGATGGTTTAGTGCATTGTCACCGTAATCCTCCGAGTGAATCAGCAAATTGGGAGTGACAGTCCACTAAGTTCTTAAGTCAAAACATCGGTTGACACGATTGAGTGCACCGTCGCCTTAATCGCAATGATACTCTAAGAGAATCGAACGGGCGTCACGGAGCCGGTGGAGACGAGTCGTCTGACTTGCCGGCTGGCTTGCGGCCGGCTTTCCCTGCTTCTTCAGATGTCTCCCCTAAGCGCTCCCCAAGCTCTAGAGCCTCGCTCTTGAGAACGGAAGCCTTCAATTCAGCTATGCGTGTCTCGATCTCCTCGTCGGAGACTTCGATACGAAGCTGGTCTTGAACAAACTTTAGCCTGCCCTCGGCGTCGCGGAGCAACTCGGACCAAGACTTCACCCACACCTTGTGGTTCGGCTTGTCGATGAAAAGACCGACCGCTCTATTTTCCTGAGTGATGCGTGCCTTTACAACATCATCGTATTCACTCGTCACCAAATAGAAGTTCCAGCTCGTTGAAGTGTTTATGAAATCCGGCTGCGCCAAAATCGAATTCACATAATCTTCCAACTGATCGAGCTCCTTGCGCCCAATCGTAAGCGATGGACGCTTCAGCTCTATCAACAAAAACTCACGGTGGTTCTCATCTCCGTGCGGGACAAGACGCCCCATGAATGAGTCTATCCTACCGATCTTGCCATCGGGCTTCCTACCCTTTGCACCTTTGGAGCGTTTAAGCGCCAATTCCTCAGAGACGCGCTGCATAATCTTGGTGAGGCCAGCCTCGGCCATCGTAAAATGAAAGCCTTCACCGAACAGCCAGGTATTGTCTCGCACGAGCACATCAAGCTCGCCCCGCTCCTTAATAGTTCGGCGGTGCTTCGGTTCAAACACGATTTCCTTCAGTACCTTGAGCGCAACTATTCGGTTGGCGACAAGGTTTGATGCCGCGATGATGTTGCCCAGCTCCGTCTTTTCAAGGAGCTGTGAGAATTCATCTTGCCGAAGCTTTGGGAGATTGAATACGGCCTTAAGAATGCGCGACACCGACTCGGGATTGTTCCTCACGGCCTCCCTAAGTAGCCCTAAAGTGATCTTCTTAAGTGGATTGTCGGCCTTCTTGAAGTCGCGCGAGTACGAGGCGACCGCATGGGTGGTGATATCGAATACTTGCCGCTCACGACGCTCGACTTCGTCTTTTGGTTCCCCCTCGTACGGGTACACTCCAGCCGCCCTTAGCTCTTCAATCAGTTCGCCAGACTTTTCGGCTTGGCGAAAACGGAAATAGTCCGTCAACGTATCTCGAACGTATTCAAGTACCCGAGCGAAGTCAGGATCAGTCAGGCCATCAAACTCAAGGAGATTGGCTTGGGCGATCTCACCAAAAAATGGAGTGTAGGCGTACGCCGAGAACTCGAATTCTGGAGCAGTCACATTGGCTGGCAGCGAGCCAAGGACAACTCCGCTTTCCCCTCCAAAATATATCTTTCGTGCTGTGACGCGCGGTCTCCACTCGATCACGCGGAGAGTCAGGTCCTTGACGACGCGACCCGGACAGATAATTGCCTGCTTCGGAAACTCATGAGAACGTTCAATATTTCGCTTCGGATCAACTGCTTTACCGTCATATATGATCTCGACATCAGGATATTGAAGTATATATGGCGCGAAGATCGCGTCGAACTCTGAGCGTGCTTGATCGCCGGTCAGCCAATCGAACGTTTCTTTTAGAGGGGAGAGTTGGACGACTGTCCCTTTTTCGGCGTTCGCATCGGCTGGAGTGGGATCAGATACGTTGCTGATCTCCAGCCGATCCGCGTCTATATCGATCGTCAATTTCAACAGCGAGTTGTTTTGCTCATAGACAGAATCCCAGTGCGCTCGTCGCGCTAGCGAGAAGAAGCGCAATCGGCCTTGGCCTTCCTTTCCATGAATCGCGCGAGCGAGAACGAGCGTTCGAGCGTTGGTCCTCTTCCATGACTCGCCTAGACTTTCGAAATCATGTTCGGCTCTCTCTTTGCTGATGCCGGTTCCGTTATCTCGAATGATAATGCTCTCCAGGCCTCCCAAGGCATTCCGTTCGAATTCGACGGATGTGCGCTTGGCGTCGGCGTCGAGGGCGTTCCATACGAACTCTGAAATCGCCTTCACGTGGTCATGCGTGCTTGCCACCTTTTGCAGGTGGTCATGTTTAGCCTTGAGAGTGAGTACGACCATCTCTTAAACGCATTGCGGATGAAAACGAGGGAATATGGCGAAGCTAGTCTAGCCAGATGAGTACGCTATTTACAACCTCAAGTCTGCGCGGCGGACTGGCGTCAGTCAGTCGAGCTAACCGAGCTTGGCGCTTGGGAAGCAGCCGAATCGGCTAAGCCTCCAATCCAATAGTCAGTCAGTGTAATCCTCGAACGTGTTCACCTGAGGCAACGTGGCTGATGAAGCGGCCGCCTCCGATCGCCGCGCGCTTATTCACGATTTGCTTGCTTTGCCGAGTCGCGAGCAGACCTAAACTCGAAAAACCTCGACTCCGGCCGAAATGTCGAAAAGTGCCTACACTGTTTTCCGCACAGTCTATCTGATGGCTGGTTATTACAGTAAAATCAGATAGTTATAATACTCTAAACTCCCTCAAAATGGGGAGGGCGCCGCAATTCGCACCGCGATCAAACGTAACTGCGTGGCAGTGCCCCTACCCCTGCTTCCCCGCAATGATCTCCTGCAACGTCGCGACGTGCCGGGCGAAGGCGCCGCGGCCGGCGGCGGTGGCGGTGACCGTCGTCTGCGGCTTCTTGCCGACGAACGCCTTGTCCACCTGGACGTAACCCGCCTTCGCCAGCGTCTCGATATGCGCGCCGAGATTGCCGTCGGTGGCGCCGGTCAGCTTCTTCAGCCGCGAGAACTCCAGTCCCGCGGTCGCAGGCAGCGCGTTCAGCGCTGCCATGATCTTCAGCCGCAGCGGCTGGTGGATGATGTCGTCGAGATCCGCCACGCCTAGCCCCGCCGCATCCAGAGGGTACCTGCGATCAGAGCACCGCCATTGACGGCCGCCATCCACGGCAACAGCGGCACACCCGGGATATAAAAATATCCGATCAGCGTCAGTGCGATGATGGTCGCGCCGAGCGGTGCAAAGGCGTAGCCGAACCGAAGGCCCGCCGTCAGGTAGACCAGTGTGATGTAGACCTGCCAAAACACCGTTTGCTGGCGCGGCGAGAACCTGCCGAAGTAGCAGCAGACGAGGCCAAAGGCGGCGATCAGCAGGAGCGCCAGCAGAGTGCGCCTGTCGAACAGGCGGATGCCGTTTCTCGAAAGATGATAGGCGCCGAGAACAACGAGGCCGAGAGCCGAGACGACGTAGAGTGCAAACCAGAAATACAGCCCGTCATTCACCACGAACCAGCTGTTCCAATAATAGGCCCCGTAGCGCGGCCAGAACCACATCAGCATATCGTCGGCAAACGGCATCACGGCCCATATCAGCAGGACGAGACCCGCGACCAGGTAGACCTGCGACCGCTGCCCACGACGAACGGCATGCTCATTGGCGTTCAGTGCTTCAGGAGCCTGATGGCTGTCGATCACGGGCGCGCTCCTTCCTGGGTATTGGCTGCAGGCTGGTGGATGATGTCGTCGAGCCCGGGCATGCGCTAGATCCGCCGCATCCAGAGGCCGCCGAGGATCAGGCCACCGCCATTGACGAAGGCCATCCAGAGCGGGAACGCCTCGCCGATGTAGAAAAAGCCGATCAGCGTCAGCGCCGTGATGCCGAGGCCGATCGCAACGAAGGCGTAGCCGAACCACAGCCCGGCGAGTGTGTAGAACAGCATGAAATAGATCGGCCAGAACGTTCCCAGCTGGCGCGGACCAAAATGACCGACGACGTTGGTGACGAAATAACCGAAGGCGAAGAACAGCGCGAATACCAGGAACAGCCTGATGCCAACGCCGGCGCCAAAGGGGTGGCTTTTCGGATCGAGCACGCGAAGTGCAATCAGACCACCGACGCCGAAAACATCCGCGGCAACCCAGGCGTAGGCCGCGTAGATCGGCCAAAGCCAGGTCACGAGATTGGCTGCGAACACCAGCACGCCCCACCAGACCGCGGCGAGGCTCGCCAGCTCATAGAGCTGCGATTGCTTCACGCGCTGGACGATATCGTCGATATCGGCCAGCGCTGCGGACGCCTCCCTGCTGTCGATCATGACTGCCCTGCCCCGCGCGTTGCCACGTCCTCGGCGATCACCGAAATCGCCTTCGGATGGGTGACGATGCCCATATGATTGATGCCGTCAATGACCTTGACGTCGACCGACGGCTTCACCGCCTGCACGGTCTGCGCATATTTGTCCGAGATCATCATCTCGTCATCAGTGCCGCCGAAGATGGTGACCGGACGTGTGGTTGCCGGCAGATCGAGGCGATAGCCGCGCGTCGCGAAATTGCGCGTCAGGCGATCGGAATAGGTCGAGACGAGGTACTTCGCCGAGCTCGGCGGCACCGCCAGGGCCAGCACCGGAAGCTGCGAGCAGCAGTCGATGCCGAGCTTGCGCAGCGCCGTCAGACCGAAGAAGCGCGGGACATTGAAATTGGCCCAGCCGCCCGCGTTCGGCCGGTTGGTCGGTGCGTCATGGCCGAGATAGGGCGCGAGCAGCACGGTGCGCACGAACATGTCCTGCATGATCGGCGTCGCGGCGACTCGCAGCGAGAAGCCGGCGCCGGCGGAATGGCCGATCAGAGTGAGCGGCAGATCCGCCGCGGTCTTGCGAACTTCGGCAACGAAATCGACGAGATCGTCCTCGAGCTGGCCGACATAGCCGATATCGCCGCGGGTGCCGGAGCCGCCATGCCCGCGGATGTCGAGCGCCCAGGTCTCCACCCCGCGCGCGGCGATCGCGTGGGTCAGCGCGTGGTTAACGGTGCCGCTGGAGCCGGAGGAGCCATGGATGAAGATCGCGCCGCGGCCCGCCGCCGGGCCCCCGGAGCCATTTCCGTTCCGATGGGATCGGGCTCCGGATTCTTGTTTTGACGCGTTTTCTTCACGCGAACCGGCTTCCACTTCGCTTGAAAACGCTTTGGCCGCATAGTGGCGATAGCCGATCCAGGTGCCGTCGCGGGCCTGGAAGCGCTCCAGCGGCGGCAGCGTGGTCCAGTCGATCCCCTTGGCGGAGTCGGAGACCGACCGCATCTCGGGTGGCCGCTCCAGCGGCGTTGCGATCATCGCAGTCAGGATCAGCGCCACGCCGCCGACCGCACACAGGGCCCATTTCAGACCGCTCAAGACGCCGCGCAGCAACCGGACCGCCATGACCGTTCTCCCTCAAACACATCAATCAATAGAGAACTCTATAATACAGAGTACTCTCCCAATCAATCCCTCGATTGGCGCCGCGCGGCGAAAATCCTTAACGTCGGGTCTGACCCCAAAATGCCGAATCGTTTGCTAGATGCCGCCTGCGGAACAACTGAACAACGCGTTTGAATTCACCGTCTCCGAGCTCTCCCAATCCCTGAAGCGGACGGTGGAGGACACCTACGGCCATGTCCGGGTCCGCGGTGAGATCTCGGGCTTCCGCGGCGCCCACTCCTCCGGCCATTGCTATTTCGCGCTCAAGGACGAAAGCGCCAAGATCGAGGCGGTGATCTGGAAGGGCGTGCACGGCCGGATGCGCTTCAAGCCCCAGGAAGGGCTCGAGGTCATCGCCACCGGCAAGCTCACGACCTATCCGGGCTCCTCGAAGTACCAGATCGTGATCGAGGCGCTGGAGCCGGCCGGCATCGGCGCGCTGATGGCGCTGATGGAGGAGCGCAAGAAGAAGCTCGCCGCGGAAGGGTTGTTCGATGAAGCGCGCAAGCAGCTGCTGCCGTGGCTGCCGGAGGTGATCGGCGTCGTGACCTCGCCGACCGGCGCCGTCATTCGCGACATCCTGCACCGGCTGGAGGACCGCTTCCCCCGCCGCGTGCTGGTGTGGCCGGTGAAAGTTCAGGGCGACGGCTCGGCCGAGCAGGTCGCGGCCGCCATCCGCGGCTTCAACGCGATTGCCCCGGGCGGCAGGATTCCGCGCCCCGATGTGCTGATCGTCGCGCGCGGCGGCGGCTCGCTGGAAGACCTCTGGTCGTTCAACGAGGAGATCGTAGTGCGGGCAGCAGCCGAGAGCATGATCCCGCTGATCTCGGCGGTGGGGCACGAGACCGACATCACGCTGATCGACTTCGTCGCCGACAAGCGCGCGCCGACGCCGACGGCGGCGGCGGAGATGGCGGTGCCGGTGCGCAGCGAATTGTTCGTCGAGGTCGCCGACCTCGGACGCCGCACCCGCGCCTATTGGCAGCGCGCCCAGGAAAGCCGTCGCAGCGAGTTGCGCGCCGCCGCACGCGCGCTGCCCGCGGCCGGCGATCTGCTCGCCATTCCCAGGCAGCGGCTGGATTCGGCGGGCGCGTCCCTGCCCCGCTGCCTCAAGGCCAACACGCACGCGCATTTCCGCAGGTTTACCGCCGCAAGCTCAAAGCTGACGCTGCGGGTGCTGCACGGCCAGATCTCTCAGGCCGACCACCGCCTCACCGTGTGCGGCGAACGGCTTGGCCTGTCCGCGCGCTCGTTGCTGCGGCGTCGGCGCGACCGCTTTGCCGGACTTGAGGTTCGCTTGCGCGCGTCAAAGCTCTCCAATGCGCAGGCGCAGCGCAACACGATTGCCCGCCAGCGCGAGCGCACGCATCGCCTCAGCGAGCGCGCCGGCCGCGCGCTCGTCACGTTGCTGCAGCGGCTGGAGGCCCGCGTCGAGAACAGCGGCAAGCTGCTGTCCGCACTGTCCTACCGCAGCGTGCTCGCGCGCGGCTTCGCGCTGGTGCGGGACGAGGCGGGGCATCCCGTGCATGCGGCCGACAGCATCGGGCCGAATGCGCGGCTCGAGATCGAGTTTGCGGATGGACGCGTGGGCGCGACCGCGGATGCGGATCGCCCGGCGCCAACGGCCAAGCGCACGCCCGCGCAGCCAAAGTCGGCTGCGGCGGATACAAAGCCCGCGCCGAAGCGTGTGGCCAAGCCGGTGGATCAGGGCAGCTTGTTCTGAGGTGTGAGGCGCCTCTGCGATCGCAGCGCTCCCAATGCTAACCCGTCATCCTGAGGTGCGAGGCTTGCGATGCAGACGCATCGCAAGGTGAGCCTCGAAGGATGTACGGCCGCGATGCAGCCGGGCCGTCGCCCTTCGAGGGCCGCTGAAGAAGCGGCCGCCTCAGGGTGACGGTGTTGGACTGATGTACTTCACCGGCACGACAATCCCGCGTCGATCGTGGTCCAGAAGCCGCAATGCTCCGGTGCGCGCTGTGGGGCGCCGGCGTGGGCTTCGTAGAGGAAGATCGCGACGGTGAAGACGGCCAGTGCGGAGGCGAAGAGGACGATGCGCATGAGGACTGCGTTTAATCGACATCGTGGTCGAACTAAGGCGCCCTCACCTGCTGAAACCGGCGCCGCGCGCGATCCGTAGATTCCCGGTCGGCCATCACAGTCCGTGCAGGGCGGTGGTCGATGCGGGGCTGTCCGCCTGAATTTGTTCCTCGGACGGCCCCGCTTTGGAAGACCCGTAGCCCGGATGGAGCGAAAGCGTAATCCGGGTTCGTGCCACGCGCTGCGCTGCCCCGGATTGCGCTGCGCTCCATCCGGGCTTCGGCACTTCCATTACCGCGCCAGCCACTGCGCGACGTCCTTTTGCGACTCCGCGCGCGCCTCGGCATCCGTGCCGAGATGGCCGCGCTCGGGCACGGCGGCATCGTTGCTGCCGCCGGCGGCGTGCAGCGGTGTGTTGGCGCGGTCGAAATCGTGATAGGCGTCGGGATAGACCACGATGCGTGCGAGCGCGCTGCGGCCATGCGCGCCCTCGACCATCTGGCGGCAGGCCGGCGGGAGGAGACGTCGTCATTGGCGCCGATCAGCACCAGGGTCGGCACCCGCGTGCTCCAGCCGAGACCGGCGGAGATCCGGCAGTCCGGATAGAACGCGATCGCGGCGCGGAAATCGGGCGCCAGGTCGCGCGCCGCGCTCTGCGGCCGCACGGCCCACAGCAGCGCGCTCGCGCCGTTGGCCCAGCCCATCAGGCTGACGCGATCGCGCGCCACCCAGGACTGCTTCATCAGCCAGGCGCGCGATGCCGCGACGTCGGTGACGCGCTCACGCCGCGCCTTGACGTGCATCTCCTTGACGCGGCATTGCGGCCCGAGCTCACGCGAGCCGTAGCTGTCGGGCAGCAGCACGGCATTGCCTGCCCTGAGCAGGCGCTCGGCCCAATCGCGGTAGCGCGGCAGCACGGAATCGGAATGGCTGCTGAGGCCGTCGCAACCGTGCAGCGCGATCACGGCCGGAAATGGCCCCGCCCCTTCAGGCTTGTAGAGCTGCGCATGCAGCACGCCGGACGCCAGCGGAATGTCGACCTGCTGCGGCGCCGGCGCGGCATGCGCGGCGGACATCAGCAGCGTCAGAAACAGGGCGGTCAGTCGAAGGCGCATCGGACTCTGCCACAGGAGATGCCGGAACCAGCGATCCTTCACCCAAGCACTATCACGCGGAAACGGCGGCAAAACATCACAAACCAGTGGGTTTACCGGGCGGACAAGCCGCCCTATCTGTGCTACATCCCGTCCAACACATCGTGCCCTCCAGTTTCGACGGAGCGGCCTTCCACGGAGACTTTCGACCGTGCTGAACAAGTTCGGCCCCTCGGGCCATGGCGAAGCGCAAGTGCAATATCTCGACGGCGACTTCCGCGTGATCTCGCCGGGGACCTTCGTGCGCTGTGCCATCACCGACACGCGGATTCCGCTCGACGAGCTGAAGTACTGGAGCGTGGATTTGCAGGAGGCCTACGCCACACCCGCCGCCGTGCTGCAGCGGCATTTCCCCGGCGCGCCGAAACCGCAGCAATGAGCCTTCGGCTCTCGTAGGGTGGGCAAAGGCGCTAAGCGCCGTACCCACCATCTCTCCATGACCGCGATGGACAAGGTGGCCACGCGTTGCTTTGCCCACCCTACGAGAGCGGGTTCGTGGCGTCGTTCTGCTATTGCTGCTCGGGACCATCCGCCCCCACACAAGTCTTGATCGCGCTCTTCCTGGCTTCGCCGACGACCTTCTGATCGATCGCCTGCTTCAGGCAATCGAGCCGCGCCTGCGCCATGCAGAGCTGCAGCTGGTCGCGCTTGTCCTGTCCTTTCAGGCTCGCGGTCGTGGCAAGGCACGTCACGCGCTTGGTCGCGGGAACCGGCACGGTGACGGTCGGGCTTGCTGTCGGCGCGGGAGTTTGCGCGAAGACGGGCGCAACGATCAGACACACAAGGCTGGCGGCAACGGTCGCAGACGGCAGTTTCATCGAATTCTCCTGATCGTCGGGAACCGATAGGCGTTTTGCGATGAATGTCGCCTGAATGGCGGGCTGCTGCGGGTTAGGCAAAGCGCAGCCGTGTGGCGTGGCACGAGCGGTGCAACTTTTGGCGCGTCATGGGATGGAGACGATGTTCGCGTGCACCTGAACCGCGAGTCTCACCGAGGAAAAGATCTCCGTCGTGCCGATCCGCGTTGCATCGAAGAATACTTGCACTCCGTAGTTAGTCATTTCGCGTTGTGGTTGGATTCTTTGTTGCAATCCGGCGCCCTTAAGTTGTTTGACGAAGTCTTGTTGAAACAGAGAGCTGCTACAGTGTTCGTTAGGTAATTGGCCCTGTTCCTTTTATCGCACAGACAATCAAGTCAACCAAACAGCCATCGAGCTTTGGAATTGGCGCAGTCTGTGAACGGGCTCATATCGAAAGAGCCATCCGACGGGCTACGATCACCTCGAAAATTTGCGGTGGAATATCTGTAAATCGAGAGTCAAACGATGGGGGTGATCATGCCCACCATATTGGACTTGCTCTATCGTGAATATTGTCGCGCCCGTCTCGCTGAAATGCGCAAACAGCTTCTGATCGCAGCTGAACGCTCCGAAGCTCTCGAAGCGCTTCGTCATCCTGCGGATCAGGTTGACGATGAGAGGACGGACGCACATCGCAAGACCGTTCACGGCCTGCCGCATTGAAGTGGCCCGCGACCGGCGATCTCTCCCGCGTAGCAGTGACCAAGCAATTGGCAACAGTTTGGGAGTGAGCAATGAATACACCCGAATGCTATACCGTCGCGGTAGCCTGCGTCTCGTGCCTGACCATTATTGGATTAATGGCCGTCGGGGCGTGGTGAGCACGACTGATTGCTGAACTGCGATACCGGTACGCGTGAAGACGACGCGCCAAGAACGGGAATCCAGAGCTCCGGTTCTGCTTCAATCAGAACCGAAGCTCTAAAGCATGATCCGGAAAAGTGCGCAGCGGTTTTCCGAAAAGATCATGCTTAAACAACAACCTAAAGCGCGATGACGATTCATCCTCATCACATCGCGCTTCAGATCCTGATGTCAGCTTCCGGGCGGGGTATACGAAGAACGCAGCTTCGCCGCGTTCTGGCGGACCTGCTTGATCTCGTCCTGCGTGAACAACCTGGTCAGTTTCACATTCTGCAGGGTGCCTGCGGTGACGGTCAGGCCGGAAATGGCCGGCGCCGCACCCGGATCAGGCACATCGAAAATCACCAAAACGCCCGGGCCGTCGGCCGCAACGCTGTACATCGAAAGCAGCTTTCCGCCGGCCGCTTCGATGAGCTTTCGTGCCGCCTCCTGGCGATCGGTGGTGGGATTCTCCAAAATGGCATTGAGAGCGCGTGGGGTGTATTGTCCGGTGAGGCAAAAATGCATGGCATGTTCTCCTCTGGTTTTTGGCAATGATTTTCCCTGCCGTTCCGAACTGATCGTTACGGCCGCTGCATCTGAAGTGATGAAGGTACTGCCCGCCGTGGGCATAAACGCCGTCGATGATTTCCGGGAGGTCGGCACGTCCCGGTGACGGCTCTCATCAAAGGCTACATCAACTCCCGAACGTGCGGAAGAGAATTCATCAGCCGCGACATGTCGCCCGATCAGTTGTCGAATACCGCATGGCGCTGGATGACCAAACGAGATCATCGCCTGCTGAACCGCCGCTCGCGCGCCTTGTAGAGATGATCGCTGATCAATTGCCGGAGCGCTGTCGGATCATCGAATTCGAGCTGCACAGCGAACGGCACGATGCTAGCAGGCAGGCCCTCGCGGCCGCGGAGGCGCGCGAGATCCTTTTCCGTCGTCACCAGTGTGTACTGCTCGCGCTGCGCCTCCGCTGCGAGCGCTGCGATCTCGTCGTTTGAAAACATGTGATGATCGGCGAAGGCGCGCGTGCGCGCGACCTCGATGCCACAGGCGCGCAAGCTGCGGAAGAATCGTTCGGGATCGCCAATGCCCGCGAACGCAAACACCGGCTTGCCCAACAGTCTTGCGACCGCCCCGGCGTCCGGCCTCAGACGCGCGCGCAGCTCCGGCTTGTCGCGCTTGGCAAGCTCGGCCGCGACATCGTTGGCGGCACGGCCGTCGCCGATCAGCACCAGCGCATCGGTGCGCGCGAGCTGCGCGTTCAGCGGCGCGCGCAGCGGGCCGGCCGGAAACACCTTGCCATTGCCGAGGCCACGTTCGCTATCGATCACGATCAGCGAAGTGTCCTTGACCAGGCGCGGGTTCTGGAAACCGTCGTCCATCAGGATGACGGTGGCGCCTTGCGACTTCGCCAGCGCGACACCCTCGAGGCGATCCCGCGCGACCGCGACCGGGACGTCGCGCGACATCATCAAGGGCTCATCGCCGATGTCGGACGCGGTGTGGCGCGCGCGGTCGACCATGACCGGGCCCTGCAGGCGTCCGCCATAGCCGCGACTGAGCACCACCGGGGTCTCGCCGAGCTCGCGCAAAAGCTTCGTCAGCGCCAACACGGTCGGTGTCTTGCCGGCGCCGCCGACATGATAATTGCCGACGCAGATCACGGGGATGCCGGCATCCACGCCTTTGCGCAGCATGCGCCGTTCGGTGATTGCGCCGTAGAGCGCTCCGAGCGGCCATAACACGCACGACTGGAGAGAACGTGGCCGGTACCAGAAGGCCGGCTCACGCATTGGCGGCTCCCATCTCGATCCGTAGCTGCAGCAGATACGGCTCGAGCGCGATCATGGTGCGATCGAGTGCGCCGCCGAGCTCCTCGACCACGCCGCTGCCCGCGCGCTGCATCTTGTCGCGCAAGGCGGGATCGGCCAGCAGCTGGCCGAGCTGCTTGACCAGCGCTTCCTGCGTGTCGGCCTGGCGCGCACCGCCGCTGCCGTCGAGCGCCTCATAGACATCGGCGAAGTTGAAGACGTGCGGGCCATGGACGATCGCGGCACCGAGCTTGATCGCCTCGATCGGGTTCTGCCCGCCATGGCGGATCAGCGATCCGCCCATGAACACGATCGGCGACAGCCGGTAGAACAGGCCGAGCTCGCCCATGGTGTCGGCGACATAGATGTCGGTGGTCGCGGTCGGCAGCTCCTCGCGTGAGCGCAATGCCGGCTTCAGGCCCGAGGCGGTGATCAAGCCAGCGATCGAGGAGCCGCGATCGGGATGGCGCGGCACGATCACGGTGAGGAGCTGCGGGAAGAAGCCGGCGAGGCTGCGATGCGCCGCGACCAGCATCTCGTCCTCGCCCGGGTGTGTCGAGGCCGCGACGATGATGGGGCGCCCGCGCGTCATCGCCATCAGCCGTTCGAGCTTGGCGGGATCGGCCGGCGGTGCCGGCACGTCGAGCTTGAGATTGCCTGTCGTGACGACGTCGCGGCCGCCGAGCGCGGCGAAACGCTCGGCATCGGTCTTCGACTGCGCCAGGCAAATGTCGAAACGCGACAGCAGTGCCGAGATGGTGCCCTGCATGCGGCGCCAGCGCGGGAAGGAGCGCGGCGACATCCGCCCGTTGATCAGCACCATCGGCACCCGGCGGCTAGCGCCCGCCAGGATCAGGTTCGGCCACAGATCGGATTCGATGAACAGCGCCAGCGACGGCTTCCAATGATCGAGGAAGCGCGCGACATAGCGCGGGGAATCATACGGCACGTATTGATGGATGACGTCGGGCGGAAACCGCTTTGCGACCACGGCGGCCGAGGTGACGGTGCCCGAGGTGAGCAGGATGCGCAGATTGAGATCGCGCAACCGCTCGACCAGCGCCGCAGCGGCCAGCACCTCGCCGACACTGGCGCCGTGGATCCAGACCAGCGGACCATGCGGCCGCACGTCCCTGGACAGGCCGCGCCGCTCGCCGACGCGCGCGGGATCCTCCTTGCCCTGCTTCAGCCGCCGCTTGATCAGCGCCGGCGCAAACGGCACCAGGCCGGAGGCCAGCCGCTGATACATCCGCAGCGTCATCGGCAACGAATTAGGCATCTTCCGGTCCCGGGCGGCCGAGTTGCGCATAGGCGCGGCGGGTCGCCTCGTTCAACGTGTCTTCCAGCTCCTGCCGCAACGCTTCCATCATGGCGGCGTCGGCATCTGCGGGAACGTGGATTTCCTTGATGCCGACCAATGCGCCCCGCCCGAATGGCAAATTGATGGTGGTGCGGTCCCAGTTCTTGAGCCGGACGAAGCGGCTGGTCGCCATCGCGAAAGGCATGATCGGCCGCCCCGATTCCCGTGCCAGCATGATAATGCCTAGCCCGGCCACGCGCGAGCGCTTGGGGACATCGGCGGTCAGCGCGACATTACAACCGGTCTGGAGCGTGCGCACCATTTCCTTGAAGGCGCCGACCCCGCCCTTGCGGTGGAAGGCGCCGCCATGATCGCCGGAACCGCGGATGGTGCCGATGCCGAGCCGCTTGGCGGCGATCGCATTGAACTCGCCGTCGCGGTGGCGGGAGATCAGGACCTTGGCGCGATAGGACGCCTTGTTCTGGTTCTTGATGAAGGGCGTGAGGAAATGCTGGCCGTGCCAGAACGCGAAGATCGCAGGGAGCTGCGGCTCAACCTGCGCATAGACGTCGGGCGGATCCAACGTGAATTTGTTGGTCCGCCAGACCAGACGCAGATATTCGGCCGCCAGGACCCCGACGGCACGCTGAACGAAGCTGCTTCGCAGCGTATTGCGAAGCAGTTTTTTCAACGCGCCGGTTCTTGATTCGGGTCGAGCAACCGGTGGAGGTGGACGATGAAATAGCGCATCTGCGCGTTGTCGACCGTGCTCTGCGCCTTGGCCCGCCAGGCGGCATGGGCGGTCGCATAATTCGGATAGAGGCCGACGATCTCGACGTCGTCGAGGTTCTTGAAGGTGTTGTGCTCGAGATCGACGAGCTCACCGCCGATGACGAGGTGAAGCAGTTGTTGCGGGGCACTATCTGGCATGAGTTCTGTTCCTAACGGGCTGCCCGGCAAAAGCAGTGTTCGACGAGCACGACGAAAAGCGCTTTAGGCCAAGGGGCGGTTTCGAAAATGCGCGACAATGCCCGCATGACGATCGCGCCCCGCTGCCACCAGCACCCCGTGCGCCACTTCCCGGCGGTTATAGAGGATGGGTTCTCCGGAGAGGTCGCTCATCCTACCATCGGCTTCCTGCACGATCAAATCGGCCGCCGCAAGGTCCCAATCATGGCTGTTGCCCCCCGCAAAAGCCGCATCCAGCGCGCCATGGGCGACCCGGCACAGGCGCAGCGCGAGCGAGCCGATTCGCGGATGCAGCTTGATCTCGCCGTCTGAGATGTTGAGCCGCTCGACCATCGGTTTCGGGCCGGCGATGCGGGAGAAGTCGAGCGCCGATCCGGGCGAAGCCTGCACGGCTGCGCCGTTGAGCGTGGTGCCCTGGCCGCGTGCGGCGAAGAAGAACTCGCCACTCGTCGGCGCGAACACCGCGGCCAGCACCGGCGCGGCATCCTCGACCAGCGCGACGCTGACGCACCAATCGTCGTGGCCGTTGAGATAGTTGCGCGTGCCGTCGATGGGATCGACGATCCAGGTCAGCCGCCGCGACAGCCGCGCCGCATCGTCGGCGCTCTCCTCCGAGAGCCAGCCATAATCCGGCGTCGCACTGCGCAGGCGCGCTTCGAGCAGGTCGTTGACGGCGATGTCGGCTTCGGAGACCGGCGAGGATGCGCCCTTGGTCCACTTCTTCAGTTCGGTACGAAACATCGACTGCGCCAGCGCACCCGCCTCGCGCACCGTGTCCCGCAGCAGTGCCGCGTCGCGCGTCAGGATGGTTTCGCCCGGGGCGTTCGCCTCAACGTCCGCCAAGCGTCAATCCCTCGATGCGCACCGTCGGCGCATTGATGCCGTAGCGGAACTCGAGATTGTTCGCGGGCTGCATCGACTTGAAGATCTCGAACAGATGCCCCGCGATCGTCACCTCGCTGACGGGATAGGTGATCTCGCCGTTCTCGATCCAGAAGCCGGAGGCGCCGCGGCTGTAATCGCCGGTGACGCCGTTCACGCCGGAGCCGATCAGATCGGTGACGTAGAAGCCCTGCTTGATGTCGGCGATCAGCTCGGCCGGGCTCGGTGTGCCAGGCTCGAGATGCAAATTGTACGGCCCGGGCGAGGGCGAGGAGGAGACGCCGCGATGGGCATGGCCGGTGGTGGCAAGGCCGAGCTCGCGCGCGGTGGCGCAGTCGAGCAGCCAGGTCGTCAGCACGCCTTCGTCGATCAGCGCGATCTTCTTCACGGCAACGCCTTCGGCGTCGAAGGTCTGCGAGCGCAGGCCGCGCTTGCGCAGGGGATCGTCGATGATGCGGATGTTCTTCGCAAACAGCTGCTGGCCGAGCTTGTCCTTGAGGAAGCTGGTCTTGCGCGCGATCGAGGCGCCGTTGATGGCGCCGACGACATGGCCGACCAGGGAGCCGGCGACGCGCGGATCGAACACGACAGGCACCTTGCAGGTCTCGACCTTGCGCGGATTGGAGCGCGCCACGGTGCGCTCGCCGGCGGAACGGCCGACGATTTCCGGCGACAACAGGTCCGCACCATGCGGCGCCGAGGTGAAGTCGTAATCGCGCTCCATGCCGGTGCCTTCGCCCGAGATGGCGGTGGCCGAGATGCCCTGGCTGGAGCGCAAATAGGAGCCGTGGAAGCCGGTCGAGGTGACCAGCACCATGCCGCCCATGCCCGCGGAGGCCGAGGCACCGCCGGATTTGGTGACGCCCTTCACGGCGAGCGCGGCAGCTTCGGCCGCGAGTGCGCGGCGCTCGAGCTCGCTGGTGGCAGGCACATCGGGATCAAGCAGATCGAGATCGGGGAAGTCGCGCGCGAGCAGCGCGGGATCGGCGAGCCCGACATATTTGTCGTCGGGCGCAACGCGCGCCATCGCGACCGCGCGTTCGGCGAGCTTGGTCACGGCATCGCCGCTGACGTCGTTGGTCGAGACCACCGCCTGGCGCTGGCCGACCAGTACCCGCAGGCCGACGTCGTCACCCTCGGAGCGCTCGGATTCCTCGACGCGTCCGTCGCGCACCTCGACGCCTTGCGAGACGCCGCGCACCGCGACCGCGTCGGCCGCATCCGCGCCGGCGCGCTTGGCCGCCTCCACCAGCCGCTGCGCCAGATCCGACAAAGCGGACTGGTCGAACAGGTCGCGGCTGGCCTTTGACCCCTTGGAGGAATCCTTGGACGAAAGCGTCGAGCTTGCGGATGGTGAAGAGTTCACGAACGAAATCCTGTTGGGGCGGGGGTTCGGGACCGGAACCCACAGATGTGCCCTGATCGCGCGGACTTCAAGCATTTTCAGCCCGCCAAAAGCTCAGATTCGCACCTTTGGCGCAACGTCTCGTCAATCATGCGCGCCAAGGTCTTGTCAATCATGAGCAGCAGTGACGGTGGGTTAACCAGCCTTTTTAAGCGGTTTCGGAAGGCGGCGCGCTAAGGTCCTCGCATCGACCGGGAACATAATCCCGGCGGGGAGAACTAAAGCCGTGAGGCGTCAAACAGCAACATGCGGGGTCGCTCCCGCCGGGTCGAGCCGCTCTCTGCGGCTCGACCCCCTTTCCCTTCCGGTCCGCTTCGATGCGCACGATCCGCGCGCCGACGGACATGTCAGGCAGATCGAGCTTCATCGCGAACGCGTCGTGCTTCGCCGTGCCGTTCGCGGCATGCAGATGGCGATCAACGTCCGCGTCAGCGACTTCACAGGCGTCGCACTGCGCGGCAATGACGAAGCGCAGGCCATCGTCCTGGTGCATCGCGATCCCTCGCTCTCCGTTCCGCTGCTCGTCGGCGCCGACGGCGAGGAGCTCGTCGAGGCCTTGGCGATCTGGAGCGAGCTGTTCGCGCTTCCGCAGCTCGACGAAGGCGCGCGCAAGCCCGCGGCCCGCCGCCGCCGCGCCAATGCGATCCGCGCCCGCCGTCCGAAATTCCTGATGCGCCGCCGCACCGGCATCGCGCGGAAGCTGTCGGTTCATCGCGAAGAACGCGAGATCATCGCGAGGAATTGAAGGTGCCGTAGGGTGGGCAAAGCGCAAGCGTGCCCACGTTCTTTGTCGATCATTGAGAGCTCGTGGGCACGGCGCAAGGGCGCCTTTGCCCACCCTACGGGAGCTACGCCCGCATCACCGCGTCGGCGAGCAATCCTGCAAACAGCAACAGACCCGCATCCCTGTTCGACTTGAACAAACGCAGACACAGCTCGGGATCATCAATCCGCAAGCGCACGATCTGCGAGGCCAGGTGCGCGGCGAAGGCGGCAAGCCCGAGCCAGGCCGGCCAGCGCGCATCGCCTGAGGCCAGCGCGACACCGATCAGCATCACAGCGAGCCCGTAGAACAGGATCAGCGCCTGGTGCGTATGCGCGCCGAACAGGCGCGCGGTGGACTTGATGCCGATCAGCGCGTCGTCGTCGGCGTCCTGATGCGCGTAGATCGTGTCATAGCCAATCACCCATGAAATCGCGCCGGCATAGAGCACCAGCGCGGTGACGTCGATGCGGCCGAAGGTGACGGCAAATCCCATCAGGGCGCCCCAGGAGAAGGCAAGACCGAGCACGATCTGCGGCCACCAGGTGATGCGCTTCATGAAGGGGTAGATCGCGACGATCAGGAGCGAGGCGATGCCTGTCGCAATCGCGAAGCGGTTGAACTGCAGCAACACGATAAGGCCGATCAGCGCCTGCACGACCATCCAAGCCAGCGCCTGCTTCGTGCTCACCTGCCCCGACGGCAGCGGCCGCGAGCGGGTGCGCTCGACCTTGTCGTCGAGGTCGCGGTCGGTGATGTCATTCCAGGTGCAGCCCGCTCCGCGCATCACGAAGGCGCCGATGAAGAACAGCACGATGGTGAGCGGCAGTCCGCGGACGTCATGCGCCATGCCGCTCGCGAGCGCCGCCGACCACCAGCACGGCATCAACAGCAGCCAGGAGCCGATCGGACGATCGAAGCGGGACAATCGCAAATAGGGCCGCGCCCATGGCGGCGCGAGCGTATCAACCCAGTTGCCGGTGGAATCGGCAACGCGGGCGGATGTGCTAGTGTCCAGTTTTCGAAGTTCGTATTCCATCGCGGCGTATCCCGGTACGAACTTCGAAAACTACAAGGGCACTAGCAAGAAACTATAATTCACGTGCCGCTTATCGATTTGAAGTTCTCATGAGGATCTCGCGGCAAACACCGTAGGAACTTCAAATCGGCGGCACGTGTATCATCGGGTCAGGACGTTGCCGTTGAGCGTGTCGAAGGTGCTGCCGCCCTTCTTGCCGGCATTGGCCTCAGGCGCCGAGCCTGAACCTAGCACCTCGCTCAACGACGGGCCGGCCGGACCGCGCGGCTGGTTCTGCATCTGCTGCGCGACGTTGCAGACCTTCGTCGCCATGGCCTCGGTATTCTTGTGACCGTCCTTCATCTGCGCGCCGATCTGCGGCGGGATTCCGCATTTGGCGGCGTGGGACTCGATGTACTTGATCATCTTGGTCTCAGCCTGGCTGAAATTGCGGATCAGCTTGCAGGCTTCGTCCGGCGGCGCATGACGGTCGCTCGCGGCCTTGATCAGCTTGCCGCGCTTCTCGGCTTCCTCGCGCAGAGGAATGAAAGCCTTCATGCAGTCCTCGCCGGGGCCGCCCTGGGTCGGCGGGGCCGCGCTGAACGCGCCAGCGCCGCCGACGGGCGCGGCGCCGTTCACGGGAAAGGACGATTGCGGTGCCGTGCCGACCGAAGCGGTCGGCGCCGAGCCGTTCACCGGGGGAAACGCGGAACTGGTGGCGGCCTGGTTCGGCAGCGGCGCCGGGAAGGCGCTTTGCGCATAGGCGCCCGCGGTGCTCAGGGTGACCATGGCGGCAGTGATCGGAACCATCAAATGACGGATCATCAGGATAGTCTCTCCGGCAGGAGCTACGGGGTTCAGCGTCTTCCCAATTGAAGCGCAACCAGCGTGTTCGCGTTTTTACGATTCCCGCCGGCGCTTAACAACCCGTTGAATAGGGCAATAGCGCGGCGCGGGGACGCACTATTTCGGCAATATTTACCCCCGGAATGGCTGCTTTCGGTTAAGAACGGCCCCAAATCGGACCCTTGAACGATGCCCTCCCACGATTTTCGCGCTCCCCGCCTGTTCGTCGACGCTCCCCTTGCCCAGGACGCCAGGATCCCGCTCGACCGCGACCAGAGCAATTATCTCGGCAATGTGCTGCGGCTTGCCGCCGGGGCCGAGGTTTTGGCCTTCAACGGCCGCGACGGCGAGTGGCAGGCCGCCATCGAAGGTCGCAAGCGGCCGGACGGCCTCGTGATCCTGCAGCAGACCCGGCCCCAGGACAGGCTGCCGGACGTCGCCTACGTTTTCGCCCCGCTCAAGCATGCCAGGCTGGATTACATGGTCCAGAAGGCCATCGAGATGGGCGCCGCCGGCCTGCAGCCGGTCCTGACCCGGTTCACCCAGGCCTCCCGGGTCAACACCGAGCGGATGCGCGCCAATGTCGTCGAGGCGGCCGAGCAATGCGGCATCCTGAGCATCGCCACGGTCGCCGAGCCGGTGCCGCTGGAGCGGTATCTCAGTCAGCGCCCCGCGGGCCGCCTGCTGATCTTCTGCGACGAGGCGGCGGAGCTGCAAAACCCGGTTCAAAGCCTGCAAAACGCCCGCGAGGCCGGACAGGGGATCGACGTGCTGATCGGCCCCGAAGGCGGCTTTGCCGAAGAGGAGCGCGCCCTGCTGCTGCGGCAACCCAGGATCCTCCGGCTGGCGCTCGGCCCGCGGATCATGCGGGCCGACACCGCCGCCGTCGCCGCGCTGGCGCTGGTGCAGGCGGTGCTGGGCGACTGGGGTGGCAAGACCGGCACCTGACAAGGCTCGATTGGCAGCCGCAGGGGAGACGCGCCCCCTCTCCCGCTTGCGGGGGAGGGTTGGGGTGGGGGTGCCTCCGCGTCGGGATTGTCTGAGGCTTAGGGAGAAATTCCCCTAGCGGAAAGAGCCCCCACCCGGCGCTTCGCGCCGACCTCCCCCGCAAGCGGGAGAGGTTGAGCGAGCCCGCGGCGGCCCAGGTGGCTCCCCTAGCGCGCGTCGAGAACGTCCATTGCCCGTCCATTAAGCGATTGATCCTTTGGAGGTCGAAACCGCGCATCGACCATGCTAAGGGCTGCGCAATTCGCTTGCCTCCCCTTGCCCTTGCCTGCCCGGTTCCACCGGGACGATGGACCCCAGTTATGACCGCGACTGCCACCTCAAATGCTGCCGGCTCCGCCGCCTGGGCGGATACGCTGCTGTTGTCGTTCGCGCAGGCCGGTTACGTCAGGGCCGAGCCCGCCATCCTGCAGCCGGCCGAGCCGTTCCTGGACCTCTCCGGCGAGGACATCCGCAAGAGCCTATATCTGACGACGGACCTCACGGGCGAGGAGCTGTGCCTGCGCCCGGACCTGACCATTCCGGTGGCGCGCGACTACCTGAGCTCCGGTCGTGCCGGCCAGCCGGCCGGGTTCAGCTATCTCGGCCCGGTGTTCCGCTACCGCAGCGGCCAGGCCAGCGAATTCCTGCAGGCCGGCATCGAATCATTCGGCCGCCAGGACCGCGCCGCCGCCGACTCCGAGACGTTGGCGCTCGGGCTCGAAGCGACCGCGGCCTTCGGTGTCCGCGACGTCGAGATCCGCACCGGCGACGTGGCGCTGTTCAACGCGCTGCTCGATGCGCTCGACCTCTATCCGGTCTGGCGCCGCCGCCTGGTCAAGGACTTCAATCGCAAGATCAGCCTGGAAAAGGATCTGGAACGGCTCGCGGCCGCGACCACCGCGACCCGCAGCGAATATGAGGGCGTGCTCGCCGCCCTCGCCGGCTCCGACCGCAAGGCGGCGCTCGCCTTCGTCACCGATCTGATGTCGATCGCCGGCACCACCAATGTCGGGGGACGCACCACGGCCGAGATCGCCGATCGCTTCCTCGAGCAATCGACGCTGAAGGGCGGCGCATTGCCGCGCGAGGCGATCACCGTGCTCAAGCGCTTCCTGACGATTGCAGGCAATCCCGACGACGCCATCGCCGAGCTGCGCGCGCTCACTGCCGACGCCAAGCTCGACCTCACGGCAGCGATCGACCAGTTCGAGAGCCGGGTCGGCTTCATGGCGGCGCGCGGCATCGACGTGAAGCAGACGCGCTTCTCGACCGCGTTCGGGCGCGGGCTCGACTATTACACCGGCTTCGAATTCGAGCTGCATCACCGGGGCAACGGCGCCGAGCCGCTGGTTGCCGGCGGCCGCTATGACGGGCTGATGACCCAGCTTGGATCGACTGAACCGATTCCCGCGGTCGGCTTCTCGGTCTGGGTGGACGCGCTGACGAAGATCGGCCGCAAGGTGGGAGCTTAAGTCATGAGCGCGCCATTCGTTCTGGCCGTTCCCTCCAAGGGTCGCCTTCAGGAAAACACCGAAGCCTTCTTCGCCCGTGCCGGCCTCAAGCTGTCGAAGGCCGGCGGCGCCCGCGACTATCGCGGCACGCTTGCAGGCCTCGACCATGTCGAGGTCGCCTATCTCTCGGCGAGCGAGATCGCCTCGCAACTGTCGCGCGGTCTTGCGCATCTCGGCGTCACCGGCGAAGACCTGGTGCGCGAGAACATCGCGGACGCCGACAAGCGCGTGTCGCTGATCGATGGGCTCGGCTTCGGCTATGCCGACGTCGTCGTCGCGGTGCCGCAGGCGTGGATCGACGTTCGCACCATGGCCGACCTCGACGACGTCACCACCGGCTTCCGCGAGCAGCATCACATGCGGATGCGGGTCGCGACCAAGTTCATCAACCTCACCCGCACCTTCTTCCAGAGCCACGGGATCACCGATTACCGCATCGTCGAAAGTAGCGGCGCGACCGAAGGCGCGCCGGCGGCCGGCAGCGCCGAGCTGATCGTCGACATCACCACCACGGGCGCGACGCTTGCCGCCAACGGCTTGCGGGTGCTCGACGACGGCGTGATCCTGCGCAGCCAGGCCAATCTGGTCGCCTCGAAAGAGGCCGACTGGACGCCGCAGGCGCGGGAGACCGCGCGCGTCATCCTCGATCACATCGCAGCAAGGGCGCGGGCCAACAAGTATCGCGAGGTCCGCACCCGCTTCCGGCAATGCGACGCCGCCCTGCTCGGCGAAGCCCACAGCCGGTACGGCGTCGAGGCCCCGTTCGGCGGGCCGACCTCGTCAGGCATGCTGACGCTGCACTGCCCACCGGGGCAGCTCTATGCGCTGGCAAGCTTCCTGCGCGAGCATGGCGCCGAAACCGTCTCGGTGGTTTCGCTCGACTACGTGTTCGACCGGGAGAACCCGCTGTTCGCCAAGCTCGAGGCGTTCCTGCGGCGGTGAGCCCTGGGACGTTCGGCCTTTCGTTCAGCTTTGCGACAGCAAATGGCGGCTACCATATGCTGTTGAGATGACTTTGAACGCTTCTGGAACCTTGATCGATGACGCTGGGCTCTGACGTTTCCGGCATGACGACGACCGCAGGCACCGCAGCCGCGAAGGGACTGTCGATCGTCGTCCCCGTCTACAACGAGGCGGCGGGCCTCGCCGCCCTGCACCAGCGCATCTGCGATCTCGCAAAGACTTTGCGGGAGCGCTATCGGCTGGCTTGCGAAGTCGTCTATGTCGACGACGGCAGCAAGGATGCGACGCTGGCGATCGCCCGCTCGCTGCCGGCCGACGCGATCGATGTCCAGGTGGTGTCGCTGTCGCGCAATTTCGGCAAGGAGGCGGCGCTGATGGCCGGCCTCGACCATGCCCGGCTCGGCGCCGTCATGTTCATGGACGGCGACGGCCAGCATCCGCCGGCGCTGATCGAACAGCTGGTGCGGCACTGGATCGATGACGGCTATGACGTCGTCTACACCGCCAAGGCGCATCGCGACAACGAGACCTTCCTGCGCCGGGTCGCCGTGCACGGCTTCTATGCGCTGATCAATTGGGGGGCCCGGCAGAAGATTCCCGAGGACGCCGGCGACTTCCGCCTGCTGTCACCGCGCGCGGTCACAGCGCTCAGGCAGCTGCCCGAGCGCAACCGGTTCTTCAAGGGCCTCGCCAGCTGGATCGGCTTCCGCCAGATCCGCGTCGACTACGAGCCTGCCGCACGCGCCCACGGCGTCACCACCTTCAACGCCGCAAGCCTGCTCGGCCTGTCGATCGAGGGCCTGACCTCGTTTTCGGTCGCCCCCCTGCGCTTTGCCAGCCTGCTCGGCGTCATTCTCGCCGGTGGCGCCTTCCTGTTCGGCCTTTCGATCCTCTGGGAGGTGTTCACGACCGGCAAGCAGGTGCCCGGCTATCCCTCGCTCGTGATCGGCCTGATGACGATCGGCGGCGTGCAGCTCATCATGATCGGCATCGTCGGCGAATATATCGGCAAGATCCTGTCCGAGCTGAAGGCGCGCCCGATCTACTTCGTCGCCGAGCATAGTGAAAAGCACTTCGAAGCCGACGATGCCGCGAAGAGGACGGCCGCCGAATGAGCGCGGCCGCGGGCCTGCGGCGGATCTGGCTCTGTGCCGACGATTACGGCATCAGCCCGGGCGTCAACCGCGCCATCCGCGACCTGATCGAACGCGGCCGTCTCAACGCCACCTCGGTGATGATGGTGGGGCCTGCGATCGCGCGCAGCGAGGTCGAGGCGCTCCAGGCCTCGGCGAAGACGAGCCCGCGCTGCGCGATCGGATTGCACGTGACGCTGTCGGCGCCGTTCCGCCCCCTCACCATGCATTTTCGTCCGCTCGACGGCGACATGTTCATGCCGTTTCCGAAGCTGCTGCGCGCGGGCATTTTGCGGCGGCTCGACCGCGAATTCTTCCGCAACGAGGTGAAGGCGCAGCTCGCCGCCTTTGCCGAAGCGTTCGGGCGCGCGCCTGACTTCGTCGACGGCCATCAGCATGTGCAGCTCTATCCGCAGGTGCGCGACGGCTTCGTCGATGCGGTCAGCGAAGGCGCGCCGAACGCCTGGGTGCGCCAGGGCGGCCGCGACCTGCCGCTCAGGCAGCGGCTGGCCGCACCCAAGGCCATCGTGCTCGACATCCTCAGCGCCCAATTCCGCCGCCGTGCCGGCAGCGCCGGCCTCAGCTTCAACCCGGGCTTTGCCGGCGCCTATGACTTCACGCGGGCGGCCGATTTTGGCGAGCTGATGCGGCAATTCCTGGAAGGCTTGCCGGATGGCGGCCTCGTGATGTGCCATCCCGGCTTCGTCGACGATGTCCTCGCCGGCCTCGATCCGATGACCGATGTCCGCGAACGCGAGCACGCCTATCTGGTCGGCGACGCCTTTGCGCGTCTGCTGGCGGACAGCCGCACCACGCTGGGATGACAGCAAGCCGCGGGGCAGCTTGTCGCATACCGAAATTTAATCCGGCCGGCACTGTTGGGGCCATAATGGAACCCTACATCTGCTTCGCGCTTGTTTTGCGCGAGGGAGACTGATCATGACGCCGCAGGAACGCCAGCTCGTCGACGACCTTTTCGACCGGCTTTCGAAACTGGAAAACGCACCGCGCGATCCCGACGCGATCGCCGCGATCTCGGACGGGCTGCGCAAGGCACCCGGCGCGATCTATGCGCTGGTGCAGACCACGCTGCTGCAGGACGAGGCGCTGAAGCGCGCCCATAACCGCATCCAGGAGCTGGAAGCGGCCCATGGGCCCGAGCAGGCGCAGTCCGGCGGCTTCCTCGACACCATGCGCGACACCTTGTTCGGCGGAGGCCCCTCGCGCGGCTCGGTTCCGAACGTGCCGCCGCGTGACGCGCGGCCGGTCTGGAACAGCGGCGGAGCGATGCAGCAGACGCAACCGGGCTACGGTCAGCCCCCTTACGGCCAAGGTCCAGGTCAGGGCCCGGGCCAGGGTTATGGCGCACCGCCGATGGGCGGTGGCGGCGGCTCGTTCCTCGGCACCGCGGCGGCAGCTGCCGCCGGCGTCGTCGGTGGCTCGCTGCTGCTCTCGAGCATCCGCGGCATGATGGGCGGATCGCATCAGCAGGCCTTTGGCGACACCAATGCCCTCGGCGACCGCGGCGCTGGTGGAAGTCCTTGGGGCGGCAGCGATCAGTCCGGCGGCTCGCTCGCGCGCGATGCCGGCCTCAACGACATCGGCTCGAACCGCGAGTCTCGCCAGAGCTTCTCCGACCAGGCGAACAACGATCGTAACGACAACGACCAGAACTACGGCGACAACAACGACGACGGCAATATGGACGTGGCCGACGACAGCGATTTCGGCGGCGACGACGATGGCGGCAGCGATTACGCGTGAGCAATTCGCCCGAAAGATGCCAACGGCCGCCTCTCGGCGGCCGTTTTCTTTAGAGCGTGCCCCGAGCGCCTTTTGTGCGACGGCAAGCAGCCGGGACGTTCGATATAGTATGACTAATGTGCAGCGTCATTGGACTGGCTGAACGTTACCCGAGGCGCCTGAATTCACCATGACAAATCAAATCGGCATCTGACACGCGCAGCCGTAGACTCCCGGATTTCCAAATGCGGACATGGGTGTTCAACTGGAAGAACACGTTGCTCATGCCACACACCGATGTGGTTGCCTCTCTTGGTTATAGTCGGGGTTTTAAAAATGAGTCCACTTCAGCAGCGCATCGCCACCCTGACCAACGTGACAACTCATCTCATCACCGAGTTGTCGGAGTTGGAGGGACTGCACGAGCTCGTCAAGAAGGCCGAGCTGTCGGCGCGGCGATTGAAGCGCTCCGCTCGCGCATCGCTTTCCCATTCATCAACGCGTCGTCGCTGCTCTGTTGCCCCTCGTCTCGCTTCGACGGGGCATCGTCGGCCAGCCTAGACCTTAGCCGGAGGACGTACGCCGGCGGCACGCAACGCCTTCGATGCCGCGCGTCGCGAGCCGGCGCGACACGCGGAGTTGACGGCTCGCAGCGAGCGCCGGGCTACATCACCACGACCTTGGTGCCGACATTGACGCGGCCGTAGAGGTCGATGACATCTTCGTTGCGCATGCGGATGCAGCCGGAGGAGACGTTGGTGCCGATGGTCCAGGGCTCGTTGGAGCCGTGGATGCGGTACAGCGTCGAGCCCAGATACATCGCGCGGGCGCCGAGCGGGTTCTCCGGGCCGCCTTCCATGTGCCGGGGCAGATCGGGGCGGCGGGCGAGCATTTCGGCCGGCGGCGTCCAGTCCGGCCATTCGCGCTTGGCCGTGATCGCCTTCACGCCGGACCAGGTGAAGCCGGGACGCCCGACGCCAATACCGTAGCGCATCGCCCTGCCATTGCCCTCAACGAGATAGAGGAACTTGTTCGGGGTATCGACCACGATGGTGCCGGGACTTTCCTTGCCGCTATAGTCAACAGATTGCTTCTCGAACCTCGGATCGAACGGACGCTGCCGCGGGTCGACCGTCTCCTGCTGAACCGCGCCTTGCTGATATCCACCCTGCTGCGGCTCGCCCATCGGCGGCAGGCGGCGCTGGTCGTAATAGCCGGGCTGCTGTTGATAGACCGGCCGCTCGGGCGCGTAGGCCGGACCGCGGCCGGGACCGTCGCCGAACAGGAACTCGATGAAGCCGCCGCCCATGTTCGCATTGGAGGCGACGCGCACCGGCGCCGGCGGCACCTGCGGCTGGTAGAGCACCGCGGGCGGATCGTTCGGCACCGAATTGTCGAAGGCGCTGGCACTGTTTGCGCCGGCAATGAAGGTGCAAGCGCTGCCGAGCAGCGCGACAGACATTTTCTTGAACATCGACGTACTCTGTACTGTTTCGTCTAGATCACATGCGCCGTGGAGAGCTGATGGCTGGTCCGCGCCCCTCGACGTGGTCAATAAAAGGCAAAAGCCGTTTTGTTTGGTAAACAGAAACGGCATTTGGATTCACCACGTCGTCAGCAGCGGCGCAATTTGGCGATCAGCGTTTATTTTCGATGAACGCCGCGCGCGCATGGTTAATCGCTTCTTTGCGCGCCGTCGCGCGCAGCCGCACAACAGTTCCTGCCGTGAACTTCGTGTTAAATCGCTTCTGCCTACAAAGACGCGTGAGTGAGGTGGGGGGGAGTATCCTGATGGCTGTTCACCGCAAACGTTTTCGCGTCGAGGATATCGCTGGTGGCGAGATGCCGATTTTGGACGTAACCGAAGAGGCAATCCCGATGCATAGCGAGATCATGGCCGAGCTACGTGCGATCCGTGCACAGATGGCGAAAGGCGCTGCGCCCTTGCCCTTGTCCGGCAGCGCAGCCATGGCGGCGATCGACGCCTCCACCGCCCACGAGCTCTCCGAGGCTCGTACCATGCTCGAAACCTATCGGGCCCAGATCGAGCAGTGCGAAAAGCTGAAGGTCGAGCTCGACCTCATCCATGACGCCATCGACCGCACCAAGCGCGAAATCGCGACGCTGCACGGCAAGAGCTTTGACGGCGGCGAAATGGCCAAGGTCAATGGCGAGCTCGGCGCGGTGGTCGGCGGCACCGAGCAGGCGACCCAGCAGATCCTCGAAGCCGCGGAATCGATCGACCAGGCCGCCAGCGCAATGTCCAAGGTGGACTCGATCGACCAGCAGAAGCGGCTCGCCGACGACATCCAGGAACGCGTCATCTCGATCTTCGAGGCCTGCAACTTCCAGGACCTGACCGGCCAGCGCATCAGCAAGGTCATGACCACGATGAAGTTCATCGAGCAGCACATCAATGCGATGATGGAGATCTGGGGCGGCGTCGACGCGATCAAGTCGCACGTCGTGCCGCCGGTCGACAATCGCAGCGAGGACGACAAGCTTCTCAACGGCCCCAAGCTCGCCGGCGACGTCGGCCACGCCTCGCAGGACGACATCGACGCGCTGTTCGACTGAGCGGACGCCAGATAGAGAAAAACAAAACGCCGGCCTTTGGCCGGCGTTTTTGCTTTTTGGGACCATCCTCTCCGCTGTCATCGTCCGGCTTGACCGGACGATCCAGTATTCCAGAGGCAGCAGTGATTGAACCGAGAAGCCGCGGCGTACTGGATGCCCCGCTGTCGCGGAGCATGACGTAGGCGAGAAGCTACGCCCGCGGCGCGCAGCGGACGTAGACCATGTTGCCGTAGCGGGTGGCGGCGTCCTTGTCGATGAAGCGGGTGATCAGAACGCGGCCGTCGAAGGAGATGATTTCGCGGTCCTGCTCGCCGGGGGTCGGACCGGCCGGTCCGATGTAGTTCTTGCCGCTCGGCGAGCCCTTCAGCCGCAGCTCCTGCGGCGTCGCCTGGTCGGCCAGATGCATGATCACGCCGCCGGAGGAGCCGGCGGTGATCACGTAGGGATTTTTGCACTGGGCCCGGGCGGCAGCCTCGGTGCGGGCGCGGTCGGCCGGGTTCTGGAACGAGGCGAGGCCCCAGCGTCCGACGATCTCGTCGGCGCGAATGGTCGCAGGCATTTCGGGCGCGACGCCCGGCTCGGCTTCGGGCGGCGGCGAGGACGACGAGAAGGACGGCAGGCTCATGCCGCCGCCGCAGGCGCCCAGCAGCAGCGCCAGACAAGAGGCGGCGGCCAGATTGGCAACCGTGCGCGCGTGAGCTGAACTGATCATGGCATTCCCCCGAACAAGACCATGGCCGCACCCCTCCTGCAGCCAAGCGCAAAACCGCTGCCGGAGCAATGACGTCCTTTAATACGTCGGCGCCCCGAACAAGTTTCCAGTGCCACCATCCTATATCCGCCTCACCAATCGCTTAACCACCTTTGCTTGACAGGATCGCGGCCAAGCCATATTTCCGGGCCCACTATTAGCACTCGGAAAGCCCGATTGCTAAGCACGCCGTTCGATCCTCGGGATAGGGGGCGGACGGAAGCGCCGCCCCACCCACTTCACTACTTCCGAAGCGAGCCTCCAAAGGGAAACGTCATGGCTAAATCCAAATTTCGTCCGCTGCATGACCGTGTCGTGGTCAAACGTATCGACGCCGAGGAAAAGACCAAGGGCGGCATCATCATTCCGGACAGCGCCAAGGAAAAGCCGTCCCAGGGCGAGGTCGTCGCCGTCGGCCCCGGCGGCCGTGACGAGACCGGCAAGCTGACCCCGATCGACCTCAAGGTCGGCGACCGCGTGCTGTTCGGCAAATGGTCGGGCACCGAGGTCAAGATCGACAACGAAGAGCTCCTGATCATGAAGGAGTCGGACATCATGGGCGTACTGGCCTAAGGCCATCCGCCTGAACAGCCGCTGAATGTCATGCCCGGATCCAGGCGATCCGGGCATCCATCATTCCGCCGGGTTCGGTCCACGAATCCGGGATTGATGCGACGGGCGAGCGGCAGACACATCACCACACACGAGGGATTGCTAAAATGGCTGCCAAAGACGTCAAGTTTTCCGGAGACGCGCGCGATCGCATGCTGCGCGGCGTCGACGTTCTTGCCAACGCCGTCAAGGTGACGCTCGGCCCGAAGGGCCGCAACGTCGTCATCGAGAAGAGCTTCGGCGCACCCCGCATCACCAAGGACGGCGTCACCGTCGCCAAGGAGATCGAGCTCGAGGACAAGTTCGAGAACATGGGCGCCCAGATGGTGCGTGAGGTCGCCTCCAAGACCAACGACCTCGCCGGTGACGGCACCACCACTGCCACCGTGCTGGCCCAGGCCATCGTGCGCGAAGGCGCCAAGGCCGTTGCCGCCGGCATGAACCCGATGGACCTCAAGCGCGGCATCGACAGCGCGGTTGCTGCGGTCATCAAGGACATCGAGAAGCGCGCCAAGCCGGTCGCCGCCTCCTCCGAGGTCGCCCAGGTCGGCACCATCTCGGCCAACGGCGATGCCGCCATCGGCAAGATGATCGCCCAGGCGATGCAGAAGGTCGGCAACGAAGGCGTCATCACCGTCGAAGAGAACAAGTCGCTCGACACCGAAGTCGACATCGTCGAGGGCATGAAGTTCGACCGCGGCTATCTCAGCCCCTACTTCGTCACCAACCCCGAGAAGATGACCGCCGAGCTCGAGGATGCCTACATCCTCCTGCACGAGAAGAAGCTCTCGGGCCTGCAGGCCATGCTTCCGGTGCTGGAAGCCGTGGTGCAGTCGGGCAAGCCGCTCGTCATCATCGCCGAGGACGTCGAGGGCGAGGCGCTGGCCACCCTGGTCGTCAACCGCCTCCGTGGCGGCCTCAAGGTCGCCGCCGTCAAGGCGCCGGGCTTCGGCGATCGCCGCAAGGCCATGCTCGAGGACCTCGCCATCCTCACCGGCGGCCAGCTCATTTCCGAAGACCTCGGCATGAAGCTTGAAAACGTCACGGTGAAGATGCTGGGCCGCGCCGGCAAGGTCGTGATCGACAAGGAGAACACCACGATCGTCAAGGGCGCCGGCAAGAAGCCGGACATCGAGGCCCGTGTCGGCCAGATCAAGGCGCAGATCGAGGAGACCACCTCGGACTACGACCGTGAGAAGCTCCAGGAGCGCCTCGCCAAGCTGGCCGGCGGCGTCGCGGTGATCCGCGTCGGCGGCGCCACCGAGATCGAGGTCAAGGAGAAGAAGGACCGCGTCGAGGACGCCCTCAACGCCACCCGCGCCGCGGTGCAGGAAGGCATCGTCCCCGGCGGCGGCGTCGCGCTGCTCCGCGCCAAGAAGGCGGTGGGTCGTCTCACCAACGCCAATGCCGACGTCCAGGCCGGCATCAACATCGTGCTGAAGGCGCTGGAGGCCCCGATCCGCCAGATCTCCGAGAACGCGGGCGTGGAAGGCTCGATCGTCGTCGGCAAGATCCTGGAGAACAAGTCCGAGACCTTCGGCTTCGACGCCCAGAACGAGGACTATGTCGACATGGTCGAGAAGGGCATCATCGATCCCGCCAAGGTGGTGCGCACCGCGCTCCAGGACGCCTCCTCCGTGGCCGGCCTGCTGGTCACCACCGAGGCCATGGTCGCCGAAACGCCGAAGAAGGAAGCCCCGCCCGCGATGCCCGCCGGCGGCGGCATGGGAGGCTTCTAAGCCTCCGTTCCGTTACAGTGTTGCGAAGGCCGCCTCCGGGCGGCCTTCTTTTTTGCCGACCCTGCCCCTCCGCTTTCCGATTCAACCGTCGGCCAAAACCCACTACGGTGACGCGCCGATTCGAATTGTTTGGGCATGATCCTCTCGGAAAACCGCTTCACACCTTTCCGGATCATGCCCGTTGCGCGAGGATTTCATCGATGCGTGCGCTTCTGGTTTGTTCGACAGCCGTTTTGGCGGCTCTGCTTGCAGCTTCTCCGCATCCCGCCTCCGCCCAGATGAAGCTGTCGCCGAAGGCCACGATGCCCGGCGGTCCGGAGACGCGCTATTTCACCTCGATCGACGGGCTGATGGACGGCAATGCGGACGTGATCCTGAAGGAGACGCGCCAGGGCAAGACGGTGACGGCGGCCGTGCTCGACGTCTGCTATCCCGTCGCAAAGAATTCCGACCGCAAGGACCGCTTCGTCGTCAATCTGCAGGTCGCGGGCCAGACCCTGACCGGCACCACGCAGAGCATCAGCGAGAAGTCGCCCGTCAGCGTCAAGCTGCTGCGCAAGCAAGCCGGGGACACCTTCGAATTCCGCGGCCAGATCAGCATTGGCCAGGTGGTGACCGAGGTGACCTCGCCCGACAATTCCGATCTCAGCGAAAAGGAATTTCAGGACAACCAGACCTCCGACGACGGCATCACGCCGCAGCCGAAGGATTTCACCGACGTCTCGCCGGAAGCGATCGCGGTCAAGGTCAAGCTCGACGCTGCAACCGACTTCCTGAAGAGCCTGAAGGGCCAGGCGGTCGAGGTGACGCTGGCGAGCCTCACGGTTGGCTGCGATGCCCTGCGCGCAGGCGAGCAGACCATCAACATGTCGGTCGATCCCGAGCGCGCCGGCGCGCTGCTGGCGAAATTCAAGGCGACGCCGGGCGTCACCGCCGCGGGGTGGACTGCGGGCATGACCGAGATGGACCGCACCATCCGCTTCGCCGCGGCCGACTGGCGCGACGGCGACAAGATCAGCAAGGACAAGCTCGCGGCGGCCGTTTCGAACGTTTTGAGCCGGACGCTCGCGGCAAAGCCGATCTCGCAGAGCTTCAACCCCGCCACGGGCAAGCTCAAGCTGGTCTTCAAGCGGCCGAACCCTGACTTCCCCGCGCTCGATCTCACCGACACGATCGAGGTCGCAGGGCTCGTCTCGCCCGACAAGCCGGGCACGACCGACAAGCTCATGCTCTGGATCGGCAGCCCCGCGACGACGACCGCCGACGAGAGCAGCGGCGCTAAGCTCAATCTCTCCGACGACACCTCGGTCGACGAGGAAGGCGAGCAGCCCGACGACAACGGTTCAATCGAGGCGCTCACCAAGGAGCTTAAGGGCCAGCGCTGGGATGCCGACAAATCGGTGTGGAAGTAGGCTTTCGTGCCCCGGACGCTGCGCAGCACGTCAGTGATGCGCTGCAGAGCCGGGGCCCAGAGGCCCCGCGCAGTCGCCGATCGAGTTTGGGTCCCGGCTCTGCGCAGCAGCGTTGCACGCTGCAGCGCGTCCGGGACACAAGAGCGGAGCTAATTCCCCGTCGTGCGAAAACGCAGCGGCTTGGGGCCGATCAACGTCAGCACGTCGCCCTGACGCTTCCAGGTCTCGACGCTGCTGAGTGCCGCGACCAGATCGTCGTCGGCCTGCGCCCTTGCCGGCGGGCAGGAGCGATCCTGGATCTGACCGGGGACGAAGATCACGGTGTTGCCGGCGACCGAGAACTGGCCCTTGCCGCCCTTGCACCAGAGCTCCAGCACGACCTCGCCATGGTCGCCGATCTCGATGTTCGGGATCCGCTTCGAGCCTGCTTGCGGCAGCGCTTCCAGCGTCATCTCGGTGCCGAACGGGAAGCCGTCCTCGGCACGCGCGACAATGGTCATCGCGAGCATTGCAACCGCAGCACACACCAATCGCTTGAGCGAAACCATGAGACCTCTCGTCCGACCTGATTTGCCGCACCTTCTATAAGACGGCGGCGCCATTGAGAAGGTTCGCGCCACCTGGAGCGCGATGAGATTTGATTGGACGCAAAAATCCCCGCGGGGCGGAACCTCGCGGGGATTTGCCTTCGAGCCGGAGTTGGCCTGCTACTTCAGGACCATTGCCGTGAACGGCCAGACATAGGCCTGCAACGTCACGAGCACGCCGACGAGACAGGCCAGCACGATCGAGTGCCAGAACACGAAGCGCAGGATCGTGCCCTCGTGGCCGTACCAGTTGGTGGCAGTGGAGGCGACCACGATCGACTGCGCGTCGATCATCTTGCCCATCACGCCGCCGGACGAGTTCGCCGCGGCCATCAGGACCGGCGACAGGCCGAGCTGCTCGGAGGTGATCTTCTGCAGGTTTCCGAACAGCACGTTGGAGGCGGTGTCCGATCCCGTCAGCGCCACGCCCAGCCAGCCGAGCAGCGTGCCGAAGAAGGGATAGAGCACGCCGGTTGCGGCGAAGGCGAGGCCGAGCGTCGCGTCGACGCCGGAGAGCCGCGTCAAGGTGCCGATCGCCAGCATCGCCGAGATCGTGATCAGCGAGATCGCGCAGAGCCGGATGGTGCGGCCGTACTCGGTTACGAGCTTGCCGGGACCGACGCCCATCAGGACACCGGAGATGATCGCCGCGATCAGCATGCCGGTGCCGGTGAAGGACAGGTAGGTGAAGCCGAACACCGCGCTCTCTTTCGTCGGCGCTGGCGCGACAGGCGGCATCTTGTTGATCATCTGGTGCAGCTCGGGCACGGGATAGTTCCAGACGAAGATCGAATTCGCCCAGGCCTTGAACGCCCCGTTACCCCAGATCAGCATCACGATGCAGACGATGATCCACGGCAGCAGCGCGCCGAACAGTTCGCTCTGCGTCAGCGGCGTCTTGTCGAGCGGTTTGGCCGCCGCCATGGTGGCTGCCGATTCATCGCGGCCGCGCAGCGCCGGCGACAGCCAGAGCTGCCTGGGCTGCCAGACCTTGAGGAACAGAATCAGCGCGCCCATCGAGATCAGCGACGCACCGATGTCGACGATCCAGGGGTTGATGAAGTTCGAGATCACGAATTGCGGAATCGCGAACGACACGCCGGTGACCAGGATCGCCGGCCAGACATCCTTCATGCCCCTCCAGCCCGCGAACGCCCACACCACCCAGAACGGCACGATCAGCGAGAAGACCGGCAATTGCCGGCCGACCATGGCGCCGAGGATGTAGGGATCGAGCCCGGTGACCGAGGCAAGGCCCTGGATCGGCGTGCCCAGCGCGCCATAGGCGACCGGCGCGGTGTTGGCGATCAGCGACAGGCCGGACGCCGCGAGCGGCGAGAAGCCGAGGCCGATCAGCACGGCACCGGTGATGGCGACCGGCGTGCCGAAGCCCGAGGCGCCCTCGAAGAACGCGCCGAAGGAGAACGCGATCAGCAGCAATTGCAGCCGCCGGTCCTCGGTGACGCCGCCGATGGCGCGCTTGAGCAATTCGAAGCGTCCCGTGCTCACCGTCACCTGATAGAGGAAGATGACGTTGAGCACGATCCAGCCGATCGGGAAAAAGCCGGTGACGATGCCCAGCACCGAGGCGCGGATCGACATGTTCGCCGGCATGGTGAAGACGAAGATCGTGATCAGATTGGCCACGATCACGGCGATGACCGCCGCGATATGCGCCTGGACGCGGCCGCTCGCGATCAGAACCAGCAGCGTGACGACGGGCACCGCCGCCGCAATCGTCGACAGCACCGGGCTGTTCAGCGGATCATAGACTTGATTCCACATGGTCTTCCTCCCCACGCATGTTTGCGGCAGACGGCCCGCGTGGAGAGCCGATCCTGCTTGACGCTGGAAGCGATAACCCTCGAGCTGGACGCGAATTCCTCGCGAATGCGGCGGTTCCCGTCCCGCTCACAAGCTCGCGAAATCCCCGAGCACCCCTACCCCGCGCCGTCGAACCCCATGCTAGGGTTGCGGGGTGCGACAAGACAACGCAAATTGCAGACCTTGCGACTTTAGTCTAAGCGCGCCGCTTTTCGCCATTGCCTCAAGTGGTTGGCTCAGGGCATTTGTGCACATCCCCCCAGGAGACCCCGCTCTGTGAAGAACATCAGCGCCACGCTCGCGATCGTCTGGCGAATCGCCGTCCCCTATTTCCGGTCGGAAGACAAATGGGCCGGCCGCGGCCTGCTCGCCGTCGTCGTCGCGATGGAGCTGGTGCTGGTCGCGATCAACGTGCTGCTCAATCAGTGGCAGAACCGGTTCTACAGCGCATTGCAGGCCTACGATCTGCCCGAATTCGTCAAGGAGGTCTGGATCTTCCTTGGGCTTGCCTTCACCTTCGTCGCGCTGGCCGTCTACAAACTCTACCTGAACCAGTGGCTCCAGATCCGCTGGCGGCAATGGCTGACGCAACACTATCTCGGCGAATGGCTCGAGGGCGCCACGCATTACCGCATGCAGCTCAAGGGCGATGCCGCCGACAATCCGGACCAGCGCATCACCGAGGACCTCAAGAATTTCGTCGAGCAAACGCTGACCATCGGCCTCGGCCTGTTGTCGTCGATCGTGACGCTGGCCTCGTTCGTGGTCATCCTCTGGGGCCTGTCCTACAAGGCCCCCTTGTACATTTACGGCACCGATATCCTCGTGCCCGGTTTTCTGGTCTGGTGCGCCCTGGCCTACGCTATTCTGGGTACCGCGCTGACGCACTGGATCGGCGCCCCGCTCATCAATCTCAATTTCGAGCAGCAGCGCTTTGAGGCCGACTTCCGCTTCAACCTGATCCGCGTGCGCGAAAATTCCGAGCAGATCGCCCTTTTGAAAGGCGAGAACGCGGAGCGAGGGCATCTGCTGCGGCGCTTCGGCTTCGTCATCGGCAATTGGTACGAGATCATGGGCCGGACCAAGCGCCTGACCGCCTTCACGGCAAGCTACGGTCAGGCCGCGACGCTCTTTCCCTATGTGGTGGTGGCGCCTGCCTACTTCGCCAAGCGCATCCAGCTCGGCGACATGATGCAGACCGGCTCGGCGTTCGGCAGCGTGCAGGATGCGCTGTCCTTCTTCGTCACCGCCTATCGCTCGCTCGCAGAGTGGCGCGCGGTGATCGCCCGCCTCGATGGCTTCGAGATGTCGGTCAGCTCCGCCGCCTACGGCGCAGCGCTCGAACCGACCATCGACATCGCACCAGCGAACGGCAAGGCCATCGCGCTCGAGCAATTGCTCGTCAAACTGCCGAACGGCGCGCCTCTGGTCGCAGCCGATGCCTTCACGATCCAGCCGTCGGAGCGGGTGCTGGTGACCGGCCCGTCGGGCTCCGGCAAGTCGACACTGTTCCGGGCCATCGCCGGCGTCTGGCCGTTCGGCACCGGCACGATCGCCATTCCCGAGACGTCGAAGCTGATGATGCTGCCGCAGCGGCCGTATTTCCCGATCGGCGCGCTTGGCGACGCCATCATCTACCCGACTGAGCACGGCTCGGTCCCGCCCGAGAAGATCCGCGACGCCTTGATTGCCGTCGGCCTGCCGCGGCTGGCGGACCGGCTCGACGAGCACGGCCACTGGAACCGGACATTGTCGCTCGGCGAACAGCAACGCCTTGGGCTTGCTCGTGCGCTGCTGCACATGCCGGACTATCTCTTCCTCGACGAGGCGACCGCCTCGCTGGACGAGCCGTCCGAGGACCGGCTCTATCGGCTGCTGACGGAGAAGCTGCCGCAGGCCACCATCGTCTCGATCGGCCACCGCTCGACGCTCGACGCCTTCCACACCCGGAAGGTGGCGTTGGTGGAGGACGGCGAGATCTACGTCCTCGGTAAAGCCGGCGAGCCGGCCCGGGCGGAGCCGACCGCAGCGCGCTGAGGGGCCGGCCGGCATCTCGAACTACCAGGGCGGGCCCGCGGCCCAAAAGCAAAAGGGCGGCAGATTGCTCTGCCGCCCTCGTAGATGGTCTCGGGAACAAACTTACTTCAGGTTGGTCATCGCCGTCAGGTCGAACGAGAGCTTGGCGATGCCGGTCGCGCCGCACCACTTGGAGCCGACGCCCGACGGATTGATGCTGCTGTAGCTGCTGCTGAAGGTGGCGGTGTTGTCGCTGGTGAAGGCGTTGCAGTTAGCCTTCGAGAGGTCAGTGTCGGAGTAACGGAGATCCAGGGTCATCACCTTGTAGGTGAAGCCGACGCCGACGTTCCAGGTGTTGTAGTCAGCGTATTTGATGCCGTTCGGGAACGGGCCGCCGCCGAGCGGGCTGGCGATGCCGGTGCCGTAGAATGAGTCGGAGGTGCCGAACCACTGACGGCCGAATTCGCCCGACACATACATGCCGACGCCGCTCGAACCGAACGTCGTGCTCGGCGCCGTCCACTTGGCCGTGACCGAGGTGTAGTTGCCCCAGGCGCCGGTGTTGAGGAAGTTCGGCGAATAGAACTCGTTGATGCCGAACGCCCAGTTGTCGTTCACCGTGTAGGTCATCTTGCCGTAGACTTCGAAGAAGCTGACGTCCTTCTTCATGACGTTTCCGTTCGCCAACGCGTTGGCGGCGCATTCTGCGCTGAGCGGATTGCCGGCGGTGTCGAAGCCGGCGCCGTAATAGCAGGTCCCACCCGGATACAGGTAACCCCAGACGCCGATGTCGAAGGCGAAGGCACCGAAGGTCGGGCGGATACCGCCGTAGATGTCGATCTCAGCCGCGGCGCGGTTCGGGAAGGAAATGCTCTCACCGGCGACGCCGACATAGAGCTGCAGGTCCTTGGTGACGTTGTAGCGCGGCTCGAAATAAGCCGCGACCGACGGCTTGTTGTTCGACTGGGTGATACCGCGGAAGACGTAGTTGCTCATGATCGCGCCGCCGAAGGCGATATCCCAGGGGTCGAAGGCGGGTGGCGGCGGGGCTTTCAACGCCTTCACGCGCAAGTCTGCCGCGAAAGCCGAACCCGTCGTCACCATTGCCAGCGCCGTTGCCAACAAAGCCACTTTCTTCATTTCGATCCCCATCGTCAGTTCTTACCCAGTCGGATCCCGGAAGCCCCCCGGGGCAAACGACTTGTCTGCAAAATTGCGTTACTGCGACAATCTGGATTGAGGGATGGGGACCGTGAAGCAAAAATCACGGGCATCTGCCGACTTTTTGGGCGTTTTGACGATTCCACGAAAGGTTGTCGCCCTGTGTGTCTTCTCGATCACATTATTTGCATTCCAAAGTGCACGAAGGGACCGTGCAAGTACGGGGAAGGCAGCTAGCGTGGCAACCGGGCTACGAATCAGGCTGGCGGGGGGAAGAGACGGCTTCGGGAGGTACTTGCGGCGATGCAAAAAGGCCGCAGCGTCACCGCAGCGGCCTTCCCTGTTGGCGATCGCGGTCGCAGGACGGGAGCTAGCTTTGCCCCTCGGCCGGTGCCGCTTCCGCAGAAGACGAAGGCATCGCCCAGCTCGTCTCGGCGGCCGGCTCGGGAGCCGGAGCTGGCGCCGGCGCTGACGGCTTCGGCGCGGGCGCTGCCTTCGCCTTCTTCGGTGCCGCTTTCTTCGCGGCCTTCTTCGGTGCAGCCGGCTTGGCTGCTTTCTTGGCTGTCTTCTTCACAGCCTTCTTGGCGGCCTTCTTTGGGGCGGCCTTCTTCGAAGCTTTCTTGCCAGCTTTCTTGGCAGTTTTCCTGGCAGCTTTCTTCGTGGATTTCTTGGCAGACTTCTTCGCGGACTTCTTCGCCGCTACAGCCTTCTTCGCCTTTTTGGCCTTCTTGCTTTTTTTCTTCTTCGCTTTCGCCATCGTGGTCCTCCTGTTGCCGACGAACAATGGTCGATCGGGCGTCGTTCTACCGTCGCCTCCGGAGGAAAGCTCAGGCTTGAAAGCTCAAACTTGCGCGTTCAATGCCGGCCGCGACCCGCCCGTAGCCCAATCGAGAAGCTCAATCGTGTGTACGACCGGAACTGACGTGCCACTGGCAATCTGCACCATGCAGCCGATATTGCCCGCGGCAATCATGTCCGGCTTGACGCTTGCGATGTTGGCGACCTTGCGATCGCGCAACCGGCCCGCAAGCTCGGGCTGGAGAATGTTGTAGGTCCCCGCCGAGCCGCAACACAAATGGCTCTCGGGTACATCTTTCACCACGAATCCATTCTTGGAAAGCAATTCTTTCGGAAGGCCCGTGATTTTCTGCCCATGTTGCAACGAACACGCCGAGTGATAGGCGACGACGATGTTGTCATGTCGCGCAGTCGGCTCGAGTGCGAGGCCGGCGATGTATTCGGTGATGTCCTTGGCGAGCGCGGACACCCTCGCCGCATCGGCGGCGAACGCAGCATCCTCGCGCAGCAGATAGCCGTAGTCCTTGATCACTGTGCCGCAGCCGGACGCCGTCACCAGGATGGCGTCGAGCCCCTCGCCGGCCGCTTCCTTCCGCCACGCCGCAACGTTGGCTCGCGCCCGCGCCAATGCATCCTGATCGTTGCCGAGGTGATGGGTCAGCGCGCCGCAGCACTGCTCGTCCCGGACCAGGACAACCTCAACGCCGTGGCGGGTGAGAAGACTGATGGCCGCCTGGTTAATGCGCGGCGCCAGGACCTGCTGGGCGCAGCCCTGGAGCAGCGCGACCCGGCCGCGCTTCTTGCCGAGCGCCGCGAACACGCTGCCCGCGGCGGGGCCCGGCGGCGGCAGCCGGTGCGGGGCCAGCGCCAGCATCGCCTTGATGCGCTGGATCAGGCCGGGCGTCGCCGAGGGCCGCGGCGTCGGCAGGAAAACGGCAAGCGGACGGGCCAGCCGCGCCAGCACCATGCTGATGCGGAAACGCTGCGGATCCGGCAGGACGAAGGCCAGCACCTGGCGCAGCAGCCGCTCGGCCAGCGGCCGCTGATAGCGCTGCTCGATCCTGACTCGGGCCTGGTCGACGAGATGCATGTAGTTCACCCCTGAGGGGCAGGTCGTCATGCAGGCCAGGCACGACAGGCAGCGGTCGACGTGCTTGACCACCTCCGCCGTCGGCGCCTGGTCCTTCTCCAGCATCTCCTTGATCAGGTAGATGCGGCCGCGCGGACTATCGAGCTCGTCACCGAGCAGCACATAGGTCGGACAGGTTGCGGTGCAGAAGCCGCAATGGACGCAGGCGCGCAGGATCTTGTCGGCTTCCGCGATGTCGGGATCGGCAAGCTGGGCGAGTGAGAATTCGGTCTTCATGCCACAGCGCCTCGGCTCAAGCGGCCCCGGTTGAGAACGGCCTTTGGATCGAAACTGGCGCGCACCCGCTCGCTCAGGGCGGCAATGCCCGGCGCCTGCGGATGAAAGACGTCGACCTCGCGCCTGACGTCCTCGGCCGCCTGGATCAGCGTGGCGTGACCGCCGACGGCGTTGGCACGCATCCGAACAGCCGGAGCATGCGCGTCGCCCTTTGGCGGCAATGCCGCCCAGATCAGACCGCCGCCCCAATCATAGATCACGTCGCCGCCGGTCTCGCGCGCCAATTGCGAGCCGAGCGCAGCGCCTGAGGCCGGCGGGCAGACGATCCGCCAAACCGGCCAGGCGCCAAGCGCGCCGCTGGCCGCGAACGGCAGCACGTCGCGGATCGTGGCCCACAGCGCGGCAGACGCCGCGTCCTCGATCAGCGTCGCGGTTCCGAACGGCGCCAGCAATTCCCGCAGCGAGTTGGCGCGGTGGGCGGCTGAGGCCGTGATGCCCTCGAGCCGCAGCACAGTCAGCGCCTCGTCCTGGCCTGCGAGATCACCAAGCCCGTCGGTCTTGGCCCGGAACGCCGATTTCGGCAGATGCGCGGCACCGGAAACGTCGAAGGGCGAGCCGAGCGCCGCGGTCATCGCCTTGTTGGCGGCGGCATCATCTAACCCGCGCAGCAGCAGCGTCCGCTCGGCCTCGGGCTTGGGCATCACCTTCAGCGTGACCTCGGTCATGACGGACAGCGTGCCCCAGGACCCCGCGAGCAGCTTGCAGAGGTCGTAGCCGGTGACGTTCTTCACCACCTTGCCGCCGGTCTTGAAGCTGTCGCCGAAGCCCGAGACGGCGTGCGCCCCGAGCAAATGGTCGCGCGCCCCGCCCGCCCTGATCCGCCGCGGCCCGGCCAGCCCGGCCGCGATCATGCCGCCGATGGTTCCGAGCGCGGGCGTGCCGAGCAGCGGCGCGGTGTTGACAGGCTCGAACGCGAATTGCTGGTTCTTGGTATCGATCAGCGCCAGCACATCGGCCAGCGGCGCGCCGGCCTGGAGCGTGATGATCAGCTCGTTCGGCTCGTAGGAGGTGACGGCGTTCAGCGCGGAGAGGTCGAGCACGGCGTTGGTCGCCATGGCATGGCCGATGCCGCGCTTGGAGCCGTGACCGATAATCTCGAGCGGCTGCTCATTGGCAATCGCCGCGCGCACCACCTCTTCGACGTCTTTGGCGTCTCTGACCTTAAGCGTATCCACGACTGAGCCGGTATCCAAGTTTAGAACGGAAAGCAAATTTGGCGGTTGCAGCGAAGGCGCAGCGACCGACGCTAGAACCGCGGGAGATCCGGAAACGCCAGCTTGCCGGCATGCACATGCATGCGGCCGAGCTCGGCGCAGCGGTGCAGGGTCGGAAACACTTTTCCGGGATTGAGCAGGCCTTGCGAATCGAAGGCGCATTTCAGCCGCTGCTGCTGGTTGAGGTCGATCTCGCTGAACATGTCGGGCATCAGGTCGCGCTTCTCGATGCCGACGCCGTGCTCGCCGGTGAGCACGCCGCCGAACTCGACGCAGGCGCGCAGGATATCGGCGCCGAAGGCCTCGGCGCGCTCGATCTCGCCGGGCTTGTTGGCATCGTAGAGGATCAGCGGGTGCAGATTGCCGTCACCGGCGTGGAACACGTTGGCGCAGCCGAGCTGGTATTTTTCGCCGAGCTCGCGGATGCGCGCCAGCGCCTTCGGCAGCGCGCCGCGGGGAATTGTGCCGTCCATGCAGAGATAGTCCGGCGAGATCCGGCCGACGGCGGGGAACGCAGCCTTGCGGCCGGCCCAGAACAGATTGCGCTCGGCTTCCGAATTGGAGATCTGCAGCGTTACCGAGCCGCAGCCGCGTGCGATGGTCTCGACGCGCGTGATCAGCTCGTCGACCTCGATCTTGGGCCCGTCGAGCTCGATGATGAGCAGCGCTTCGACATCGAGCGGATAGCCGGCATGGACGAAGGCCTCGGCGGCGTGGATCGCGGGCTTGTCCATCATCTCCATGCCGCCAGGAATGATGCCGGCGCCGATGATCCGCGCCACGCATTCGCCGGCGGCCTCGACCTCGGCGAAGCCGACCATCAACGCACGCGCCGTCTCCGGCTTCTGCAGGATGCGCACCGTGATCTCGGTGATGACGCCGAGCAGCCCTTCCGAGCCGGTGATGACGCCCATCAAATCGTAGCCCGGGTTCTCGCACCCCTTGCCGCCGATGCGCAGGATCTCGCCGCTCATCAGCACGATCTCGCAACCGAGCACGTTGTTGGTGGTCATGCCGTATTTGAGGCAGTGCACGCCGCCGGAATTCTCCGCGACATTGCCGCCGATCGAGCAGGCGATCTGCGAGGACGGGTCGGGCGCGTAATAGAAGCCGGCATGAGCGACCGCCTGGCTGATGGCGAGGTTGGTGACGCCGGGCTCGGTGACGACGACGCGATTGTCGAAATCGATCTCGCGGATGCGCTTGAACTTGCCGAGCCCCAGCAGCACGCCGTCTTCGAGCGGCAGCGCCCCGCCTGAGAGCGATGTGCCGGAGCCGCGCGGCACCACTTTGATACCTTGCCCTGCACAATATTTCAGGATGAGGGAGACCTGCTCGGTCGTATCGGGCAGCACCACGACCATCGGCGGCTGCCGATAGGCCGTCAGCCCGTCGGATTCATAGGCCCGCATCTCCGCAGGCGTATCGATCACGCCCTCGCCGGGCACGAACGCGCGCAATGCAGCAACGATCTCGGCACGCCGCGCGAGCACGGCCTGGTCGCTTGCGGGCATCATGATGGCCATTTTGTGGAGCCTTCGTCCGACGGATGGAATTGTTTCGGCAAATCAATCATGTCTTGCCGTCTTTGGGTAGGTCCTCCGAAGGTCTCATTGCTTTGTTGCAGCGCAAGTTCTCTCTGGGGCAAGTCTGCTATCAGGAAACCTGTCAAAGTTTCGCGGCTTGTCCACTTGCATCGAACCTGCCAAAACCACGACCCTCCATCTGACCCGGGAAGAGACGAAGAGCACACTTATGACAAAACTGACTTTCGGCGCGCTGACGATCCTCACCGTCATTGCCACCGCACCCGCCGCGATGGCGCAGGATGTCGCGGCCGGCAAGACATCGTTCAACAAATGCCTGGCCTGCCACGCGATCGGCGAAGGCGCCAAGAACAAGGTCGGCCCCGAGCTCAACGGTCTCAACGGCCGCAAGTCGGGCACGGCTGAGGGCTACAGCTACTCGGACGCGAACAAGAATTCCGGCATCACCTGGGACGAGGCCGTGTTCAAGGAATACATCAAGGACCCCAAGGCCAAGATCCCCGGCACCAAGATGGCGTTCGCCGGCATCAAGAACGAGACCGAGATCAACAATCTCTGGGCCTATGTCTCGCAGTTCGACAAGGACGGGAAGATCAAGCAGTAAGCACGGATCGGTCGACAGCTTCGGCTTCGGTTCTGACCGAGTCAGAACCGAAGCTGCGGCTTTTTGTTTGGCGCGTTTTTTTGCGCCGTCATTGCGAGCGCAGCGACTTGTCCGCCGAAGCCTTGGCGAAGGCGGAAGCAATCCAGAATCATTCCTCCGAAAGACTCTGGATTGCTTCGTCGCAAGAGCTCCTCGCAATGACGGAGCAAGGGCGGCATCGCGATGCTCCAATGCACATCCCAGCTGCAGTGCCGTAGGGTGGGCAAAGGCGCGTAGCGCCGTGCCCACGATCTCTCTCCATGAGCAACAAGGCGTGGGCACGCTGCGCTTTGCCCACCCTACGAGATCTGGTTTGTGGCACGCAGCTCAATCGCACACGCAGCTTTGCGGCCTCGCGGCGCGTTCGCCCGAGCTTTGCTTGGTCGCTCCACCCTCTCATCCAAGAGGGCGCAGGGAAGGCCGGGTGCCGGCTCGCACCCGCGGTCCGCTGCGCAATAGGCACACGCAGAAGAACCGCACAGCAGCATACAGGTGTCGCCGATCACTCGGCCTTCCCTGCGCGGTGGTTGGACGGCTTATGCCGTGATCTCCCGGGAGCCGACCATTCCTTCTGGCCTCCCTCGCCCCGCGAATTTGGATGATGCAGTCTGCCCGGTTGGGCTCGCTCGCACCTTCGCAAGGACTTGACCGTAGCAACGACGGCCAGGACCACACGGTTTTGCCGTACGCACGGCCCGCCATTTCGCCGCAGTTTTCCCGAGCCCTGTCGACGAAGCCGGAAACTTACAGACGAGACGAAGCCTTGCAGCGCCGTCGTCCGCACGAAGCCTCGGGCTCACAGGGACTACCCGCCCTGCCCGCGCCTCTCGTGCCGACGCTGCCGCGTCCACCGCAAGCCCGGCTCGCGACAGTGACGACCACATAGTCGCCCCTCTTGGGTGAGCCGGGATGGGCGACACATACGCCGAAACCGAATTTCGGTAAAGTGGAACATTTTTAGCGAAGCGGATTGACAGAGGGCGACACAGGCACGGTGCCGTAGGGTGGGCAAAGCGAAGCGTGCCCACGTATCTTTCGCGACCGAGAGAGCTCGTGGGCACGGCGCAAATGCGCCTTAGCCCACCCTACGAGAGCTCTACGGGTGCAGCCACTTCGCGCGAAAAAGCTTAATCAGCCGCCGCCTGTGCCGGGGCGATGCTACCGATCATCGTCTCGATTTCCGTCTTCACGAGCTCCGGCACGGCGTTCTGCACCATGTGGCCGAGATCGGGCAGCACGATCAGCTTCGCATGCGGCACCATGGCCGCGAACGGGCGCGCGTGGATGTTGGTCTTCACCGTCTTGTCGGGCTCGCCGGCAATGATCGTGACCGGCACCGAGATCTCGCCATAGCGCGCGGCTTGCGCAGTCACCGCCTCCTTCAGCGTCACCAGATCATAGGCATTGGCGATGAACTCGCGCGGGCGCAGCAGCAGCGGCGTCGCGGAGTCCTGCACGAATCCATCCGGCATCATCTGCGGCAGAAACACGTTGCGCGCGCCGGGCTCGGCCAGAAAGTACCCGAGCGGCAGGGTGATCGTGTAGGCGAGCAGCGGACCGATCACCGGCGTTGCGATGAACTCATTGTAACGGCCGACACCGCCGCGCCAGGGATGGGTGACGGGAGCGAGCATGACGAGGCCGGCGACGCGGCCGGGATGATCGAGCGCGATCCGCGCGCCGAGCGCGCCGCTCCAGGAATGCACGACGAAGACCGCGCGCTCGATCCCGAGCTTGCCAAGCGCCTCATCGATCATCCGCGCCTGGACCTGCGGCGTCGAATCCTCGCGCCGCGCGCGCGTGCTCCAGCCATGGCCGGGACGGTCGACCAGGATGACGCGATGATCTTTGGCGAGCAGGTCGCCGAGCGGGCGCCGCATCGCTTCGAGATTGGAGCTCGCGCCGTGCAGCATCACGATCGGCAGGCCTGCTTCGCGCGGACCGATATCGACGACGTGAAGCGTCGCGCCATCAACCTCGACCATCCCGCCCTGCGGCGGAAAGGCGCGCTGCACGGCGACGATTCCAGCCTGCGTGACCAGCGCCAGCTGAACCAGCGCCGTCACGACTGACATCACGATCATGGAGAGAATCCGGGTGATCCTGGGCACAGGGCAGTTACGGGCGTTATGGGCGGCAGTTTCGCTCCGCCAGCCTTCCGCGCTTGCGCCGAAACTGCCGGGGCTGTGGATATGTGCATAATTGAAGAACGTGAAAACTCAATAGAATCAACAATATTCCAGGAGGACACGCAAGCCTCGGAACAGCTTCATGGGGCCGTCATCGCGGCCTCCATATAATCGCCATGGTCGGTTCCGCCATCTAGGCGCGGGTGGGCGCCGATCCTCCTCGCAGGCCCCGGGGCAACCTCAGGGGATGCGGGAAAGACCGGCAGGATTTGTCCTGATTTGAACCGGAGGATTTTCGATGAGCTTCAGATCGAACGACACTGCGATCGACGAGATCGTGGCGAGCTGCAACGGCGATCTGCGCGGTGCCGTGAGGGCGCTGCTGCTGATCAACGAGCACCTGGAATCGGAGCTTGCAAAGGCTTACGCCGCAGCCGCCGATCGCGGCCTGGTCGAGCGCGGCGGCAACGCCCTGCACTAGATGCAGGCTAGTTCGTGCCGTCCTCGGCTTTTTCCTCGTCCGGCGTAGGCACGGGACAGGCACGGATCGTCGAACGGGCAAGCTTGGCATCGGCCCTCGATTTGTAGGGACCGTCGCCGAACCAGATATCGCCGATGATGACCGGGTTGCTGGTCACGATGTTGCATTTTCCGGTGGCGCGGTTGCCGACCACCCAGAAAAGTCCGTCGGCGAAGCTCACCGTCCCCGACGCGAGCAGCAAGCTACCCGCAAAGATCAAACGCTTCATGGCTTTTGCTCCTGCCATGCAGGTAGGCCTGCGGCGGCGCCGGCAATAGTGCTCACGATGCCGCGCTTCCGATCGTGGTTAATCGGCGCAGGCGGCCATCACTCGGAAGATGATCAAACTATCCTCGTCCGGATCGTGCGCTAGATATCCCGTCCCTCGACCTTCTCGGTCAACGCCTTGACCTGGTCGGGAATCTTTTCGAGATGCGGATTGACGGCGAGCGCCTTGCGATAGGCCTCGAGCGCGCGCTTCTCGTCGCCGACCTCCTGCATGATCATGCCGAGGCCAGCGAGCGCGCCGAAATGGCGCGGCTCCCGGATCAGCACCTGCTGGATGTCCGCGAGCGAACGGCCATAGTCGTTCTGCATGTAATAGAGCGTGGCGCGCCGGTTCCAGGCCTCGATGTAGTCGGGCCTGAGCTTGATGACCGAATCCAAGAGCTTGATCGCGACCTCGATCTTCTTGGCGTCGACCGCGGTCTTGGCGCGGGCCATCAACAGCGCAGCGGTGTCGCTCGGGGTCTGCAGCCAGATCGCCCAGATCCGCGCCTCGACATGCTTGGCGCTGGCCTCGTCGGGCGCCGCCTTCAGCGCGCCGAACAGGAATTCGAGATTCTTGTTGCGATCGACCTTGGGCAGCTTGGCCGGCGCCTCGGGGAGCTTCTTCTGCTTGCCGGGCGGCTCAATCTGCTGTGCCAGGGCCGGGGCAAGGCCGGAGGTTCCCAGCACAAGGGCCAGACACAGGGTGCGCGCGAAGAGGAATCTCACTGCCATGGTCGAAGTCTAAACGCGCAAAGCCGCCCTTGCAAAGCAAAGGCGGCGTTAAACTCGTGTGAGACCGTGGTCTTGCGGGGCGCGCTCAGGAGCCCTCGGCAGGGATCAGCCCTGACGAGCCTTGAAGCGGCGCTGCACCTTGTTGATCACATAGACCCGGCCCTTGCGGCGGACCAGGCGGTTGGCGCGATGGCGACCGCGCAGCGATTTCAGCGAGTTACGGACCTTCATGGCGGAATCCTGAACGTTCGAAAGGCCGTGTTCGGCACTACCGTTTCGGCACGCGCGAATGTGGCAAAATGAGATTTTTCCCGCCGGCGGACGACCGCCCGGGACGGGGCGGTTCTTAAGGCATGGCGGGAGGTGATGTCAATGTTAACTGCCCCGTTCCGAACCGGCAAATTCGTGAAAACAACCCCATGCACCGTAGAACCGGCCGGATCGGCCCGATTTATCGCAAGGGAATCAGTCCTTTCGACGACGCCTTGCCAAATTCGTTATATGATATAATCAATTCGGCAACCCGTCGGGAGGAAACCCATGCCGAAGCTGAAGCTGCCCAATATCGACGATGTCGTGGCCATCGACATCCACACCCACGCCGAGGAGCCCTGCGGCTGCCATCCCGACGACGGCTATGACGATTTCCAGGCGCAGATGGCGGAGTATTTCAAGTCGCCGAACAAGCATCCGCCGACGGTGCCGGAGACCGCGGCCTACTACCGCTCCAAGAACATCGCCGCGGTGATCTTCCCGGTCGACGCCGAGCGCGAGACCGGCTTCCGCCGCTACAACAATTACGAGATGATCGAGGCCGCCTCTGACCATCTCGACGTCCTCATCCCCTTCGTCTCGATCGACCCGCATAAGGGCAAGCTCGGCGCGCGCGAGGCGCGCAAGCTGATCGAGGAATACGGGGTGCGCGGCTTCAAATTCCACCCGACCATGCAGGGCTTCTACGCCAACGACCGCATGGCCTATCCGCTCTATGAAGAGATCAACAATGGCGGCGCGGTCGCGCTTTTCCACACCGGCCAGACCGGCGTCGGTTCGGGCATGCCCGGCGGCATGGGCATGCGGCTAAAATATTCCAACCCGATGTACATGGACGACGTCGCGGCCGATTTCCCCGACCTCAAGATCATCCTCGCCCACCCCTCCTTCCCCTGGCAGGAAGAGGCGCTCTCCGTCGCGACCCACAAGCCGAACGTCTATATCGATCTCTCGGGCTGGTCGCCGAAGTACTTCCCGCCGATCCTGGTGCGCTACATCAACTCGATTCTGCAGGACAAGATGCTGTTCGGCTCGGACTGGCCGGTGATCACACCGGACCGCTGGCTGTCGGACTTCGCCAAGATCGAGATCCGCGACGAGATCCGGCCGAAGGTGCTGAAGGCGAACGCGCGCAAGCTGCTGGGGATCTGAAGCGGGTGGGCTGACGTCGGATCGAACTCGGACAATAGCAGCGCTCTCTCCGTTCCCTCCCCCCTTGTGGGGGAGGGGCGGGGAGGGGGGTGCCACTCGGAGATTCTTTCCGTCGCGCACCCTAGCGCTGTGCATCGTCAACAGCCGGCGCCTTTTTCTGGGCTACCCCTCTCCCTAGCCCTCCCCCACAAGGGGGGAGGGAACACACCTCCGCCGGGGCGCTCGGCGGATCTTATCTCATCACGCCTTCGAAAGCGCATGAGGGCTTCGATCGAGCGACCGAAGCCCTCATGCTCAAGACCTCATACTTGCGCGAGGCCTCCATCGACGAAGACCTCGCCGCCCGTCATGAAGCTGCTGTCCGAGGACGCCAGGAACGCGGCCACCGCGGCTTAGATGCAACCCTGCGGGTCGTGGCCGGCAAGTGGAAGCCGCTGATCCTCTACTTCGTCGCCCAGGGTGGCCCGACCCGCTATGGCGAGCTCCGGCGCGCGATCCGCGACGTCAGCGACAAGGTGCTGATCCAGCAGTTGAAGGAGCTGGAGGCCGACGGTCTCGTGAAGCGGACCGACTACAAGGAGGTGCCTCCGCGGGTCGACTACAGCCTCACTCCGTTGGGTCACAGCCTCGCCCAGGCCCTCGTGCCGCTCTGCACGTGGGGCACGGAGCACATGGCGGAGGTCAGCCAGGTGTTCGCCGAGAGGGCGACCTGGACGCGGCGGGGACGTCAGCCGACAGGCTAGCTTGAATGGTTGCATCGAACACCATGCAAACTCTACTGCGTCTGCTTCCTCTTAAAACGGTTGTTTAGACAGTTGGCTGGCGAACAATATTTGCGGTGTTTTGCAAAAGCCGAACCGTCCATGGCGCAACTTCCGGTGGGACATTGTCCGCTGTCAGAGCTCATCTTGGCTGCTGGACTGTGCACCTGAGCCCTCGCTTCGACCGCAAGCACCAGCGAACACATCACAACCAAAAGAACTGCAAAAATCCTCGACATCAACCGCCCCCTCGATTCAGTATCAAGTCAGACTTTACCTAAGAATTGACTCGGAAAGAAAGCAAATCGCTCGTTGAGAGCATACGCCTTGCGCCTCGACCGCGGAACGTCTCCATCCATTTGAGCTGATGCAAGTTCAAAACGCGACTAAGCCGACAACAGCCCGACCACAAGCAACTTTCATTTTTCTCCGCCTTGGTGATTCAGCACGTCGGCTGCCGACTGCACCAGATTTTGGCTCTCTGCGGGTCCATCTGCTGAATAGCCCTTGCGTAACATCCCGTGATGGGGCCCATGCATTTCTGGTAGGTACCGTTAGATAGAGCCGCATCAGCGCGCGTGACGGCGGAGGACGAAGAGGGTCTTACTTCGCGGTGCTGCAGCTCTGGCTTTTTCTTTGCTTCAGGCGACGCTCCCTTCTTCTCGCACTCATTCTCGTCGTTCAGGACGTAGCCCTTGCGGCAGCTGATTTTCGTGCAGCGGTCCCCCTCTGCGCGGTAGCCGTTCTCGCAAATCAGCGGACATATTCGCCCGCCCTTGTTTTTGACAGCGTCGAGCGCGTCGGTAGTGGCGACGCTCACATTCAGTTTCATGCCGGCGTGCTTGTTGAAGAGGTCGAGGGCTTTCTGCGAGGGCTCACCCCAAACGCCGTCTACAACGCCCACATTGCATCCCACGCGACGTAGCTCGGCTTGCAGCGCGCGAGCTGTATCGGCGCTGATCTGCTCCGTCTCGACGGGAGGTGGTAGAGCAGCGACTTGCTGGTTCTTTTCTCGCGAGGCCTTCTCACGAATTGCGAGTTCCCGTGCCGCGTTCTCCTGGGCTGTCAGACGAGCTCTTTCAGCGGCAGCAGCCTTGTCCTGCTCGATCTGCTTGACCTTCTCGGCAGCGATGCGGGCCTCTTCAGCAGCCTTGGCAGCCGCAGCTGCTTTTTCTATCTCGAACTGTCTTGCACCTTCTGCGGCAAGTCGAACCCTCTCCTGCTCTGCTAGCCTCGCCTTTTCAGCGGCAGCTGCCCGCGCCTCTTCTGCGGCGATTTTTTTCGCGTGCGCTCTCGCAAGGTTGGCATAGAAGCCATCTGGATATTGAGACAGAAAAGCTTCCCAGCCATCGTGGGTGCCGAGTTGCAGCGCCAACTCGTAGTCCCTTCGGATCGCCGTCTGAGGATCAGCCTGCGGTCCTGTTGGTGACGGCGCCGCCACTGCCGGGACAAGCGATAGATCATCGCCTCCAAGTGAGCCGTAGAGATATGGCTCTTGCCTATTGGCGGTAGACTTCAAGACTTCGTCGCGGACGTAACCAAAAGCCTTTCGCAGATCCAGGCCCGGCTTGGTAACGTGGTGAACCATCGCCGCCGTGAACGGACTGTTCTTGCCATCGCCATCCAGCGCCGTTGAACCTGCCTTTGATGCGAAGGCAATCAGGGTGTTGGGGCTTGACAGTTCTACCTTTGCGAGGCCGCGCCCAATCGCCCTGGACGCGAGGGTCCGCTTCATCACCTTCGAGAACGGGCTGTCACGGCATGCGTCAAGAACCACCAACCGCAACTTTTTCGCAGGCTCGATCGCTACTAACACCCGATCCAGCGACATTGCCTCGTCATAAATGTCAGTGTCACGTTCGAGGACAGCATCGATCGGGACGAGATAATTGACCCCATCAACTTCGATGCCATGACCTGCATAGTAAACGACCGCAACCTCGGCATCGCGGGACTGTTCGATAAAGTCCCGCAGCGCCCGCCTCATATCAGCTACTTTTAGGTCACGACGCAGGTCGACAAGATCGAAGCCGGCAGCCTTCAAGGTTTCCGCCACGAGTGCTGCGTCGCTGGATGGATTGCCGAGCCGCGCGACCTTTTCATAAGCCGAGTTACCGATCACCAGCGCCACGCGACGCTCGGCCTGCGCCGAACCGCAGGTCAGCCAGATGAAAATGAATAATGAAAACCAACGAAGAGCGCCCATTGTAGGCCCCGATCAAAGTGTGCGCAGCCTACGTCGAGCCTGATGAAAGGCAAGCATTGGCTCTGTGATGTTGATCACACTTCGATGCCATGCCTGCAGTGGCAAACTTCCGCTGTGCCTTGGTAAGCTAGCGACAACGCGTACTCCCCCAAGCGGAGTTCGTGTGCCCACAACGGCCCGGAAAGACACCCCGATGCCCATCAAAGCCGTCGTCTTCGACGCCTACGGGACGCTCTATGACATCCAGTCGGTCGCTGACATCACCGAGGATGCGTTTCCCGGCTATGGCGAGATCATCACGCAGGTCTGGCGCATCAAGCAGCTCGAATACACCTGGCTGCGCTCGCTGATGCGGCGCTACCAGGACTTTGCCGCGATCACCCGCGACTCGCTGGCCTATCCGCTGCGCGTGCTCGGGCTGGCCTATGAGAGCGAGACCTTCGAGCGGGTGATCGAGAAATATCTGCATCTCGACCTCTATCCGGACGCGACAAGCGCGCTCACCGCGCTGAAGCCGCGAAAGCTCGCCATCCTCTCCAATGGCAGCCCGGACATGCTGAATACGCTGGTGCGCAACACCAAGCTCGACCGTCTGCTCGATGCCACCATCAGCGTCGATGCCAAGAAGATCTTCAAGCCGAGCCCGGAGGCCTACATGCTGATCGGGGAAGTGCTCGGCACCGCACCGAGCGAGACTCTGTTCGTGTCCTCCAACCCCTGGGACGTCGCGGGCGCGAAGGCGTTCGGGCTGAACGTCGCCTGGATCGAGCGGGTGACGCCGGAGGCGATGGCGCTGGCTTGCGTCGAGAACGAACTCGTGGCACCGCTGACCATGTTCAAGGCGATCCGCACCCAGATGGACGAGCTTGGCTTTGCGCCGGACCACCGCGTCCGCGCGCTCTCCGAGCTGCCAGGGATTGCCTAGGTATCGCCGCCCCGTAAGTCTGAAATGAGCTGCCCGGAATGAGCCTGGAGTCCGTTCGCGCCTTTTTCGCCGAGAAAGCCCCCGACATCTCCGTCATCGAATCCCCGATCAGCTCGGCCACGGTGCCGCTGGCCGCCGAAGCCTATGGCGTCGAGCCCGGAATGATCGCCAAGACGCTGAGCTTGCGCGTCGGCGAACGCGTGATCCTGATCGTCGCCGCCGGCACCTCGCGCATGGACAACAAGAAGGTCAAGGCGCAGTTCGGCGGCAAGCCGAAGATGCTGGGGCTGGAGGAGGTCGCCGACATCACCGGACACGAGGTCGGCGGCGTCTGCCCGTTCGGCCTGAAGTCGCCGCTCCCGATCTATTGCGATGTGTCGCTGAAGGCATTCGACGTCGTGGTCCCGGCCGCGGGCTCGACCCACAGCGCGGTGCGCATCACGCCCGACCGCATGGCCGAGCTGACCGCCGCCGAATGGGTCGATGTCTGCGAGGTCAGGCCTTAAGGCGGCACCGGGTACGATCCCTGATGCTTTTGCCGATCAGGGAGGCTAGCATGGCGCCGATGACCGACGACAAGGTGAAACGACGACTGACCACCGTGCTGTGCGCTGACGTGTACGGCTATTCTCGTCTCATGGAAGCAGACGAGACCGGAACGTTGGAAACGCTCCGCCGCTACCGCACCGCCATCGCGCGATTGGTCGAGCGCCGTGACGGCCGCATCGTGAATACCTGGGGCGATGCCGTGATCGCCGAGTTCGCCAGCGTCGTCGAGGCCGTGCAATGCGCGGTCGAGATTCAGCAGGAGATCTCCAGTCAGGCTGCGGACGCGCCGCAGGCGAGCCCGATGCAGTTTCGCATCGGCATCAACCTCGGCGACGTCATGGTGGACGGCTCTGACATCTATGGCGACGGGGTCAATATCGCATCACGGCTGCAAGAGCTCGCCGAGCCCGGCGGCGTCGTGATCTCGAGCTCGGTCTACGACCAGGTGCACAACAAATTATCCGTCGGCTTCGACTGCCTCGGCCAGCGTCCCCTGAAGAACATTGCTCCCTTGACCAGCTATCGGCTGACCCTGGGCGGCCGAGCTGCTGCACAAGGGAGCTTCCCGATCGAGGAAAGCGCAGCTCCCTCAGAAAGAGCGCGTGCTCCGCGGATCGGAGACAGGCGCGAGCTGTCTTCGGCGACGAATATCGTCTCGGATTGGCTCGCAAGGCTGCCCCGCCCGCTGGCAGCGGCCCTCACGGTGTCGGCCTTCCTGATTCTGATCAATCTTTTCACGGGCAACAAGATCTGGTTCCATTGGCCGGTCGCGGCCATTCTCTTCGGTGTCGTCCTGCGGATGGTGCTTGGACAACGACCTGAATCGGACAGCAAGACCGAGCGCTGAACGAGGCGGCACGACCGCATCGTCGCGCCTAAAGCGCGATGAGATCTGGATGAATCGTCATCGCGCTTTAGGTTGTTGTTTGCGCATGATCTTTTCCGGAAAACCGCTTCGCACTTTTCCGGATCATGCTTTAGCGCTGCGCAATTTTCCCGATCATGCGCTCTTCAAAGCCTAATCGTCGTAATCGTCATAGGGACGCTGCGGAGGTGGCAGCGGCGCATTGTTATAGCGCGGCGGTGCGGCCCGATTGCGTGGGACCTGCTGCGGCGGCATTTGGTTGTTCGACTGGAACACGGCGCGGCAGCCGCTCGACAGCTGCGGCGTGTTCTGCTGCAGGCAGGCGGTGATCCGGCTCACGTCCGGAATCTGGTCGCTGCAGAGACGCCAGACGTCCGGCGTACACGCCATCTGCTGTTCCATGGTGCCGCGATATTCCTGGGCGAATGCAGCGCCCTGCGCGACGATGCCGCCGACCGCGAGCGCCACACCCAGCGCAATCCGCTCTGTTCGCATGTCCCGATCCTTCTCGATTCCCATCGATTTTCATCAATCAATGAGGCAGGACCCGGTTCTGGACCAACAACAAAATGTGAAAATGGCTTCGGAACCTACTCCACCTTGCCGATCTTCTTCACCGCCGCGATCAGCCGCTTGCTGTCGGTCGCGACGAATTCGGCGAAGGCCGGTGCGTCCTGATAGGCGACGAGGCTGCCCGAGGTTTCGAAGGCCTTGAGCACGTCGGGACTCGTCATCACCTGTGCCATCGCCTCGCGCAGGCGGGTCGCGATCGGCGCGGGAAGAGAGCTCTGCGCGAACAGCCCGGCCCAGATGTACATCTCGACGTCCTTGTAGCCGAGCTCCTGGAAGGTCGGCACATCGGGAAAGCTCGCGATGCGCTGGGCGCCGCAATTGCCGAGCACGCGCAGCTTGCCGTCGTCGACCTGCGGCTTCAGCGTCCCCGGTGCGGCCGCGATCGCCTGCACGGTCCCACCGAGGATCGCGGTGAGCGCGGGACCGGCGCCGCGGAACGGCACGTGCAGCAGCTTGATGCCGGCGCTGCTCGCGAACATCTCCATCGCCACATGCAGCGTGCCGTAAGGCCCTGACGAGCCGTAGGTGATCTGACCCGGCCGCTTCTTCGCATCCTCGACGAAATCCTGCGCCGTCTTCCACGGCGCGGACGCCGGCACCGCCAGCAGCGTCGGATCGGCGAGCACGCGCGCGATCGGCATGAACTGCGAGACCTCGTAGGCGGCGGGACGGTCGAACAGCCGGTCGGCCTCGGGCAGCACCGCGAGCGAGGACAACGTCATCAGCAGCGTGTAGCCGTCGGGCTCGGCGCGTGCCGCCGCGGCATTGCCGACCGAGCCGCCGCCGCCTCCGGCACGGTTGTCGACGATGACGGCCTTGCCGAGGATCCGCTCCAGCGCCATCGCCACCGGCCGCGCTGCGAGATCGGCCTGTCCGCCGGCCGGAAACGGCACGATCATGGTGATATTGCGGGCGGGATAGGTTTGCGCAGAGGCCGGTCCGGGTAACGCAGCGCGCAGCAACGGCAGTGCAGCAGCGGCGCGCAGGACGTCGCGTCGATCCATGGCAGGTCCCTCCCCCGAATTTTCTTGTTTCGCACCCAGCCTAGCGCCGCGATCGGCAAGAACAAGACGTTTACGAAGCGTTAGCCATGTTCGGCCGAGCCCGGAACGCATGCCTGGAGCCGCTGTTGCCCTCTTGAGGGAGTGCGTGATGCCTAACATTGGAACCATCGATGTCGCGCTGGACGAGATGCTGGTGAATCTCGCCGCGATCGTTCTGAGGCTTGCAAGGCCCGAAGTGACGCGTACGCCGGAAGCGCGCCGCGCGCTGGCGCAATCGGTCCATCAATATGCGGTTTGTGCGAAGCGTTCGAGCGACCCTCGCGTTCACGAACTGAAGTCGCAGCTGGAAGAAACGCTGAAGCCAAGCCTGCGCATCGTCGCAATCGACGGCGTGAAGGTGGCGTAGTCCGGCCCGAAAGACGGCTGCCGTAGGGTGGGCAAAGGCGCGCTCTTCGCGCGCCGTGCCCACGATCACTCTCCGAAATGACCCGCGATGTCGCGAATGTCCCCGCCCCAATCCAAAGGCCCCTGCGGGCGCCGATATCGAGACACCTGTGATCTCTTCAGGCAAAGACGTGGGCACGCTTCGCTTTGCCCACCCTACGATAGTTTGCACAAACGATAGATTGGCGAGATCCCGTAGGGTGGGTAAAGGCGCGCTCTTCGCGCGCCGTGCCCACGATCACTCTCCGAAATGACCGGCGATGTCGCGCATGTCCCCGCCCCAATCCAAAGGCCTCCCTGCGGGCGCCGATATCGAGACACCTGTGATCTCTTCAGGCAAAGACGTGGGCACGCTTCGCTTTGCCCACCCTACGATAGTTTGCACAAACG